>CAUCUN010000007.1:0-118216 GCA_958445985.1 uncultured Collinsella sp. | reverse complement strand
TGGGAGGCCAGGGCGCCGCTGACCGGTGGACGGCACCGAGCCGTACGCTTGAACTTGGAAGGGGGAGGCCTCGCGGCCTCCCCCTTTTTTGCGTTTACTGGGCGTAAATGACTCTATTACACCAGACGATCTTATCGTTTTTGGTATTGAGCCTTTATTTAAAGAAGATAAATCGAATAACAAGGGCAACTGCTATGGCCACAATGATCAAAAGCAGGATTGTCAGTCGATGCTGCTTGCGTCGTTTACTTGATGAAACGAAGATTGATTTTCCCTGTTTTGGCGTTTCGAGATCGCGAGCCGAATGCGTCAAGGTTTGCTTTGGTCGAGGACCTCTTTGTTGATGAGTGGCGGATGCTTTCATCGGCTCATCACTAGCTGCGCTGTTTTTAGATAATGGTGCGTCTTTCAGATATACAGGGTCTCCCGAGGCGACGCCCATATGTTTACGCCCCGTTTGGGCATCCTCGAGTGTTTGATATCGATTTCTCGTCACATACTCGGGCTCCGGATCATTAATGGGCTCTTGCGAGATGTGGGGGCGATGGAACCGTGGCGGCTGCGTGGAAGTATCTTCCCCCTGCGTCGGCATAAACATTTTGTTCTGGTTTTGGTCGTCCATGATGCCCTTTAGCTCGTTACCAACAACGTGTACGCGCTCATTGTAAGCCCCTTGTTATTTGTAGCTGGGGACATACTCGGTATTTAAGCTCTGGTTCAAAGAACCTTAACCTTCCTAAAACCTGAGTCATACGCACTTAGATATGCTTATAGTACTGGACTCAAAAAACTTTATAGTCGATGTATATATGAGCACCGGGTGGGCATATATAAGAGCGTCAAAAGAAGTCCCAGTCACCTGGAAGATGACTCGGCAGTCCTATAAAGGAGTGGTAAACATGGCAAGCATGGTTCCTTATCGTTCGGTTTTTGGCGTTCGTCCCTCTGCAAGCTCGCTGTTCGATCTGTTTGATGATATGAGCGACCTAGCGAACAGCTCGATTGCCTCTAAGGCGTTTCCCGTTGACGTTGAGGATAAGGGCGACGGCTATGAGGTCAAGGCTTATCTGACCGGCGTCGCCAAGGACGATATCGATGTCGAGCTTAACGAGGGCCGTCTGTCCATTAGCGTGAATGTCGAGGAAGACGAGGAGAACGAGGGCAAGAACTTCCTGCAGAAGGAGTTCAGCTCGTACAGCGCGACGCGTGGCGTGTATCTTAAGGACGCTTCGAGCGAGGGCCTCTCGGCTAAGTACGCTGACGGCATCCTGACCGTTACGGTTCCCAAGATCGTCGAGAAGAAGAACGTTACGAAGATCTCCATCGAATAACTTCGTTGGTGTTCTTCGCTATTAAAAGACAACAAAAGGGGCTGGGAAGCGATTCCCGGCCCCTTTTGCTGTTTAGGACAGTCTATTGAATGGTTGCTGGCCGATACTGGCTTGCGGGGCGTATCGAGAGTTTTCGCGATCCTTGGAGAAGGGTGGCGGAGCTGCCGAGCTCGTCATCCAGGGTTGCGGCTAGAGCTTTGGCATAGCTTTTGACGGTAAGGCTCGGACGATTGTTGTCTTGGCTGATATGCATGGCAATGAGCTGTTCGGTGCGATCGGTAACAAGTTCGCGCGCGGCTTCGGCGGCTTGGCCGTTGGAGAGGTGTCCCCTTGCAGACAGGATGCGCTCCTGAAGAAAGCGGGGATATTCTCCCTCGCGCAGCATGGTCACATCGTGGTTGCTTTCGAGCGCGAGGACTCGACAATCTTTGAGGGTGTTCATGGCTTGGCTCGATAGCTCTCCGGTGTCGGTAGCAAAGCCGATGGAATCATCGAGGGCGTCGAATCGAAAGCCGATTGGATTTATGACATCGTGTGATGTTGAGTAGGTTTGCACGTGGATGCCGGCAATGGATAGGGTGTCACCGGGGTCGAATTCCTCGACAGGCAGATGCGAAAGATTTTCTTTGTTCGAAAGAGTGCCCCTGCTGGCAAAGAGGGGGCCGTGCCAGTGCTTGCACCAGACATCGAGGCCCTTGATGTGATCGCTGTGCTCATGAGTAATGAGAAGAGCCGAGACGTTGTCTGCCGAGAGCCCCAGTTCTGCCATGCGCTTTAATGTCTCGCGGCGAGACAGTCCGTTATCGACCATAATGAGCCCCTGCGGGCCCTCGATGAGTGCGCAGTTGCCTTTAGAGCCACTGCCGAGGATATGAAGGTGCAGACGAGACATAAGATTCCAAAGGATACAATGGGTGCGGACGAATAGAGGAGGAAGCAAATGCCTACGGTATCTCAGCATTATGGACACCATGCCGTGCCTGGGGCAGTCGATGAGACCCGGACGAGGCAGCAGGCTGCTCCTGTCGTGCTCATGGTATCAGGCGGCGCGGACTCGACGGCACTGCTTCTTATGGCGTGCACATCAAAGCTGGATATCCAAGACGGACGCGGTGTTGCCCCCATTGCTCGCGAGCGCCTGCATGTGCTGCATGTAAACCATCATCTGCGCGGCAAGGCGTCCGATGGCGACGAGGCCTTTGTGCGTGAGCTCTGCGCGAAATATGGTTTACCGCTGTGCGTGGAGCACGCTTATTTTGATGGGGAGTCGGGCAATATTGAGGCCGCGGCCCGCGAGGTGCGCTATGCCGCGGCGCGGAGGTATGTTCGCGAGCTCTGCGCCCAGACGGGGGCACCGCGAACGGCGGCTCGTATCTGCACCGCGCACACGTCTTCGGATCGCGCGGAAACGTTTTTGATGAACGCGATTAAGGGTTCGGGGCCCGCTGGCCTATCGAGCATTCCTCGCCGGAGGAATATCGTGGTGCGTCCCTTGCTCGACCTAACTCATGGCGAGCTCGTGGGCTATCTACAGGTACATGGTCAGCCGTGGCGTGAAGACGAGAGCAATGAGGATATCTCGTATCTGCGAAACTACGTGCGCCATCGAGTAATGCCAGTGGTGGCGCAGCGCAACGCGAGCGTCTGCAAGACGATTGGCACCGCCTGCGAGATCTTAGGCGATGAGGACGCGTTTTTGTCTCAGCTTTCGGCACAGGCGTTTCGAAGCTGTTTGCGCAAAGAGGCAGCGGGTGCGCTGGTGCTCGATGCCAGGCGCCTGGCTGCGGCCGAGGTGGTAATCGCGCGGCGCATCGTGCGACTGGCGATCAAACGCATCGATCCGGACGCTCGTCCCGAGATGCGACATGTGGAGCGAGTCCTTTCCTGCGTTGCCGAGGGCACCGGCTCGGTCACGCTTCCGGCGGGGATTGACGCACGCATTGAGTTTGGCATGCTGGCGTTTAAGGCGCCGGCGGCTCGCGAGGGCCTGGTCGCGGACTGGGTTACCGTACCCGGTCGTTTGCCGTTGGGCGGGGGACGCATGCTGGTCACAGAACCGATGGCTGTTGAGCCGGGATGCGATATCGTGCGCCGCGCCCGTGAGCTTGCGGCTGCCGGGGAAGTGACAGCTTTGGTAGACGCGGCTGCCCTGGGTTTTGCCGACAGCGATAGTGAGCGGATCCTGGCGGGCTCGCGTGGCGAGATCCCTGCCGAGGCGCGATTGGCGCGCCTGTGGGTGGACGGTCCCGCGCCGGGAGACGTGATGTGCCCGTTAGGGATGAGTGGCCGAAGCAAGAAAGTATCCGATTTGCTAGGTGAGGCTCGCATTCCCGTTTCCGAGCGCGCCGGCGTGCCCATGGTGAGGACGGCGCCGGGGGGTGCCGTGGTGTGGGTCGCCGGAGTTCGCGCGGACGAGCGTTTTAAGTGCACGGCCGCAACGCGCGTGGCATATCTGCTCCGCGTGGTCGATGCGGAATAGCGTCCCACGCCTGCTATTCTGTGCGACGTTGACGGTATTCCCGCGCTGATGGCGCACGGGCTGGTAAATTTACCCCGTGCGCTGCTAGAATGTGTAGTTCGCGTCCATACGGCGGTGTGTGGGCGATAAGCACAAGAAAGGGTTGTCATGGCTTCTCAACATCCGGATATCGAGAAGGTTCTGTTCACGCAGGAGGATATCGACGGTATCGTCTCTCGCCTAGGCGAGCAGATTACGCGCGACTACGCGGGTAAGGATCTGGTGCTGATTGCGGTCCTGCGCGGCGCCGTGGTCTTTATGGGCGACCTGATGCGTAAGATCGAGCTGCCGACCAACATCGATTTCATGGCTGTTTCGAGCTACGGCGACGGTGTGAAGTCCTCGGGTATCGTGCGTATCATTAAGGACCTGGATATCGACATCCGCGGTCGCGACGTGCTGATCGTCGAGGACATTCTGGACTCGGGCCTGACGCTCAAGTATCTGATGAAGAACCTCGAGAGCCGCAAGCCCGCTTCTCTGGAGGTCGCCGCCTTCCTGTGGAAGGACGTTGAGGACCGCGTCTCGGCCATCACGCCCAAGTATGTTGGAACCCATTGCCCCGATGCCTTTGTGGTGGGCTACGGCCTCGACTATGCCGAGCGCTATCGCAACCTTCCGTATCTGGGCATTTTGAAACCGGAGGTTTATTCGTAAGATGCCCGACGACCGTAACGACAACAATTCCCAGACTCCCCGGGACCCAAAGATCCCGGGGATGCCCGGAGGCAAGAAGCCCACGCGTACGGGCTGGCTGTATTTTATTTTGGCTTGCGCGCTTCTGGGCTACGCCTTCTTTAACATGGGCTCCGGCTTTGCCAGCTCCAGCAATACCGTTAAGCTCGCGACGAGCGAGATGGTCAGCGCCATCAAGCAGGATCGCGTCGAAGATCTGACCTATACGGTTCAAGACGGAAGCGTGACGGGTCATTACTGGAAGACGAAGAAGGACAAGGGCGATACGAGCGAGCTCAAGAGCTTCTCCTCGACCTATGTCGGCTCCGATTCGCTTGCCGAGCTCATGGCGGAGCACCCCGATACCAAGTACATCGTCAACACCAACGATCCCGATTTTTGGGGCGACTTGGCGATGAGTGTGCTTCCGACGATCGCCCTTATCGCCATCATGTTCTACTTTATGCGCCAGATGATGGGTGCCAACAACAGGAACATGCAGTTTGGCAAGACCAACGCCAAGACCAACGAGGCCACGCGCCCCAAGGTCAAGTTTGAAGACGTTGCCGGCGTGGACGAGGCAGTCGAGGAGCTCGAGGAGATCCGTGACTTTTTGAGCGATCCGGATCGCTATCGCAAGCTGGGCGTCAAGATCCCGCGTGGCGTGTTGCTGGTTGGCCCTCCGGGCACCGGTAAAACGCTGCTGGCCAAGGCCGTTGCCGGCGAGGCGGGCGTGCCGTTCTTTAGCATCTCGGGCTCTGACTTTGTGGAGATGTTCGTGGGCGTCGGCGCCAGCCGCGTGCGCGACCTCTTTAAGGAGGCCAAGTCTCAGGCCCCGTCGATCATCTTCATCGATGAGATCGATGCCGTGGGACGTCAGCGCGGAGCTGGCTTGGGCGGCGGTCACGACGAGCGCGAGCAGACGCTCAACCAGCTGCTGGTCGAGATGGACGGCTTTGAAGAAAGCGAGTCGGTCATCCTGATCGCTGCGACCAACCGTCCTGACATCCTAGATCCGGCATTGCTGCGTCCCGGCCGTTTTGACCGTCAGGTTACGGTCGACCGTCCGGATGTGAAGGGCCGCGAGCAGATCTTGCGCGTGCATGCCGAGAACAAGCCGATGGACGAGGACGTTAAGTTTGAGAAGCTCGCCCAGATGACCGTTGGCTTTACTGGTGCCGATTTGGCGAACCTGCTCAACGAGTCTGCGTTGCTGGCCGCTCGCCGTCATCGTTCCGTGATCTCGATGGACGAGGTCGAGGAATCGATGGAGCGCGTGATTGCCGGACCGCAGCGCAAGGGTCGCGTGATGACCGAGGCCGAGCGCACCACGATTGCCTACCACGAGAGCGGTCACGCCCTGGTGGGCCACATCCTGGAGCACTCCGATCCGGTCCACAAGATCTCGATCGTCAGCCGCGGTCAGGCTCTGGGCTACACGCTGCAGCTTCCGCAGGAGGACCACTTCCTCAAGACCAAGAACGAGATGCTCGACGAGCTCGCCGTGTTCTTGGGCGGTCGCGTTGCCGAGGAGCTCATGTGCGATGACATCACGTCGGGCGCGAGCAACGATCTGGAGCGCGCAACCAAGATGGCGCGCGAGATGGTCACGCGCCTGGGCATGAGCGAGGAGCTGGGCACGCAAGTGTTTGGCGAGGCGCAACATCAGGTGTTCCTTGGTCGCGATTACGCCGATCACCAGGATTACTCCGAGGAGACGGCGCGCCGCATCGATATCGAGGTTCAGCGCATTATGCGTGAGGCCCATCGTCGTGCGGTCGAGATCCTGGACGCCCGTCGCGATCAGCTCGATCTGATGGCGAAGGTGCTGCTTGAGCGCGAGACCGTCGAAGGCGACGCCGTGAACGCCCTGCTCGACAACGAGTGGGATGCCTACCTTGAGCGCGAGGGCGATATCCTGGCGGCCAAGGAGGAGCGCAATGCCAAGGCGGCCGGCATGCCGACCAAGAAGCGCGCGCCTCGTATGAGCGAGGAGGAGCTGGCGGCTGATGCCGCGGCCTTTGCGCAGGCGGCCATGCAGGAGGATGCCGAAGCCGCATCCGATGATGCTGACGATGACCATGCCGTCGTCGATGCCGATGCCGACACCGACGCCGACAAATAGTCTTTGTGGCGAAAGCCTCCGCGGGGAAACCTGCGGAGGCTTTTTCTTTTGAGCGATATGAGGCCGTCTGTTGATTGGGGACAGACTTAAATGAGCGTTTTCACGCATTTAAGTCTGTCCCCAATCAACATTGCTGCGGCACTTTGCTCGGCTAAAGCGTACAATAGCGCCTATGCGAAAGGGGAACAGATGATCAACGAAACTATGTATGCTCGCGGTGCGGAAAGCTCCATCATCCGTGAGATTTTTAGCTATGGCCTTGAGCGCAAGGCGCAGATCGGTGCGGAAAACGTATTCGATTTTTCGCTGGGCAATCCGAGCGTTCCGGCGCCCGCTGCTGTGGCTGAGTCGATTAAGAAGGCCCTGGAGCTGCCGAGTGACCAGTTGCACGGCTACACGCCCGCTCCGGGCCTGCCGCAATGTCGAGTAGCCGTCGCCGAATCGCTCAACCGCCGCTTTGGCACGAGCTATGAGGGCAAGGATGTCTTTATGACGGTGGGTGCCGCGGCTTCGCTCACCTGCACGCTCAACGCCGTTACGAATCCGGGCGACGAGGTCATCGTTATCGCTCCGTACTTCCCGGAGTATCGCGTGTGGATTGAGAAGGCCGGCTGTACGTGTGTCGAGGCGCTCGCCGATGAAGATACGTTCCAGCTGAGTGTGGACAACGTGCTCAAGGCGATTACCGATAAGACGGCTGCCGTCATCATCGACTCGCCCAACAATCCGACTGGCGCCGTATATACACGCGACACGCTGACGCGACTGGCCAATGTTCTGCGCGAGGCCAACGCTCAGCGCGATCCTGAGAATCCGATTATGCTCATCTCGGATGAGCCGTACCGTGAGATCGTGTACGGTGCCGAGGTGCCTTGGGTGCCCTCGATCTACGAGAACACCGTGGTGTGCTACTCGTATTCTAAGTCGCTTTCGCTGCCGGGCGAGCGCGTGGGGTGGATCCTGGTTCCCAATACGAATCCTCAGGCAGCTCGTCTTATGCCCGCCGTTGCCGGTGCTGCCCGTACGCTGGGCTTCGTGTGCGCGCCGGCGCTCTTCCAGCGCGTGATTATCGATTGCATCGATGAGCCGAGTGACGTTGAGGCCTATGCACGCAACCGCACGGCGCTCACCGATGCCTTGGCGGACTACGGCTATACCTATGTTGAGCCGGACGGTGCTTTCTACCTGTGGGTGAAAGCGTTGGAGCCCGATGCGAATGCGTTTTGCGAGCGCGCAAAGAAGTATGAGTTGCTTGCGGTTCCCTCGGACAGCTTTGGTATGCCGGGTTGGTTCCGCCTGGGCTATTGCGTGAGTTACGAAACGATTGTCAATTCGCTACCCGCTTGGAAACAGTTGGCGGACGAGTATCGTTAAAAGTAAAGCGCTCTGCCTACAATGTTTTACGTGAAACGGGGTTTGGTGTTAAGCCGGACCCCGTTGTCATGGACGTTGTGTCTTTGGGATGGAGTGGTTTTACGACTATCGAAGGCTATGCGTACAATGAATATAAGCGACGGCCGTGCCAGATAAGGAGACCTGATGCCCTACCTGCTTTCTTGTGACATTCATACCCATACGATGTTCTCTGCGCATGCATATTCGACCATTGAGGAGAATGTGTACTGGGCGGCAGAGCGTGGCTTGCAGGTGCTCGGATCCGCCGACCATCTGAGCTCTATGGTTACGGCTTGCCCCAATGACCTGCGCAGTTACCAGTTCTTTATCAACCAGGATATCTGGCCGCGCATTTGGAGCGGCGTGCTAGTGCTGCGTGGTGCCGAGGCCGATATCGTTTCGCTAGACGGAAGCCTGTTTGGCGAGGACACTCCTGTCACGCTCGATATTGCCGGCGATTCGTACAGCCGTCAGCATTCGCTGTTCGATTTGGTTACGCGTAATTTGGATTATTTGGTTGCAAGCGTGCATAATCCGCAGATTGCTGAAGGCGCGACGCTGGCCCAGACGACCGAGATGTATATCAACGCCTTGGAGCACCCCAAGGTGTTCATGCTGGGTCACACGGGACGCTCGGGCGTGCCGTTCGATATCGACGAGGTGCTGTTGGCGGCTAAGGCCAAGCACAAGATTATCGAGATCAACAACCATAGTCTTGAACACGGTATCGACACTGAGCATTGGGCCGCATGCCGCAAGATCGCCGAGCGCTGCGCCGAGCTGGGCGTGGGCATTGGCGTGTCGACCGATGCCCACATTGGCATGGCCATTGGCAAGCTCGATCACGCGCGCAAGATGCTCGACGAGATTCACTTCCCGCTGGATTTGATCGTGACGCGCGACCGCGAGACGCTGTTGCGCGAGATGGCGGCAGCCGGCGTGTGCGACCTGCGCAAGGGGATGTAGCGGAATTTATAAACCAAGCGAAGGGGGCGGCCCAGACGGGTTGCCCCCCTTTCTTGTCCCAAAAATCTACTGAGGTTGGTTAGCGGCGTTCGAGGACCGCTACGGTTTCGGTGTGGTCGGTGTGAGGGAACATGTCGACGGGCGTGATCTTGAGCAGGCGATAGCCTCCGTCGAGGAGCTGATGCAGGTCGCGCTCTTGAGTTACGGGGTTGCAGCTGATATAGGTGATGCGGCGCGGCTTAAGCGCGCAGGCAGCTTCGAGGAACTCGGGCGTGGAGCCGGCGCGCGGCGGATCGATGGAAAGGACATCGACCCGCTCGTTGTTATCGGCGGCATCCAGGATGTAATCGGTGGCGTCGTCGGCCATAAACCAAGCGCTGCGGGTGAGGCCGTTGAGCTCGGCATTGCGGCGTGCGTCGGCAATGCCCGCCGGGTTGCGCTCCACGCCGAGCAGCATGATGCCGATCCCCTTGTTCTGGGCATCTTTAGCTGCGCAAAGACCGATGGTACCGCTACCGCAGTAAGCATCCATAAGCACATCGCCCTGGTGCAGATCCATGCCGTCAATCGCGAGCTGATAGAGCAGCTCGGTCTGCTGCGGGTTGGTCTGGTAGAACGCGGTGGGGGAGATGTCGAACTCGCAGCCGAGCAGCTGGTCGCGCATACACTCGGCGCCATATACAATGCGGGTTTCCTCGCCGAGGATGGCGTTGCCGGGACGTCCGTTGATGTTTTGGGCGACGGTGACGATGTGCGGATTGAGTGCGACGACAGCCTCAAAGAACTCCTGCGCATGCGGCAAGTCGCGCTGAGCGGTCACGAGCGTGACCATGACCTGGTCGGTATGCCAACCGCAGCGGACGACGGCATAGCGAAGCAAACCAAGATGCTTGTCCTCATTAAAGGCGGGAATATGCAGCCGCTCAGCTTCGCGTGCGATGCCGTTGAGAATCTGACGGGCGCCCGGTGCCTCGACGGGGCATTCGGGTACGGCAACGATCTTGTGCGTGCCGCGCTCAAAGAAACCGCAACGGACGGCGCCCTCCTTACCGGGAGCAAAGGGAGTGGCGGCCTTATGACGAAAGCCACGCGGCGCAGGATATTTGCCCGGGTCGCCCAGGGTGACACCCATGCCACGAATAGGATCTACAGCAATGCCCTCACGCTCACAAAGCGAAGCAAAAAGCTCCTCCATAGCAGCCTGCTTGGCGGCGAGCTGCTTCTTATAAGGACGATTGAGCGCCGCGCACCCACCGCAAGCTTTCATGATGGAACAAGGAGACTTGGGGTCCACAGCCTTACGCGCAGACGAAACCCGATCTTTATGCGAGCGCTTGGAGCGAGTCTGAGATGCCTTATCCTCGTTCCGACGAGAGCCGGGACGCTTGGCCTTAGCCTTGCCCTTAGCCGACTGACCCTTCGCATTCAGAGACGACTTGGATTTCTTAGAAGATTTTTTCTCCCCCGACCCCTCAGCCGCCTCGATCAAAGCACGACGAGCCTTACGCTCCGCACGAGATTCTGCCATGAATTAACCCCACTAATTTATTAATTTAAAGCTACAAGCATTGTACCGTGCCAAGCCAACAGACGATATGCAAGCGGTTTATTGGTATCAGTGATAGGTACAACGATGATTGCCCGCTGGGCTCCGGGGCGGGGGTTAAGTTTATCGCGAGTTCCGCACGAACAGGAGGCCACTTAATGTGGCCTCCGTCGTGAGCAGGACTGTAGAGCAGGAAACTTAACCCCCGCCCCGGAGCCCAGCGGGCAACCCCTCCCTTGTGCTCTATCACGCTAAAGTGTATGATTCTGAACGTTACATGACTCACTTAACCTAACTAAAGTGCCACCAAGGGGGAATACCATGAATACCGATATGTCTCGTCGTCAGTTTGTTGGTCTAGCCGGCTCGCTCGCCACGGTGCTTGGCCTTGGTCTTGTCGGTTGCGGCGGTGGTGCCGGCAAGGGCTCCGCTGCTGGTTCTGCCGCGGCCAAGGACGTGAAGGGCGCTGCGGAGTCCAAGAAGCTCGTGGTGGGCTTTGATAAGTCCTATCCTCCGTACGGCTTTGTGGGCGACGATGGCGAGTACGCCGGCTTTGATCTCGATCTTGCCAAGGCTGTTGCCGATAAGCAGGGCTGGGAGGTCAAATACGAGGCCATCGATTGGGATGCCAAGGACACGCTGCTCAACTCCGGCGCCATCAACTGCATCTGGAACGGCTTTACCATGGAGGGTCGCGAGGACGACTACACGTTCTCCGAGCCGTACATGCTCAACGAGCAGGTGCTGGCGGTCAAGAAGGATGCGGGTATCAAGAGCTGGGACGATCTTGCCGGCAAGACCGTGATTACCCAGACCGATTCCGCTGCGCAGGATGTGCTCGAGGGTGACCAGAAGGATCTGGCGGCGACGTTTGCCACGCTCGACACGATCGGCGAGTACAACACGGCCTTTATGCAGCTCGAGAGCGGCGCGGTCGATGCCGTGGCTTGCGACCTTTCGATTGCCCAGTATCAGCTTGCCGCCAAGCCCGATGCTTATACGCAGCTTGATGAGCCGCTGTCCAGCGAGCACTACGCCGTCGGCTTTAAGAAGGGCGACACCAAGTCGGCCGACGCCGTGACCGAGTCGCTCAAGGCGCTCTACGAGGACGGCACGGTTAAGGACCTGTGCGACAAGTATTCAAGCTATGGTCTATCTTTCGATAATTGGGTGCTCAAGTAATGTCTATTCAGGTCATGATGCAAATGCTTGGCCAGGGATTCTTGGTCAGTTTGCAGTTGTTTGTGCTGACGCTGCTGGGGTCGATTCCGCTGGGAATCCCCGTGGCGTTTATGCGCATGAGCAAAATCGCGCCGCTTCGCTGGATTGCGCGCATCTACATTTCGGTCATGCGCGGTACGCCGCTCATGCTGCAGATGTTTGCCATCTACTTTGCCCCGTACTACGTGTTTGGCATTTCGCTCACGCCCGATTCCAAGTGGACGGCGTGCGTCGTGGCGTTCATCATCAACTACGCCGGCTATTTTGCCGAGATCTATCGATCGGGCCTGCAGTCCATTCCGCGCGGTCAATATGAGGCCGCCGAGGTGCTGGGCTACTCGCGCATGCAGACGTTTCTGTATATCGTGATGCCGCAGGTCACCAAGCGTATTCTGCCGGCGATGGGCAACGAGATCATCACACTGGTCAAGGACACGTCGCTGGCGTTTGCCATTGGCGTGGGTGAGATGTTCTCGACGGCCAAGGCGCTGGTCGCCTCGCAGGTGAGCATGGTGCCGTTTGCAATCGCGGCGCTGATCTACTGGGTCTTTAACTTCGTCGTCGAGATGCTGCTGGGCGCTGCCGAGAAAAAATTGGATTACTACCATGATTAATTCGGTAATGAATATATCGAACGCGCGTAAGGCGTTTGGCGGCAATGAGGTGCTCAAGGATATCTCGCTCGAGGTCAAGCGTGGCGAGGTCGTGGCGATTATCGGGCCTTCGGGTGGCGGCAAGTCCACGCTGCTGCGGTGTGCCACGCTGCTCGAGACACTCGACGGAGGCTCGCTCTCGTTTGGTGGCCTTGCCGTTGCGACGGATGCGGGCTCGGGCGCGGTCTATGCGAAGGGCGATGTGCCCAAGCGGGCACGCTCGCGATTCGGCCTGGTGTTCCAAAATTACAACCTGTTCCCGCACTATACCGTGATGAAAAACATCATCGACGCGCCGATCCGCGTGCTTAAGCGCCCGCGCGAGCAGGCGGAAGCTCGTGCGCGCGAGTTGATCGCGCAGATGGGGCTTACGGGCAACGAGAACAAGGTGCCGTGTGAGCTTTCGGGCGGTCAGCAGCAGCGCGTGAGTATTGCCCGCGCCCTAGCGCTCGATCCGGAAATCTTATTCTTTGACGAGCCGACCTCGGCGCTCGATCCCGAGCTGACGGCCGAGGTGCTGCGTGTCATTAAAGACCTTGCCGCGCAGAATATGACGATGGTGATCGTGACCCACGCAATGCAGTTTGCGCGCGATGTTGCCGACCGCGTGGTCTTTATGGATGGCGGTCGTATTGTCGAGGAGGGTCCTGCCGAGCAGGTCATCGACCATCCGCGCGAGCAGCGCACCCGTGAGTTCTTGAGCCGTATCGAGGGATAGGCTCAAGTATTTACTCAACTATTAATTGAGGCGAAGCCGCCGCAGGTCTTACGGTCTGTGGCGGCTTTTTGTTTGCATCGACGGGGTTCAATAATCGCCTCACAAGCTTGTCTCTTCCTCTCGCCGCCTGTATTCATACGTGTGCCGAAAGGTGTGCATGGACGGTCGCCCGTGAGGGTAGGGTGGTGGCATAGGACATTTGGAGGGTGAGTCGGCTCGGCTGCCGACCATGCTGCTCCCGGGATGGCACCGACCGCGAACTCTCCCCGTTGGCGTCGCGCATTGCGCGCGGCCCTGCAAGGAGGTCATCATGGGTGCTCCCAAGACCGGTAACGTAAGGAACGTGGTGCTCGTAGGCCAAGGCGGGGTGGGCAAGACTTCACTCGCCGAAGCCATGCTCCACCTTTCCGGCAAGACCGCCCGCCTGGGCGGCCACGACGGCACCAAGCCTACGCTCGACTATGACCCTGAAGAGGTCAAGCGTGCATTTTCCATCTCGACGACCATTGCACCGATCGACTGGAAGGGCGCGCGCATCAATGTGCTCGATGCCCCGTGTTACCCCGATTTTATCGGCGACGCCTTTGCCGCGATGAGCGTCTGCGAGACGGCCCTGTTTGTGGTCGACGCCGAGGCCGGCCCGCAGCCTACGACGGTTAAGCTCTGGTATGCCGCCGAGGACCTGCGCCTGGCGCGTGCGGTGTTCGTAAACCGCCTGTCGCGCTCCGAGGCCAGCTTTGCGACCACGATGGACCTGCTGCAGGAGCGCTTTGGCACGCGCCTGGGCGCCGTGACCCTTCCCTGGGGCGAGGGCGAGGACTTTGACGGCATCATCGACCTGGTGCGCATGAAGGCGCGCCACTGCAACGGCACCGAAGCCGTTGAGTCGGAGATTCCCGAGGAGTATCGTGCCCAGGCCGAGGAAGCCCATGACCATCTGTGCGAGCTGGTGGCCGAGGCCGACGATGAGCTGATGATGAAGTACTTGGAAGGCGAGGAGACGCTGACGCAGGAGGAGCTTGAGGGCTTGCTGTCGAAGGCGATTGCCGAGCGCATCTTTGTGCCGGTCTTTGCGGGCGATTGCATTAAGGAGCAGGGCGTCAACTCGCTGATGGACGACATCGCGACGTACTTCCCGGCGCCGACCGACTACGGCGAGATGCCGCTTATCGACGGTGATTCGCTCAAGATTTCGAGTGACGATGACCGTCCGGTGGCGTTTGTGTTTAAGACGCTGGCCGATCCGCAGCAGGGTCGCATCAGCTTTATCAAGGTGTTGACGGGCACGCTTGAGCCGGGCCTTGAGCTGATCAACGCGCGTACCCGCAAGAGCGATCGTCTGGCCCACCTGTATGTGATGTGCGGCCGCGACATGACTGAGGTCGGTCACGCCTATGCCGGCGACATTATCGTGGCGCCCAAGTTGGCGGCAGAGACGGGTGACACGCTCTCCATTACCGGTAAGGTCGAGGCGGCGGCGTTTAAGTTCCCCAACTCGCAGTACCGCATTGCCATCGAGGCCGAGAACCGCGGTGACGAGGAGAAGCTCTACACGTTTATCGAGAAGGCGTGCAAGGCCGATCCGACCATGAGCATCGATCGTGACGAGGAGACCGGCCAGACTATCATTTCCGCCGTGGGTGAGGCGCAGGTTTCGGTCCTGCTTAATCGCCTTGAGGACCGCACCAAGGTCGTGGCCAAGAGCGTGCCGATCCGCATTCCGTATCGCGAAACCATCCGCCGCACGGCGAGTGCCCAGGGCCGCCACAAGAAGCAGACCGGTGGCGCCGGTCAGTATGGCGACTGCTGGCTGCGCGTTGAGCCGCTCATTGGGCCCGACGGCACGAGTGATGGCTATGAGTTTGTGGACGAGGTCGTAGGTGGCCGTATTCCGCGCTCGCTGATCCCCGCCGTGGACAAGGGTGTCCAGGAGACCATGAAGGACGGTATTATTGCCGGCTATCCGCTCACGGGCATTCGCGTGGCTGTGTACGACGGCTCGTATCACAGCGTCGACTCCAACGAGATGGCGTTCCGCGCGGCGGCTCGCATCGGCCTGCGCAAGGCATGTGCCGATGCCGACCCGGTGGTGCTGGAGCCCATCGAGGAAATCACGGTGACTATTCCCGAGAGCTACGCCGGCGCCGTGATGGGCGACATCTCGGCCTCGCGCGGTCGCGTGACGGGTATGGAGACCGATGAGCGCGGCGATACCGTGGTCATTGCCCAGGCGCCGCTGGCCGAGCTGACGGATTATTCGACGCGCCTGCGCTCTATCACGCGCGGCACGGGCGACTTTACCATGAAGCCCGCTGGCTATGAACAGGTGCCTTATGACGTTCAGGCCAAGCTGGTCGAGCGCTATGAGGAGGGTCGCGCCAAGTAGCGCGTGACTTTGCCTGCAACATATATGCCGATGTAAGGGCCGCTCTGGGCAATCCAGGGCGGCCCTTTTTGATCCCCAGCGGGGTTGCAAATCGGTTCTTGTCGTGGCTCGGGGCTAGTCCCCCGAGGCCTGATTGCGGCCGGTGGCGTAGTCGATCTGCACGTGCGGCTGCAGGTTGTAGCAGTACACGTGGAAGCAGAGGGTCTTGCCGTGGTCCTCGATCGATTGTGCTTCCAGACGAACGCCACGACAGACGAGTTCCTCTTCGTTGTACATGGGCGTGACGCGGTAGAGCACATGGTTGCCCGTGTCGCGGATGTAGTCGAGGATCTGCTCTTCAAACGGTAGCATGCCCGTCTCGTTGAGATAACGCGTGCCGGTGAGGAGATTTTTGCGGTTGGCGTTTTCGCCGCAGAGCGACCAGGCGATGAGGTGGCAGCGGTTGTAGAGGCTCTGGCTTGGAATAAAGTCGTAGCGCTGCTGGTGCCATCCGGCGGGGTGGATACGCGAGATGTCGCCGCGCTTGCCCTGTCCGAGCGACTCGGGGCCTACGCAGGCGAGCGCCTTGCGAGTGCGGCCCAAGCTGTCGACCTTGGAGAATTTCTTAAAGCAGCCTTCTTCGGTGGCACGTTCATACTCGTCAAGCGTGAACGACGGCGTGCCGAGCGGGTGCGTGCTGTCGGCGCGAAGGGCAACGTAGGGATTGCCGGCGTAGTCGGGAATGCTGCTGAAATATACGCCACGGGCGCGGTTGAGGTCAGGGTTTTCCACCTCGTCGATGGGGGTGGCGGCACTGACCGCGGAGGCGTCGTCACCGGTGTTGGTCGCGGTGGATTCGGAGCCATCACCGGAGTCCTCGGAGCTCGCTGTTCCCGATTCGAGCCGGGCAACCAGGTCTGCCTCGTCGTCGGTGCGGCTGGGACTCTCGTTTTGTTTTTCGGCCAGAGCTGCCGCCTGCTCATCGCTTTGCGGCGACAGCAGCTTGGGAGCTCCGTCGAGCGATCCCGTAAACAACGCAAACCCCAGCACCACGGCGGTGCCGATGGAAAGTGCTTGCTTGTAGGCGGACTTGCGCGACATTGCGGCTCCTGGCTAGATGGTTGGGAATCTACCAGTCTAGCAGGTGCCGGCAGGGGCCGTTCTATCGAACAAATACTCAAGATTTGGGATAGACGCTACTGATTCATTTGCCCCGCGGTCTAGATCGAGGTGGAGTCGAGCCAGTTGAGCTTGCACTCGAGAATGCGCTGCTCGCCGGGTTCGCTGCTACCGTCAAGTAGGGCGAGCAGCATCTCGGCTGCTTCGCGACCTTCCTGGTCGACGGGCTCGATGATGGTGGAGACGGTTGGCGTGGTGAGGTTGGTCCAGTCTTCGCAGTTGAGTCCCAAAAGGCCGATTTGCTGTGGGAGCAGATGGACCATGGACTGAAGCGCCTTATAGACGCGCGGAAGTGCCCATTGGTTTTGTACGAAGATGAGCGTGCGCTTGGCGGGGTTGAACTTGTATTTAAAGTATTCGGTGAGCTCGTTGATTGACGGCTTGTTGTGATCGATGGGGATGGCTTTGTAGAGCTGCCCATTTGCGGCCAATGCCTCGGCATACCCCTGAAAACGTTCCATGCGGGTGCGCATTTCGGTCATATTGGCGGCAATGGAGAAAAAGTCCTCGTAGCCGGCATCGAGAAGCGCTTGCGTGGCATTGTACACGCCGTCGTAGAGGTTGGTCTTGATCCAGCTCGTGCCCGGGCTGTAGATGGCCGCGTCAAAAAAGACGACGGGCTTGCCGGCGCGCTTGATGCGGTCGTGAACGGCCTTGAAATTTGCCGTGGGCTGGATGATAAAACCATCGACGCCCAGCGAGAGCATTTTGTCGACATACATGAGCTCGGTCTCGGGGTTAAAGTTGCTCGTGCAAACGACCGTCTGGTAGCCCGCGGGGAGCATGACCTGCTCCATGCCATTGAGAACGAGCCCCGCCCATTTGTTGGTGTTATCCAAAATGATGATGGCGATGACGTGGGTTTGTTTGCCGGTGAGCGTTTGCGCCTGGGCATTGGGAACGTATCCGAGTTCCTTAATGACGCGCGCGATTTTGTTCTGCGTCTTTTCGCTAAGTTTTTCTCGTTTGTCGTTGAGGTAATACGAGACGCTTGCCGTCGAGGTTCCCGCCTCTCGAGCGACGTCTGCGATCGTAACGCGCTGTTTTGCCACAGCGACTCCTTCCGACAGATGAGCATTTTCCAACATGATGACTTTGAGTCTTGGTGAGGGATACGCTTCGGTGAGCGACCTTTTCCTTTCATATGAGTATGCAACAAATGCGGTATACGTGTGGGGTCGAAATTTGCGACCGGCATGCGCATCTGCCGTCTACCGAGAAAATCAAATACTTCTTGACTTTTGAAATCGAGGGTAAAATCGCAGGATTCATTTTTGGTTAAACGCATAACTAAATCGCATAACCAACGCTCTGACCTGCGCGTTTACCGAAATAAGCTGGCATTAAGAAAAACGAGCACCTATATTGGTCTTGTCGAAAAGACAGCAAGTCCAAACGGCAGGGGATGCTCCGGAGGCCTCCGCAAACGGTGTCTTGCGCACGCAACTCTATGAAAAGAGGGAAGCAATGAAGATCGTAGGCGTTGCCGCCTGTACCGTGGGTATCGCCCACACGTATATGGCCCAGAAGGCGATTCAGGATGAATGCGCCGCCCGTGGCATCGAGTGCAAGGTCGAGGCTCAGGGTGGCCTGGGTATCGAGAATGAGCTCACGCAGGAAGACGTGGACTCCGCCGACCTGGTCCTGGAGTCCGTCGACGTGGGTGTTGAGAACGAGGATCGTTTTGAGCAGAAGATGGCCGAGGGCAAGTTCCTCAAGGTCGGTACTTCCGATGTAATCGCCGATCCGGTAAAGATCATCGACCAGGCCGTTGAGATCATCAAGGCGACGGGTGGCGCCGTTGACGCGCCCAAGGCCGAGGCCAAGGCAGAGAAGAAGGCCGTCTCCGCTGCCCCGCAGGCCCCGACACCGGCGTCCAAGCAGTCTATCTTTGCCGATCCGGGTAAGACGCTGCTCAATGCATTCAATACCGGCGTTTCCTATTTTATCCCCATTGTCGTCATCGGTGGCGTGTTCCTCGCCTTCTCGTTGGCATCCGGTACTGCCGGTGCTAGTGGTATGGAGGTCACCAACCCGTTGATGGTGAGCCTTAACACCATCGGCATGGCCGGCATCTCTATGATGATTCCGGTGCTTGCGGCATACATCGCCTACTCGATGGCCGGCAAGCCCGCGCTCGCCCCCGGTTTTGTCTTGGGCTACCTGGTCAACAACGCAGTCGTTACCCCTAACGGCAACAGCGTTTCGACCGGCTTCTTGGGCGCCATGATCATGGCGGTTATCTGCGGCTACTTTGTCCGCTGGATGAAGACCTGGAAGGTCAACAACACCATCCAGACCATCATGCCCATCCTGATTATCCCGATTCTGACCTCGCTTGTCCTGGGCATGGCCTATATCTACATCCTGGCCACGCCGCTTGGCTTTGTGATGGACTGGCTCACCGGCGTGCTCGGCAGTCTGCAGGGCGGTTCCGCCGTTGTCCTGGGTCTGGTCATTGGCGTTATGACCGCCTTCGATATGGGTGGCCCCATCAACAAGACCGCTTCGACCTTTACTATGGCCATCATGGCCTCCGGCATCTACGGTCCTAATGGTATGTTCCGCGTCGCCGTCGCCGTTCCTCCGATTGCCTGTGGCCTCGCTGCGCTCATCGCCAAGAACAAGTTCGATGACGCCGATCGCCAGATGGGTATCTCCGCACTGTTCATGGGCTGCATCGGCATCACCGAGGGCGCTATCCCCTTCGCGGTCAAGGACCTTGGCCACACCCTGCCCGGCATCTGCATCGGCTCTGCCGTGGGTGCGGCACTCGCCGCCTTCCAGGGTATCGACTGCTACGTCCCACACGGTGGCTTTATCGTCGCCCCTGCCACCAACAACGTCGCGCTGTTCTGCCTGGACATCGTGATTGGCTCCGTGGTCGCCGCTGCAATCCTGATTGCCATGAAGCCCACGCTCGATAAACAGGCCAAGTAAACCTTTAAGGACTCCGGTTGTGCGGAGGGATGGATTTGACTCCGCACAACCGCCCCTACACAACAAAATCCATCCGTACTGATAGGGCCCGCATCTGGGTCCCAGGGAACTTTTGTCAAAAATCCTCTGGAGAAGGAGAACAAAATGTCCAACCTCACCATCCGCCAGGCCGTTCAGGGCATGCTCAAGCTGCAGGATAGCGGCGATCACGCAACCATGGTCGGCATTGGCCCCATGAGCCCCAACTTGATTCAGGCCGTGTTCGAGCTTGCCAAGGACGAGGATTTCCCGCCCATGTTTATCGCCAGCCGCAACCAGGTCGATATGGACGAGATGGGCGCCGGCTACGTCAACGGTTGGGACCAGACGCGCTTTGCCGCCGACATCAAGAAGGTTGCCGACGAGGTGGGTTACACCGGTCCGTACTACCTGTGCCGCGATCACGGCGGTCCGTGGCAGCGCGACGAGGAGCGTAACGCCCACCTGCCCGAGGACGAGGCCATGGAGCTCGCCCGCAAGTCCTTCGTCGCCGACATGGAGGCGGGCTTTGACCTGCTGATGGTCGACCCCACCAAGGACCCCTATCAGATCGGCAAGGTTATTCCGCTCGACGTGGTGCTTCGCCGTACGATCGATCTTATCGACTACCTTGAGCAGTACCGTCGCGAGCATAACCTGCCCGAGGTTGCCTATGAGGTCGGTACCGAGGAGACCAATGGCGGCTTGACCTCTACCGATAAGTACGAGGAGTTCATTTCTCAGCTGCAGCCCGAGCTCGAGAAGCGCGGCTGCCCCATGCCCACCTTTATCGTCGGCCAGACCGGCACCCTTACCCGCTGGACGGAGCAGGTCGGTCACTACAACTTCAAGAACGCTCGCGAGCTTGCCGATATGGCCAAGCGCTACGGCGTGGGTCTGAAGGAGCACAACGCCGACTACCTGGATGACGCGACGCTGCTCGAGCATATCCCGGCACACGTGACCGCCTCCAACGTTGCTCCGCAGTATGGCACCGAGGAGACCCGCGCTTACCTCAAACTCTGCGCTACCGAGCAGATTCTGGTCGACAACGGCCTGTGCGACGATCCCTCCGACCTGTATCACACGCTGCTGGTCAAGGCCATCAAGACCGAGCGCTGGCGCAAGTGGATGACTGGCGACGATGTCAACCTGCAGGTTGACGACATTCTGGCCGACGACGAGCTCAGCCTGAAGATTCTGGATGTCTCCGGCCACTACGCGTTCAACGATCCCGAGGTCAAGGAGCAGGTCGAGAAGCTCTATCGCAACCTCGCTGCCCAAGACATCGACGGCAAGCGCTTTGTGATCGAGCACATCAAGCGCCCGATCAAGCAGTACGTCGTCGGTCTTAACCTCAAGGGCGTCACGAGCCGCATCGAGAAGGCTCTCGAGGACTAAGTAGTTTTTCCTACACGACGCCGGGCCTGGGGCATGTCCCAGCTGCAGGCCCGGCACATAGGACAAAGGGGCATCCCCTTTGTCCTTTCTTTTGAGTTTTGGATTCCTCCGAAGGAGTTTGCACCATGAAGTTCTTTATCGATACCGCCAACCTTGACGAGATCGCCGAGGCCAAGAGCTGGGGCTGCCTTGCCGGCGTAACCACCAACCCGTCCCTGTACGCCAAGACCGGCGGCAAGCTTGCAGACTTTGAACCCCACATGCTCAAGATCGCCGAGCTTTGCGAGGGCCTGCCCGTGTCCGCCGAGTCCACCGCGACCACTGCCGAGGGCATGATCGAGGAGGGCAAGCGCCTTGCCGCTCTGGCTCCCAACATCGTGGTTAAGCTACCCGTGTGCGAGGCCGGCCTCGCCGCCTGCCGCGCGCTGGCCGATGCAGGCGTGCGCGTCAACATGACGCTTGTCTTCTCGCCGACGCAGGCCCTCATGGCCGCCAACGCCGGTGCCCGCTACATCAGCCCGTTTGTGGGACGCTTCGACGACATCGCCGAGGACGGTATCTCGCAGCTCGACAACGTTGTGACCTGCATCAAGAACTATGACTGGACTGGCAAGAACGTCGACGACACCGTCGAGATCATCACCGCATCTGTCCGCACGCCCAATCACGTGACCCAGGCGGCGCTGCTCGGTGCCGATATCGCGACCGTCCCCATGGCCGCTCTTAAGAAATGCCTGCATCACCCGCTGACCGACCAGGGCCTTGCCTCGTTCGAGGCTGACTGGAAAAAGGTCGTCGAGGCGCAGTAATGATGGTTCTGCCGGCCCAGCATTTGTTATGCCGGGCCGGCGTGCTCAAGAGAGGAAACTCCATGACCGATCAGGAACTGGCCAAGATTGCCAATGAGGTTCGCCGCGGTATTGTCACGGGCGTCCACGCCGCCAAGTCGGGGCATCCGGGCGGATCGCTTGGCGCCGCCGACATTATGACCTACCTCTACTTTGAGGAAATGGATGTCGACCCGGCGAATCCGAGCCGCGCCGAGCGCGATCGCTTTGTGCTCTCCAAGGGACATTGCGCTCCGGCACTCTATGCCGTGCTCGCCGAACGCGGATTCTTTCCCAAGGAGGAGCTCGAGACGCTCCGTCATATCGGCAGCCGCCTGCAGGGCCATCCCAATATGAATGACACGCCGGGCGTCGACATGTCTACCGGATCGCTCGGTCAGGGTATCTCCGCCGCGGTTGGAATGGCGCTCGCCGCAAAGCACTGGGGTGACAGCTACCGCGTCTACACGCTGTTGGGCGACGGCGAGTGCGAGGAGGGCCAGGTGTGGGAGGCGGCCATGTTCGCCGGCAACCACGACCTGGATAACCTCGTCGCTATCGTCGATCATAATGGCTTGCAAATTGACGGCAGTATCGACGAAGTTAACTCGGCTATGCCGCTTGCCGACAAGTTCCGCGCTTTTAAGTGGCATGTGATCGAGCTCGCCGACGGTAACGACATGGCGCAGATTGCCGCCGCCTTTGCCGAGGCTCGCAAAGTGAGCGCCTCGCCTGTGGCCATTATCGCCGAGACGGTGAAGGGCAAGGGCGTCTCCTTTATGGAAAACCAGGTGGGCTGGCACGGCAAGGCACCCAACGATGAACAGTTTGAGCAGGCCATGGCCGAGCTCGCAGCAGCAGGGGAGGAGCTCTAATGGCAGACGTCAAGAAAGTCGCCACGCGCGTTAGCTATGGCGAGGCACTTGTCGAGCTGGGCAATGAGCACGATGACTTTGTGGTTCTCGATGCCGACCTGGCCGCCGCCACGCAAACCGCTAAGTTTAAGGCTGCGCACCCTGAGCGCTTCTACGATGCCGGCATTGCCGAGAGCAACTTGATGGGGCTTGCCGCCGGCATTGCAACCACGGGCCACGTCGCCTTTGCGAGCACCTTTGCCATGTTCGCCGCTGGCCGCGCGTACGAGCAGGTACGCAACTCCATCGGCTACCCGCACCTCAACGTCAAAATCGGCGCCACGCATGCGGGTATCTCGGTCGGTGAAGACGGCGCCACACATCAGTGCTGCGAGGACATCGCGCTCATGCGCACGATCCCAGATATGACGGTGATCGTTCCCGCCGATGACATCGAGGCTCGCGCTTGCGTGCGCGCCGCCTATGAGTTTGAGGGGCCGGTCTATATGCGCTTCGGCCGTCTGGCAACACCGGTCATCAACGACCACGAGGACTATGAGTTCAAGATTGGTCGCGGCGTGGTCGTGCGCGAGGGGTCCGATGTGACTATCGTCGCATGCGGCCTCATGGTCGCCGAGGCGCTTGAGGCTGCCGAGGCGCTCGCTGCCGATGGCATCGATGCCGAGGTCATCAACATGCACACGATCAAGCCGCTCGATGAGCGCCTGGTGGTTGCCAGCGCCAAGAAGACCGGTCGCGTGGTCACCGCCGAGGAGCATTCGATTATCGGTGGTCTTGGCGAGGCTGTGGCCTCGGTGCTCGCGGAGCAGCATCCGGTGCCGATGCGACGCGTCGGCGTGCGCGATGTGTATGGTGAATCCGGCCCTGCGGTCGATTTGCTGCACAAGTACGGTTTGGACGCCGACGGCATCGAAGCTGCGGTCAGGTCTGTGTTGTAAGGAAGGTTTCCATGGGATTTGTATCTGCCAACCAAGTGACGATCGGGTATACCGCCGCCTCGCGCGAGGACGCCCTGCATTATTTGTCCGAGCAGGCCATCGAGCTCGGCTTTGCCGATGACGCGTCTGCCGTAGAGGCTGCCTTTATTGCTCGCGAGAACGAGGCCGAGACCGGCCTTGTCGCCGGTTTTGCCGTTCCACATGCCAAAAGCGACGCGATTCACACGCCGGGCGTTGCCGTGCTTAAGCTGGTTGAGCCCGTTGAATGGCCGAGCTTCGATGGGGTGCCCGTCGATGTTGCGCTCGCGCTGTACGTGCCCGCCGGCGAGGCTGGAACCACGCATCTGCGCCTGCTCTCCAAAGCCGCCGTGATGCTGATGGACGCAGGCTTTCGTGACAAAGTGCGTGCGAGCACCGATCCCGTTGAGATTGCGGAGCTCATCAATAGCGGACTCGAAGACTAGAACGGTCATCCCGTTCAATCAATCGATCCTTCTCCAAGGAAAAGGGCCGCGACGCCATATAGGTGTCGCGGCCCTGTTTGCGTTTCCCCAGATAAAACCTGCCAAAATAAACCTGTCCCCTTTTGGCAGGCCTGCGGGTCAATGCCCGTCAAACGAAGTTGCGGTGGAATAGTTCCTGTTTATGCCCGATAGGCTGCAAAAAAGGAACTATTCCACCGCAACTTAGGGTGCGGTTGGGGGTGTATGCGTTTTGAGAGCAGGACCCATGGTTAGAGAGATTACGCTCGTCTCTCTAAATGTCTCTCTAAAGAGAAAGTAGGCTAGAGAGATAGTCTTAGGTAATCTAGCAGTGAATTCGATACATCTCTCTAAATGTCTCTCTAAAACAAGGTGCTTATCTCTCTAAAGTTAGAGAGATATACGAAACTTTAGAGAGATAAATCTATTGTTTTAGAGAGACGGAATGCCAAATCTCATCCGTCCTTTATCTGCCAAAAATGGCAGATAAAGGACTCATTGAGGTAATGGGTTCATCGACGAGCCGCAATCGCCGATATCGGAAGAAGTAGATGCAGCCGAGTCGCCCCTCTAGCGTCTCTCGAAGTTGGATGGGTGCTAGAGGGGTGATTGTCTTGCGATATTTCCCCAGATAAAACCTGCCAAAATAAGCCTGTTCCTTTTTGGTGGGCCAGTTAACGCAGTCCAGGTTGAGCATATGCGAGCGAGCGGGCTCCGGGTGCGGCAAGGTGACGTGAAACAAGCGGGCGCTGACCTTTTGGTCGCGCCCGTGCAGTTGAACGTCAGATTGCCGTGCCCGGGGCCCGCGCAGCGCCGAGCGGTTACGCCGTTTGTAAAACGGCGTAACTTAAAGGTTCATGTTGCCGTGAATGTAGGGGGTGACCTCGGGGGAGATATGGTCGCAGCCCAGCTCGCGCAGCGCGGACTCGATGGCGGCGGACAGCGGGGTTTTGCCCTCGGCGTCAACGGCGTTGCCACCGAGGGTAGCAATCTTGGCGACATCTGCGGGTGCGGCCTCGATATGCATGCAGCCGCCGATCAAGCGCGCGCGTACCTGTGCCAGATCAAGATCGTGCAGGTAATCCTCGCAGGCGCGGATTAAATCGACCTTCTCGCGCGTAAGCTCCTCGCCCGTGGGAACGCGCGTGGCAAGACATGCTCCCGCCGGCAGGTTCCAAACGGGATAGCCCCATGCGCGCAGCAGCTCGCGCTCTTCGTCCTTGGTAAAGCCGACCTCCATGAGAGGGGAGCGTACGCCGAGCTCTTTTGCCGCGCGCATACCAGGGCGGTAGTCGCCGCGATCACTTGCATTGCTGCCATCGATGACGGTGGGAAAGCCGAGCGACTTGGCGTGGTTGACGATGGCGGTAAAGCCGGCGTGCTTGCAGTGGTAGCAGCGATTAGCATCGTTGCAGGCTACTTGGGGGAGCTGCAGCTGGTCCACCGAAAGATTGAGCACGGGGAGCTTAAAATGCGGCCCCTCATTGGCTTGTCCATCAACGGACCGCTCAAACGAAGCCTGTTCGGGCGTACCGATGAGCGGCGTGGTGAGATGGACGAGGAGGGTATTGGTGGGCATGATGCGGGCGCAGACCGCGGCCAAAAAGCTGCTGTCGACGCCACCGGAAAACCCGATAGCCACGCGCCCGTATGCCAAAAGCAGCTGTTCGAGCGCCGATAGCTTGTCTTGAAGCTCCTCTGTGGGTGCCGTGGTGTCTAAAATCATGAAACGTTCCTTATCGTTGAGTGCTCGATCGAAAACTATAATCCTAATGCGTTACTTGCCATAAGACTTCTATCTGTGTAACGAAAGTGCAATATGGTATATACGTTATATACAAGTTGCCAAATGCGGTAGAGTTGCAGCAACGCGACAGCGAGAGTCGATGGGGGACCGATATGATCAAGGCTGTTATTTTTGACATGGATGGAACGCTGGTCGATACCGAGCGTTTGGGGATTAGGGCCTGGAAGGCAGGCGCCACTGAGCTGGGGCTCGCGATTGATGATGCGCTGATCCATCAGTTTATCGGTCGCACGCTACCCGATGTCATGGACATCCTCGATAAGCATTACGGCAGCCACGAGACCGCCGAGGCGATCTATGTCCGCCACAAGGAGATTCGCGACGAGATGGTCAAGACCGATCTGGAGCTTAAGGCCGGCGCTGCCGAGTGCATAGACGAGCTGTTGGCTGCGGGCTATCACGTAGGCCTTGCAACGTCATCGCGCCATGTTACGGCCGAGCGCAACCTTAAAGCATTCGGCCTCTTTGACAAGTTTGAAACGGTGACCTGCGGTGAGGACGTCGTGCACGGCAAGCCCGACCCCGAGATGTATTTGCTCGCCTGCGAGCGCGCGGGCTTTGCTCCCGAGGAATGTGCCGTGGTCGAGGATTCGCGCAACGGCTGCGTCTCGGGCATCACGGCCGGATGCCACGTCTTTGCCGTCCCCGATATCGTGCCGCTGCCGCAGGACGTGGTGGATGGCTGCGAGGCCGTGCTCGATACGCTATTCGACCTGGCAGCGGCAGTCAAGGCCGCGCGCTAGACAATTGCGGCGTTGAAACGAGCAATTGCCCACGTTTGCGCTTAAGCAAAAGGGGCCCGGCAATGGTCGGGCCCCTTTTGCTTAAGCGGCGACATAGCATACTTGCGGGCGTGCTACAGATACGCGCCTAGGTTGATGGCCGTGGCGTCGGTCTGGGTGCTTGCCTGGGTGCTGGCGCGCTCCAGTAGGAACGGACGTACCAGTTCTTGGCGGTTGATATCCTCGGCGGCGGTGACTGCGGTGACGGTGCGCGCTGCAGAGCCGACGCGGATATGCTTGGTCTTTGCCGGGGTCTTGTTCTCGATTTGCTCCATGAGCAATTGAACGCCCTTGCGGCCAATCTCGTAGCCCGGGGGCGCTACCGTAGTGAGCGGGACCGATCCGCTCCAAGCGAGTGGGTTGCCATCGCAGCCTGCTACGCGTACCTGCCCGGGGACAGAGATGCCCTTGTCGACCAGCGCCGAGATAACGCCCGAGGCCAACACGTCGGTCAGGCCGACGACAAAATCGGGGCGTTCGTTCGCGGGGCGCTCGGCGATTTGGGCACCGATGCTGTAGCCGTCGGCAGCGGTATTCCATTCGCCGGCGTCGATGACTTCGATCTTGATATCGGGGTGCAGAGCGAGGGCCTTGTGAATGCCAAGCACGCGTAAGGTGAGCTGCATAAATGCCGCTCGGCCGACGACGACAATATGGTGCGCGCCGCGGGCGATGGCGAGTTCGGCAATGATGCGACCTTGGGCCTCGTTGTCGGCCGCTACGTAGTAGCCGGGCTCGGAGCAATGGATGTCCAGATGGACGATCGGCACGGGCATCTTGGTCATGGCGGGGTGCCAGTCGGGGGATGCCATGGGCTGAACCATGACGCCGGACATCTGGGTGCCCATAAAGTAGCGCAGGTAATGGTCCTCGAGAATATCGTCGTTATCGGCGTTGGCGATGAGCAGGTCGTAGCCGTGCTTGCGGGCCTCGTTGTGGGCGCCGCTGGCGATTTGGAGCGAAAAGCCGTGATCGAGACGGGGGAGCACCAGGCCAAAGGACTTGGTGGCGCCGCCCGCGAGCTGACGAGCGCTTTGGTTGGGCAGGTAGCCAAGGCGATTGATGGTCTCGTTGATGAGCTTGAGGGTCTCGGGGCGCAGCTTTTCGGGGTGGTTGAGCGCGTTGGAAACCGTGCCCAGCGAAACCCCGGCCTCGCGCGCGACGTCGCTGATTTTTACCTTTGCCATAGCGGCCCCTTTGATGCGTTTCAAGTACAAGCCAGATTGTAGCATCCCAAGCCTACCAAAAAGGGACAGGTTTATTTTGGCAGGTTTTATCTGGGGAAACGCTGTTGCCAGCGCGACCACCACGAAGGGGACAGGTACCTTTGTGGTGGTTTGGACCGGCTGGGCATGTGTGCATCGGGTGGTATCTAAGTTGAGATACCACTTCTGGTATATCAGCTTGCGTTTGCGTGAGTACAATACTCGAACGTTGTACGTCTCAGCGCCCCTTGTGCGTGGACGTCTTGCAGTCACGCGAACGAAGGGATTTATCTTATGTGCGGAATCGTCGGCTACACCGGCTCTGATATTGCAAAGAACATCCTGGTCACGGGCCTCAAGCGTATGGAGTATCGCGGCTATGACTCCTCGGGCGTCGCGCTCGAGGTAGGCGAGGGCGCCGCGGCGCACCTCGACGTCATCCGCCGCGTGGGCAAGGTCGCGGGCCTGGAGAGCGAGCTTTCCAACATCGACAGCGACGCTACCTGCGGTATCGGTCACACCCGTTGGTCCACCCACGGTAAGCCCTCCGTCGTTAACGCTCACCCCCACACCAGCTGCGACGGTCGTATCGCCATCGTCCACAACGGTATCATCGAGAACTTCGCCGAGCTGCGCGAAGAGCTGGAGGGTCGCAGCCATCACTTTAAGAGCGAGACCGATACCGAGGTCTTCGCGCATCTGATCGAAGAGGCTTATGCCGAGACGCACGACCTGATGGCCTCCGTGCGCGAGGCTTGCACCCACGTGGTCGGTGCCTATGGTCTGGCCGTCGTGTGCGCTGACGAGCCCGGCGTGATCGCCGTGGCCCGCAAGGATTCCCCGATCGTGGTCGGCGCGGGCGAGACCGGCGCCTATGTCGCCTCCGACGTCATCGCGCTCATCGACGCCACCCGCGATGTCGTGGTGCTCGAGGACGGTCAGTTTGCCAAGCTCACGCCCGCAGGCGTCGAGTACACCGACGAGGCCGGCAACGTTATCGAGCCCAAGGTCACCCACATCGACTGGGACCTGGACATGGCAGAAAAGGGCGGTTATCCCGACTTTATGCTCAAGGAAATCCACGAGCAGCCGCGCGTCGTGCGCGACACGCTGGTCGGTCGTATGACGCCGGCCGGCGAGCTCGACATCGACGAGCTGGGCCTTTCGCTCGAGGAACTCAACGACATCGACCGCGTCTACGTGATCGCTTGCGGCACCAGCTATCACGCTGGTCTCATTGCTAAGAATCTCATTGAGGGCTGGGCTCGCATCCCCACCGAGGTGGAGGCGGCCAGCGAGTTCCGTTATCGCAACCCCATCATTACGCCGACGACGCTTGTCGTTGCCGTGTCCCAGTCGGGCGAGACGGCCGATACCCTTGCCGCCATTCGCGACGCGCGCATCAAGGGCGCCAAGGTCTTTGGCATCACCAATGTGGTGGGCAGCCCCGTGGCGCGTGAGAGCGACGGCGTCATCTACACCAAGGCCAACAAGGAGATTGCGGTCGCCTCGACCAAGAGCTTCATCGGCCAGGTCGTGAGCCTTACGCTTTTGGCCCTGCTGCTGGCGCAGGTCAAGTACCGCTTGACCACTAAGCAGGCGCGCATGCTGTTCCGCGAGCTTTCCGATACGGCCGAGCAGATCCAGTGGATTTTGGATACCCAGACCGAGGCTGTGCATGAGGCCGCCCTGCTGTGCAAGGACGCGCAGTCGGCGCTGTTCGTGGGCCGCGGCATGGGTGCCGCTATTTCCTACGAGGGTGCGCTCAAGCTCAAGGAGGTCAGCTACCTGCACGCCGAGGCCTACGCCGCCGGCGAGATGAAGCACGGTCCCATCGCCCTGATCGACCCGGGCTTCCCCGTCATCGCTGTGGCCACCAAGAGTGCCACCTACGACAAGACCGTGTCGAACCTCATGGAGTGCAAGGCGCGCGGCGCCAAGGTCATCGTCGTTGCCACCGAGGGCGACGAGGAGATCAACAAGATCGCCGACTGCATTATCCGCGTGCCAGCAGTCCGCGACGTGTTCAGCCCCATCACAGCGAGCGTTCCTCTGCAGCTGCTCGCACGCGAGGTCGCCATCCTGCGCGGCTGCGACGTCGACCAGCCCCGAAACCTCGCCAAGAGCGTCACGGTAGAGTAGTTGGTTCCGCCGTTCTAGCGACTAAGGCCCGGCTCCGCATTTGACGGAGCCGGGCCTTGTTGCATTTGCCCAGATAAAATCTGCCAAAATAAACCTGTCCCTTTTTGGCAGGTTAGCGGAGCTTGCTGGTCTCGAAGTACTCGGGGAACTGGTCCAGAACCTCGGTTTGGTTGCGGAACATCATATGCAGGTGCTTGCTGACCAAAAAGCTCGCTTCGATGGGGTCGCGACCGGCGATAGCGCGGCGAATCTGCTTGTGTTCGTTCACGATGTCCTGATTGTCGAGAACCTGCGTGGCAGCGCGCAGCCAGCGGAAGCGCTCCAGGTCGGCATTGGTCTCTTCGAGCCACGACCACACGGTGCTGCGACATGCGATGCTAAAAATCATGTGATGCATGAGGTTGTCGCTCAAAAAGAAGCCGATGCGATCCTCTTCGGCCATGGCCTTTTCCTGCAGCGCGATGGCGCGGTCGAGCTGCTCGATGCCTGCCGAGGTGGCGCGCGCACAGCACTCCACGATCACCTGCTTTTCCAGATGCTCGCGGATGTAACAGGCACTCTCGGCAAGGGTGAGGTTGATGGGTGAGACGTAGGTGCCACTCTGGGGCACGGTGCGCACCAGGCCTTCCTGCGCCAAGCGAACCAAAGCCTCGCGCACGGGCGTGCGACCCATATCCAGGTCATCGCAAAGTTGCTTGACGCCCAGCTTTTCGCCCGGCTTGTAGTCCAGGTAGACGATTTTGCGTCGAATGGTGTGGTAGGACTGGTCCTGTAGGCTCGTTTCCTGCTCGCCGACGTGCATCGATTCTTCCATAGCGCCTCGCAACTGTTCTATCAAACTCATATGTCAGTTGTTAATTATGCCGCGAATCAGCTCTCCGCGGTGGGTAATTCGGCTGTTGCCTGAGAACTATCGCGGCATCTTAGTCTGTGTTTGCGCAAGGCTGCGCTCAATGTTGCCGTATCATAAGCCGTCGCAAACGTGAAATAGAAAGAAGGAATCCCATATGCAACTGGCAAATATCGTACGCGAGCGCTGGAAAGGCGTCTTGTTCTGCCTGATCATCGCCATTCCCGCGACGTTGCTCGGCAAACAGGTTGAGGTGGTCGGCGGGCCGGTGTTTGCCATTCTCTTTGGCATGGTCCTGGCGCTCGTCTTTCCCAAGAAACGTCGCGAACAGCTCGCCGCCGGCGTTACCTATACGTCCAAAAAAGTCTTGCAGTACGCGGTTATCCTGCTTGGCTTTGGCATGAACCTCTCCCAGATTCTGTCCAAGGGCGCCCAGTCGCTGCCGATTGTCGTGGCGACAATCTCGACCTCGCTTGTCATCGCCTTTGTGCTCTGCCACGTTATGAACGTGCCGGGTAAGATCGCGACGCTTGTGGGTGTGGGTTCGTCGATTTGCGGCGGTTCGGCCATCGCCGCGACCGCACCCGTCATCGATGCCGACGATCGCGAGATTGCCCAGGCTATTTCGGTCATCTTCCTGTTTAACGTTATCGCGGCGCTCGTGTTTCCGACGCTCGGCGGCATGCTCGGGCTGACCAACGAGGGCTTTGGCCTGTTTGCCGGTACCGCCATCAACGACACCTCGTCCGTAACGGCTGCGGCGAGCGCTTGGGACAGCATGCATCCCGGCGCCAATGTGCTCGAGAGCGCCACGGTGGTCAAGCTCACCAGGACGCTGGCCATCATTCCCATCACGCTGGCGCTTGCTTGCTGGCAGATGCATCTGGCGCGCAAGGCCGGCGGTGACGCCAAAAGCACGTTCTCCCTTAAACGCGCGTTTCCCATGTTCGTGCTGTTCTTTGTGCTGGCGAGCGTGATCACTACGGTGCTTCAGCTTCCTGCATCCATTACGGCGCCCATCAAGGAGCTGTCGAAGTTCTTTATTGTGATGGCCATGGCGGCTATTGGTTTTAATACCGATATCGTCGAGCTGGTAAAAAAGGGCGGCAAGCCCATCGCATTGGGCTTTTGCTGCTGGATTGGCATTGCGTGCATGAGTTTGGGAATGCAACACGTGCTGGGAATCTGGTAGAGAAGTAGCTTGTTTGCGTGCTGCGTGCTGGTGAGCGCATTCTCACGGTGGAGCGATAGGAGCTCTTGCGGGTATGGCTTGTCCGCAGGTTTATAAGTCCCGAAGAGCTCTTATCGCCCCGCCAGGATGGCGATGCGGGGCAACACCTATACTCGCAGGACGGCGCTTTCTGCCCTATAGTGTTTGGTGAGCAATATCGTTCAATTTTGAAACACTCGGTCGTGCGACCGTCGGCGGTTGCACGTCGCTGCGGACAGGGGCAAATAATGGATAGCGATGCCAGGCTGAACATCTTGACCGAGGCCCTGGCTGCTGCCGGGGCCTCGGCATTGGCAATCGATGCGCGTGGGGACGTCGCGATCTCGACCATGAATGACGCGGCGCTCGAGCGGGATGTGGCGGCTTTTGTCGCTGAGCGCCTCGACCGTATAGGAGACGGCGCGCGTCTGGTTATGGGGCGTGCGGGTACGCGCCTGAGCCTGACCGTTCGCCCCACCGACAAAGAGGGCGGGGACCTTTGGGTCGTCGTGGTCCGCGAGGTGCGCGGCGCCGCGGCGCATGCGGGCATCGAGTGGCTCAACGCCGACGAGGTTGAGGCCCGCTACGAATCGAGCGCGTACGGCATCGTTGAGGGGGCGGCCTCGGTGGCTGCGCCGGTTGCCGAGAGCTATGCGCGCGGCGTGCCCCTTATGTTCGAGGGCGAGCTGGGAGCGGGTCAGGTTGAGATCGCCAAGCGCCTCTATCTGGATGGCCCTTTTGCCGATCAACCCTTTGTTTCCGTCGCGCTCGATGAACTCACCGAGCGCGGTTGGCGCCATGTGCTCAAAAGCGCCGAATCGCCGTTGTTCCAAACGGGGCTGACCCTTTGCATTGAGGGCTGGAATGCGGTTGGCCCCCAGCGCCTCCGCGAGCTGGTTTCCACGATGACCGACACCGCGTTGGCGACGCGCTGCCATGTGGTGCTGACGGCGAATGACATGCCGGGCGGCGGCGAAAGTGATCAAGCCGCCTTTGTGACCGAGCGCCTCGCCTGTGCGGTGAGCGTGGCGCCGGCAATCGCCGAGCAGGGAGCCGCGTCGACGAAGGCTGCGCGCTATTTGGAATATCTCGCTGATGCATTTGGGACGGCAGCGCCCACGCTGTCTGCCGCGGCGACGAAGACGCTCGATGCTTACCGCTGGCCGCGCAATTATCTGCAGCTCCGCGAGGTCTCGGAACGACTGTATATATTGGTGGGGGCGGGCACGGTGGACCGCGCTGTGGCGGAGGAAGTGCTCGCCCAAGAGGACGTGATTAAGACCGCAACCTTTGGCGCCCCGACGCTCGAAAGTGACCTGTATATCCTGCGACCGCTGGCCGATACCGAGCGAGATATCGCGCATCTGGTTGTAGACCATCTCCACGGCAACCGAACCCGTGCGGCGGAGGTGCTGGGCATAAGCCGTACAACGCTGTGGCGCTTGCTGAAGGACGATGACCGTTGAGCGAGGCGCCCGTGACCGCGCGCGACGCGTGTGCTACAGTCCAAAGCGTTATTGTTTCGATTTGGTTACGGCGTGCGAGGGCATATGGCTGAGACTTCAAAACCGAGCCGCAGAAGGCGGAGCGCCGCGCCGGTTAACCGACGCACGACATCGGTGACGTGGGGCAAAAACGCCTCGGGGTTTGATGGCTCGTTCAAGCGCACTAAATACGGCTATCCTTCGGCAAGCGCCCGCTTGGCAATGCAGGCAGAGTCCTCGCTGTTGGGCCGCAAACGCGTGGTGGGCTCAAAGCTCAAGCACGACGGAACGCTCGGCTACATCAGCCGCGGGGCGGCTCGCCGCAGCGGGCTCAATCCCGCCGGCTGGCATCGCTACGTGCCGATCGTGGCCGCCGTTGCAGTGATCGTCATCGCGCTCGCTGCGCTTGGCTACGCCGGCGGTGGCGCCAACTTGGACGCAATGTTTAAATCGCCCGAGCTCGCGCATGTAGGTACAGAAGTTGTCGAGGGCGCTCAGGCCCAGACGGGCGTCGCGCCCCAGCGCGGTATCGTTGCGGCGGCCTCCACCATCGCCGATGCGCAAAAGGACGAGGACGAACAGGGCGATGGCGCCGAAACGGCCCAGACGAACGAAACGACGACAACGGCGACGTCAATATAAGTTGCGAGTGGGGTAGCTAAAATAGCCCCGTCCCAAATTAGCTACCCCTGCTGACGTTCCTGTACTATTTCACGTACACCACGTTGTTGCGGCGCGGCTTTGCCTCGGGTAGCGTGTCCTCGGCATAGCCCAGAATGCAGTGACCGACACCGCGCAGGCTGCCGTCGGCGGGCAGGCCCCAGCTGGCCAGCAGCTCCAGGCCCTCGGGCGAGTCAAAGACCTCATGCGCGCGGTGAATCCAGCACGAATCGACACCCAGCGCATAGGCGGCGTTGAGCAAGTTGCCCATGGCGAGCGAGCCGTCTTCCAGATGTGTGGGCACGCTGCGGTCAACCAGCACCACCACAACGGTCTTGGCGCCATAGAAGGGGTCGCTGTTGCTGTCCATGACCTGGGCGTTGAGCTGTGAGAGACGCTCGACGGTCGCGGGGTCGGTGACGGCGACAAACGTCACCGGCTGGCGCCCCATGCCGCTCGGTGCATATTGGCCGGCTTCGATAATACGTGCAAGCTTTTCGGTCTCGACGGGACGATCGCTGTAGTTGCGGCAGCTGCGGCGGTGAATGAGTGCTTCGATAGTCTCCATGGTGTCTCCTTGCGGTGGCGTTGCAGATGCCCCGTTCATACCCGCCGGGCTTAAACGATAGACGGTCAATTGCCCGGCCAAAAGGATAGATTCCAATTGGGAAAGTAGGTTTGCATAAAAGTACCTTCAGAATGTGACAAACAAATGGGATGGTTAAACGTTTTATCCCGTCTACCCTGCGGTTTTTTACCACTTGCCTAAATGACGAACGCATAACCTCTGATAAAGGTTTTACTAAAGGAGTACCAACGTTTATCAATGCGCCGTGGTGGCGCCGGGCCAGGAGGTAACATCATGTTCCAGGCTGGAGATGTCGTCGAGACCGATTTCGAAGGATTTCTGAAGCTGCTGCGTTCCAAGACGCGCGCTTTCGTGTCGATTAACGATCACGAGTACTACATCACGCACACCGATGGCTATTGGCGTGTTCAGGATTGCGAGGCCCTTAACGACAAGGGCCACTTTACTGACTGCTCTGAGTTGGTCAACACGGTCTGCGAGGTCGTCGAGCTGCCGTGGATTGCCGGCAAGAGCCTGCATGACAGCTTCTCGGGCGCCACGGTCTATGAGGCCGTCGCCGCTTAACAGGCAATAAAACCCGATTTTCACGTGACCGCTGGCGCCGCCCCCGCGCCGGCGGTCTTTTTCTGCCGATAGGCCATAAAAGTGCACGCATTTGCGGAGAGGCTGTTGTCGATAGTCAAAACTCGGACTAATCTAGAGACACAAAATTGGTCAAAAATCGGACGATTGAATGGTGGGATAGATGAATAGTGCGGTTACGCTGGTCGACTTCGACCGGTTGCTCAATGGACTCGACCATATCTATTCGGAGTTCTCGCGCGCCTGCGGTCTTTCGGACTGCGCTTACTGGATGCTCGTCGATACCAGCACGGCGGGCGGCAGTATTGCCGTAAGCGGTCTGACAAGCGAATGGTTCTACAGCAAGCAGACCATCAACTCGGCAATTAAAACCTTGACGGCGCGGGGCTTCGCAACGTTGGGGTTTGCTGAAGGCAGTCGTAAGAACAAGGTTGTGAGCCTGACCGAAGAGGGCAGGCGATTTGCCGAGCGTTATGCGCTGCCGGCACTCAAGGCCGAGCAGCGAGCCTTTGGCGCGCTTGAGCCGTGTGAGCAGCGCGAAATCATGCGCTTGATCGGAAAATTTCCCCATGCGCTCGGTGATGAGTGCGAGACATTTAAGCAGCATATCGCTGCCGAGAGCCAAGCCGAGAATCAAGGTGAGGGGGAGTCGTGCGACTGTTAATGAGGTTTCTAAAGCCCTATCGAGGGCTTGTCGCAGTGACGCTGCTGGTGCTGCTGGTGGATAACGTCGGTACGCTGTTGGTTCCCACGATGCTGGCGAACATGGTCAACACCGGTATTACCACGGGCGATGTCGACTACATTTTACGCAACGGCCTATACATGTTTATCGCGACCAGCATGGCTAGCGGCGGCACGGTGCTGGGCTGCTATCTTTCGGCGCGCCTGGCCGCCAACGTGGCTTGCGATATCCGCAATGCCGTGTACGACAAATCGCTCGAGCTCGCGGCCAGCGATTTTGAGCGCTTTGGCACCGGATCGATGATCACGCGCTCGCTCAACGACATCAACGTGATTCAGCAGGCGATTCTGCAGACGATTCAGCTGGTGCTGCCCGTGCCGTTTTTGGCTGTGGCGGGCATCATCTTCGCTTGGTTTATCGATCCTGCCATGGGCACGCTTCTGGGCGTAGTCGTTGCGATCGTGCTCGTGGCGGCGGTCTTTACGGTGGCTAACGCCGCGCCGATCTTTATGCGCTTGCAGAGCTTTATCGACCGCATGAACGTGGTACTGCGCGAAAACATCGTGGGCGTGCGCGTCATCCGTGCGTTTAACAAGGAGCGTCACGAGGAGCGGCGCCTGGACGAGGTGTTTAGCGACTACGCCGCCAACGCCATCAAAGTCAACCACCTGTTTGTGGGCCTCGACAGCTCCAGCTTCTTTTTGATGAACATCGCCGAGGTGGCGGTGCTGTGGGTTGGCGGCAACCGCGTGGGCGCCCACGCCATGCAGATCGCGAGCATCTCTGCGGTGCTCGAGTACGCAATCCTGATTCTGTTCTTTGTGATGATGGCGCAGATGGTGGTGCTAACGCTGCCCCGTGCCGCGGCATGCCTAAGCCGTGCACAGCAAGTGCTGGAGATTGAGCCGAGCATCGTGGACGGCGAGCGTACGCTGGGTGACGGGGCGCCTGCCTCCGAGGACGATGCGGATGCTGTTGCCGTGTTCGATCATATGTCGTTTCGCTTTGACGATGCCGACGAGGACACCCTGTGCGACCTGAGCTTTGCCTGCCGTCGCGGTCAGACGACTGCGATCGTTGGCTCGACAGGCTCGGGCAAATCGACGGTGGCAAAGCTTCTGCTGCGCTTCCACGATGCCACCAAGGGCTCCATTCGCCTGAATGGTGTGGACCTGCGCGAGCTTACGCAAGATGAAATCCGCGGGCGCATTGCCTATGTGCCGCAGAAGGCGTGGCTGTTCTCGGGCACGGTGGCGAGCAACCTTCGCTTTGGTAACGAAGGCGCGACCGAGGGCGACATGCTTCACGCGCTTGAGGTTGCCCAGAGCACCTTTGTACTCGACCAACCGCAGGGGCTCGATACCCCGGTTGCCCAGGGCGGTACGAACTTTTCGGGCGGCCAGCGCCAGCGCCTGGCCATTGCTCGCGCGCTCATGAAGCGCGCCGACCTGTATATCTTCGACGATAGTTTTTCGGCCCTGGACTTTAAGACCGATGCGGCCCTGCGCCATGCGCTGCAGGACGAGACGCGCGACGCCGCGGTGCTCATCATCGCGCAGCGCATCTCGACTATTTTGCATGCCGACCAGATCGTTGTGCTCAAGGACGGCGAGGTCGTGGGCTTGGGCACGCATGGCGAGCTTATGGAAACCTGCGAGGTGTACCGCGCCATCGCGGAATCGCAAATGAAGGGAGGTGAGTAGCATGACCGGGGAGCTCAAGAAGCAGGGCGGCGTTGATGACGCCGCTGCCGCGGGACTGGTCGAGGAAACGGCTGCCGCGTCGACCGAGCTGGATGACGCCGCCAAGCGCGAGGCTCGCCGCCAAGCGCTCTACGAGGAAAACGAACGTGCCGAGGACGAGCGCGCCCGCGCCGAGGCAGAGCGTATGCGCGACGTGGACGACGAAGACGAGGACGAGACGCCTCGGGATACCTGGGCGACGGTGCGCCGCCTGTGGAGTGAGGCTGCCGGCGACCATTGGCGCTTCTATATCGTGTTCGCGAGCATTGTGTTCTATGTCATCTTTAACACCGCCGCGCCGGCATATAGCGCCCGCGTGATCGATGAGCTGTGGGGCCACATTCAGGTGGCGTTTGCCAACGACACCACTTTCAGCATCACCTGGGAGAACTGCGGCAAGACCATTTTCGTCTACTTTATGATCTGGACTGCCGCTGCCTCGTTCTATGCGCTCCAGAGCTTTTTGATGTCGAGCGTCGCTGAGCGTCTCAATCTGCGCCTGCGCAACCGCATCGCGCAAAAGCTCAACCGTCTGCCGCTCGCCTATTTTGACGCGCATCGTCCCGGCGAGGTCGTCAGCCGCGCGACCAACGACCTGGACAAGATGTCCGAGAGCATGCAGCGCGGATTGCTGCAGCTGCTCGTGTCGATCGGCACGGTTGTTGGTGCTGTGAGCGTGATGTTCGTGTTCAGCGTGCAGCTTACGCTCGTCTTTCTGTTCTTTACGGCACTGTCGCTGCTGGTGACGAAGGTCGTCTCGCGCCGCACACACGATGTGACGGGCGAGCGCCAGGAGTGGGTGTCCAAGATTACGAGTGCGGTCGAGGAAGGCTATTCGGGCCGTCTGGTGATCCGCGCGTTTAACCGCGAACGCCAAAGTTCTGCCGAGGTGCACCAGGCCTCGGGCGAGCTGGCACGCGTGAGTGCCAAGGCCGACTTTATGATCAATGCCGTCGGCCCTGCGGTGCGCTTTATCGGCCGTTTGGCGCAGATCGTGATCGCGCTGGTGGGCTGCAGCATGCTGGTTGCCGGTCACATGACCGTCGGCGTGTTCCAGGCGTTCTTCCAGTTTATCTACGAGGCGTCCGAACCCATGACGCAGCTGTCGTTTACCTTCAACTCGCTGCAGAGCGCGTTGGCGAGTGCGGAGCGCGTGTTCGACCTGCTCGATGAGCCCGAGATGGAGGCCGATCCGCTGCCGGACGAGGCCGCCAAGCTGCCGGGTCGCGTTGAGGGTCGCGTCTCCTTTGAGCACGTGCGCTTTGGTTATTCGCCCGACAAGCCGCTTATGCACGACGTGTCGTTTACCGCCGAGCCGGGCCAGAAGATTGCCGTGGTGGGAACCACGGGCGCGGGCAAGACGACGCTCATCAACCTGCTCATGCGCTTCTACGAGATTGACGGCGGGCGTATTACGCTCGACGGCGTGGATACGAGCCGCATGGACCGCGGCGAGCTACGGCAGCAGTTTGGCATGGTGCTGCAGGACGCCTGGCTGTTCGATGGCACGATTGCCGAAAACATCGCCTACGGCTGTCCCGAGGCGACGCGTGAGGAGATCGTGGCGGCTGCGCGCGCCGCGCAGGTCGACTTCTTTGTGCGCACCATGCCGCAGGGCTACGACACGCGCGTGGCCAACGATGCCGAAAGCATCAGCCAGGGCCAGCGTCAGCTGCTGACCATCGCACGCGTGCTGCTCAATAACCCGGCGATTCTCATCCTGGACGAGGCGACCTCAAGCGTGGACACGCGCACCGAGCTTGCCATCGGTCGTGCCATGGACGCGCTCATGCGCGGGCGCACGAGCTTTGTGATCGCGCACCGCCTGTCGACGATCGTGGACGCCGACCTGATCTTGGTCATGGATCACGGCAACATTATCGAGCAGGGCACGCATAAGGAGCTGCTGGCTGCCGAGGGTGCCTACGCCGACCTCTATCTGAGCCAGTTCGCATAATGTGACAAAGGGACAGTCTCTTTGCCACATCACAAATAAGGCGCGCCGGGGATGAATTCCCTGGCGCGCCTTTGCGTTGATGCCGATGTCGTTTTGTGCCGCTTGCGTTCCTAGCGTTCGTCCACGAGCTTGGCGACGAGGGCCTTGAGCTCGGCCACCTCTCGCTCGAGTTCCTTGACGCGGCGGGCATTCTCGGTGATGCCCTGGCGGTTGAGGGCGGACTGCTCGGCGGCGTCATCGGGCATGTACTCGCGATGCTGCTTGGCGTCGAAACTCTCCTCGAACACACGGCAGCCGTTGCGCTTGATGATGCGTCCCGGCACGCCCACGACGGTGCAGTTGTCGGGGACGTCCTTAACGACGACCGAGTTGCCGCCGATCTTGACGTTGTTGCCGATGCGGATGTTGCCGAGCACCTTGGCGCCCGTGCCCACCGTGACATTGTTGCCCAGGGTGGGGTGACGCTTGCCGGTCTCGTTGCCGGTGCCGCCGAGCGTGACGCCCTGGTAGAGCACACAGTTGTCGCCCACAATGGTGGTCTCGCCGATGACGACGCCCATGGCGTGGTCGATAAAGAAGTGCTTGCCAATCTGCGCGGCAGGGTGAATCTCGACGCCGGTGATGTGGCGGGTGATTTGCGAGAGCACGCGGGCGAGCGAGCGATGACCGTGCTCCCACAGCCAGTGCTCGGGCACGTGGTTCCACTTGGCGTGCAGGCCAGGATAGGAAAGAAAGATGACCAGACCGTTTTGCGCGGCGGGGTCCTGCGCCTGGACGGTCTTGATGTCCTCGCGAATGGTATTGATAAAGCTCACCGGCCGCCCTCCCTTAGCGCCATGGCAATGCGATTCAATAAAGTATAGCGATTCGCTAGGGATTAAAAAGGACAATCTTGGCGGCTTTGCGCTACAAGTGTCAGTTATGCAAACTTGCTGGTAATGGAGTCATGCTTTTGTGGGGTTGCGCACGAGGGGGCACCGCAACCGTATACTGGTCAACTTGGACGTATCCGCGCCCACAACTGAGAGGTTTTACTTCATGGGTTTCATCAATTTTATTGCCGAGCTGCTTAAGGACCCGCGCACCGCGATCGCCAGCTGGATCGCCGCCGGCCCGCTTATGGCCTACGGCTGCGTGTTCCTGATCATCTTTATCGAGACGGGCGTGGTGTTCTTCCCGTTCCTTCCCGGTGATTCGCTGCTGTTCGCCTCGGGTTTCTTTGCCCACAACGGCGGCTTTAACATCGTGGCGCTTCTGGCCACCGCATGGGCCGCTGCCATTTTGGGCGATCAGTGCAACTTTATGATCGGTCACTTCTTTGGCCGCAAGATCATCGCTTCGGGCAAGGTCAAGGCCATGACGCCCGAGCGCATCAAAAAGTCCGAGGACTTCTTGGACAAGTGGGGTCACCTGGCCATCTTCCTGGGTCGCTTCTTCCCGTTTATCCGCACCTTTGTGCCCTTTATCGCTGGCATGGGCGGCATGCACTGGCGCAACTTTGTCGTCTTTAACGTGCTGGGCGGCATTACCTGGTCGACGGTCTTTACGCTGCTGGGCTACTTCTTTGGCGGCATTCCCTTTGTGCAGGAGCACTTTGAGCTGCTGATTATCGGCATCGTTGCCGTGTCGATCATCCCGACCGTGGTCGGTCTGGTTAAGGCTAAGCTGGGCAAAAAGAACGCGTAGCTCGAGCCAGCGCGCAAACCGTGCAGTTGAGGCCCGTCACCGCTTACGGTGGCGGGCCTCTTTAGTTTCGGTCAAATGAAAATACTTTACTTAGTTAAAGAAAAGCGTTTTATCAGACGCGTACGGGGAGTACAATCTCGTGCATGCGAATCGACGTGCCATCGGCTTTGATGCTGCTCGCGTGTCCCGTCCGGCTCTACGCTCCGGGCGTGCGACGTTGCGACGCGGTCGGCCTCGGTCCTTGCGTGCGGGTTCGCGAGTTTGCAACTGTGTATGTAAGGAGCGACATATGACTGTCGAGAAGAAGGATATCGATTGGGGTAGCCTCGGCTTTGGCTACATGAAGACCGATTACAGCTACGAGGCCCATTGGAAGGACGGCGAGTGGGACGAGGGCGGCCTGACCACCGACCACACCTTGCATGTCTCCGAGTGCGGCGGCATCTTCCATTACTGCCAGGAGGTCTTTGAGGGCCTGAAGGCCTACACCGCCGAGGACGGCAGCATCGTCTGCTTCCGTCCCGACATGAACGCCGAGCGTATGTACAACTCTGCGCAGCGCCTCGAGATGCCCCCGTTCCCCAAGGACAAGTTCGTTGAAGCCGTCAAGCAGGTCGTTTCTGCCAACGCCGCCTGGGTTCCGCCCTTCGGTTCCGGTGCGACCCTGTACGTGCGTCCGTTTATGATCGGCTCCGGTGACGTGATCGGCGTGGCTCCCGCTCCTGAGTACACGTTCCGCATTCTCGTGACCCCGGTCGGTCCGTACTTTAAGGGTGGCCTCAAGCCCGTCAAGCTGCGCGTTTCCGAGTATGACCGTGCGGCACCTCACGGTACCGGCAACATCAAGGCCGGCTTGAACTACGCCATGTCCCTCAAGCCCACGATGGAGGCCCATCGCGAGGGCTATGCCGAGAACCTGTATCTCGACTCCGAGTCCCGCACCTATGTCGAGGAGACCGGTGGCGCCAACGTCCTGTTCGTGAAGGAGGACGGCACCCTCGTCGTTCCTCAGTCGCACACCGACTCCATCCTGCCCTCTATCACCCGTCGCTCGCTCGTTCAGGTCGCTCAGGACCTGGGCATGACCGTTGACCAGCGTCCCGTCGAGTGGGCCGAGGTCAAGGCCGGTACCTTTGTCGAGTGCGGCCTGTGCGGCACCGCTGCCGTCATCTCCCCGGTTGGCGAGATCGACAACAAGGTTTACGGCGCCGACGAGACCGTGACCTTCCCGGCTGGCTACACCGAGATCGGTCCTGTGATGAAGAAGCTCCGCGAGACCCTGACTGGTATCCAGTCTGGTGCTGTTGAGGATAAGCACAACTGGGTTTACACCGTCGCGTAAGCTGTCTTAGCTGTCCGGCCCGAGGGCGACCTTCCTTTCCGGCGCGTCCTCGGACATGAAAGAACCTCCGCTGCGCACTTCGTGCGGCGGAGGTTTTTTCGTCCCGCGGAGTGCGCCGGAAAGGAAGGCCGCGCTTTTGTTTTGGTTCGCGCCATGTGGGGGTGGTGGCGACGTGCATTTTTGCGAGTATTCTGCAATCGAAGGCCCCTGCATACCGACCTCGGGCAAAAAATCGGGAGTTCTCGATGTTTTCTACGGATGATGGGCGGGGTTATGGGCTTATAGCGTTTGATTTACAGGGATATTCGCGGTCTTTGGCACTTATCGTGGCGCCCGAAGCTCTTGGTTATGTTGAATACTCCTAAAAATGCACGGCGCTTAGAGGGGAACCTTTGCGAAAAAGGAAACCGCCCCGTCGAAGTATGCATTCGACGGGGCGGTTTATGCATTTGGCCGATTAAGGATGCGCTGTCAAACTACTAGAACTTGACGGTCGGGGCCTGGCGGGCTGCTTCGGCGGCCTCGAAGCCCTGGCGCTCCTTAAACTGGAAGATGCCGGCAAAGATGACAGCCGGGAACGTCTGAATGGCGTTGTTGTAGCTGAGCACGCAGTCGTTGTAGCTCTGGCGTGCATAGCTAATCTTGTTCTCGGTATCCTCGAGCGATGCCTGCAGCTGCGTAAAGTTGGTGTTTGCCTTAAGATCGGGATAGGCCTCGGCTACGGCGAAGAGCTGGCGCAGCGCACCGGTCAGCACGTTGTCGGCTTCCATCTTGGCCTCGGGCGTGGTGGCCTTGACGGCGGTGTTACGCGCGCTGATCACGGCGGAGAGCGTCTCCTGCTCGTGCTTGGCGTAGCCCTTGACGGTCTCGACCAGGTTGGGGATCAGGTCGTTGCGGCGCTGCAGCTGCGTATCGATGTTCTGCCAGGCGTTATCGATGCGGTTACGCTTGGTGACCATGTTGTTGTAGATGCCGGCGATGGCGCAGACAATCACAATGACAACAACGATGCCGATGATGACGGTAATCATGATGTCTCCGTTTCGAATGGCCGCGGCGGCATGCGCCAGCTGCCGTTGGTATAACGCTACTAGTATACCCGCAACGTTTTGCCGTGCCGAACTTTCCGGTAAGCGTTGTGTTTTCGGCGGGGCCGGCACCGGGGCAAAGCGCGCGAGGTACAGGTGTAAGATATGCGACAGATTGACGAGTGTTGTCTTTGCCCTGAGGATGGCGATGCCAGTGGACCTTCGCATTAAGAAAACCTACCGCGCCCTGTTCGATGCCTTTACCGAGCTTTTGGAAGAGCATCGTTTTGAGGACCTGACGGTTGCCATGCTGTGCGACCGGGCCATGATTCGCCGCACGACGTTCTACAAGCACTTTCGCGACAAGAACGATTACTTTGCCTTTTATATCGATGAGCTCATGTCGGGCTTGCCGCAAAAACAGCCCGATGAGGCCGGCGCAGTGTCTGCCGAGGACGTGCGCGCGCTTCGGCACGCGATTTTGGACGATGCCATGGATTTGATTCTGACGCACGAGCGGCTCATGGATAACATTTTGGCAAGCAGCATGTCGGGCATGTTGACCAACGTTATTTGCGACCGCATTGCCCGCTCCATCCGCGAGCGTGTGATGAACGTGCTTGCCGAGGATGCCCTGGCCCCCGTGTCACTCGAGACGACGTCTGAGTTTGTCGCCGGCGGTATTATTCGACTTTTCACGATATGGTGGGAATCGGGCCACGATCTTGAGCGTCGACCTGAGATAGCCGACGTGGTCGATGCGTTGTTTGAGCGGACCATGACACCGGTGCATCACTAGGAGTGGCGGAGAGAGGGGGATTCGAACCCCCGGAACGCTCTCGCGCTCAACGGTTTTCAAGACCGCCGCATTCAACCGCTCTGCCATCTCTCCGTGAGTTGTAATGATAGCATCGTTTTGAATTTGCAACAGGGAAGGCGAACGATGACGAGCACCGGAATCGATGAGAAGTTCATGCGCGAGGCGCTGGCGGAGGCGCGTACCGCCGCGGCGGTGGGCGAGGTGCCGATCGGCGCCGTAGTGGTGCGCGCGGGTGAGATCGTCGCGCGGGCGCATAATCGCCGCGAGCTCGACCAGGACCCTTCGGCGCATGCCGAGTTTGCGGCCCTATGCGCCGCCGCGCGGTCGCTCGGTCGTTGGCGCCTTTCCGATTGCACGGTCTATGTAACGCTCGAGCCCTGCTGCATGTGCGCGGGGCTTATGGTTAACGCGCGCGTGGGGCGCTGCGTGTACGGCGCGTCCGATGCTAAAGCGGGCGCTCTGGGGTCGCTATACGACCTGAATGCCGATTCGCGCCTGAATCATCGGTTTAACGTACATGCCGGCGTGCTGGCGGATGAGTGTCGTGAGGTGTTGAGCGGCTATTTTAGTGGGCTGCGTGGCACCGATGGTGCTGGCTGCGGTTGTGGGGCCGATCTTGAGGCGCATACCGCCCACGCCGAGGCGCTTGCGGGTGTCGAAGATACTGCCGTTGGGGCGGTCGATTTTGGTGCCGCGTGCCGCCGGCCCCGCCGTGTGCAGCTGGCGATCGACTCCTTTAAGGGCAGCGTTTCGAGCGCGCAGGCGGAGGAGGCCGTTGCCGAAGGTGTGCGCCGCGTGTGGCCCGATGCCCAGGTAAGCGCGCTGCCGCTGGCGGATGGCGGCGAGGGAACGCTCGATGCCGTTGCCGCGTGCGGCGGTGAGGTCGTGGCATGTGAAGTCGCAGGCCCTCTGGGCGACTGTGTGTCTGCCCGGATGCTGGTGGACGGCGAGCACGAGTCGGCTGTAATCGAGATGGCCGAGGCGGCGGGTATTGGGTATTCGCCTTGCACAGAGCCGGCGGCGTTGGCCGCTACGACCTATGGCGTGGGCGAGTTCATGCTTCGAGCGGTTCGTGCTGGGGCAAAGACTATCTATATTGGTCTGGGCGGCAGTGCCACCAACGACGGTGGCGCCGGCATGCTGCAGGCGCTGGGCGCGCGTGTGGTCGATGATCAGGGCTGCGATGTCGCCCCTGGTCTCGCGGGGCTTGAGCAGGTGGCGAGTATCGATTTGGCACCGGCGCTTCGGGCGCTGAATAGCGCGCGTATCGTCGTGCTCTCTGATGTCGAGAACCCGCTCGTGGGGCGTCGTGGGGCACTTGCAGTGTTTGGCGGGCAAAAGGGCCTGCCGACAGACGATGTCGAAGCGCTGGGCAGGTACGACAGTTGGATGGTCGGCTACGGCCGCCTGCTCGATGCGGCGATTACCGGGGTGCGGGCTCAGGGGTTGTTGCGCGTGCCCGAGGGCGTGCGGACATTTGGCTCGGTGCTCGGCGTGCCTGGCGCGGGCGCGGCAGGTGGCTTGGGCGCCGCGCTGCTGGCGCTCGGTGCTGAGTTGCGTTCGGGCGTGGAGACGGTGCTCGATCTGATTGGGTTTGACGAGCGCGTGCGCGATGTCGACCTGGTCATTACAGGCGAGGGCAACATGGACGAGCAATCCGCTGCCGGCAAGGCGCCGGTGGGCGTGGCCCGCCGTGCCAATCGCTATGGCAAGCCGGTAGTCGCCGTCGTGGGCGGTCGTGCGGATAATTTGGATGCGGTGTATGGTCAGGGCATCGACTTGGTCCTGCCGGTCTGCCGCAGGCCCATGCCTCTTGACCAAGCGCTCGACCCCCAGGAAGCCACAACCAACCTCATCTGCGCCGGTGAAGCAGCCGCCCAAGCCTACGACCTCGCCCGCCTCTAAAACCCAACTCCCTATAAGTTGCGGTGGAATAGTTCCTGTTTGGCGGCTCAGGCGGCAAAAACAGGAACTATTCCACCGCAACTTCGAGAATGGCTATCCGAGGCTGGTCGCCTTGGGCCTTGGGTCGGACCGTCCGCCATGAAATGCGGCCATCTACTACGTTTAGCCGAGCACCCTTGACCATCCCGGATTTTGTGAAATTAAAACCGCAGGTAGAAAGCTTGCCGATTTTCGAAAAAGCCGGCTATGGTTGACCCCTGCGGCCTAAACGTAGTAGATAGGCCCCTTTTGTGGCACGGCAGCAGACCAGTCTTTTTGGGACGGGGCTTATTTGACTACCTGTCGATCTGATTGCCCAAGTAGTCAAAAAGCCCCGTCCCAAATTAGCTACCTTGCCCCATCGGGCGGGAGCGGGTAAGATATATCGAGCGCCTAGCGCGTTCGATGGGTTCGGATGACGACATGTTCCGAATCTGGTCAGGTCCGGAAGGAAGCAGCCATAAGGAGCCTCTGTCGGGCATCCGAATCCATCGAGTGCGCAGGCGTTTTTTGGTGCCGCGGCTACCCGCGAGTGCCGGCAGGGCGCTTGGTGTCTCGCTGGTCCTCGGCTTCGCCTGCGGGATCGCTCGACTACCAAGCGCCCTGCCGGCACCCGCGGGTAGCCGACCAAAACCGCCTGAAGGGTCACATTTATCTGATAATTGAATCCCCGGCGTTATGCCGCTCGCTGGCGTTGCCAAAACATCGGCTGCTACGTGCCTTGGGCGCTAGTGACCGTTGCCCTTACATCTGTAACGAGTTGCTTACGCATCTCCAGGGTTCTCCGTACTATCATGAATCAGATTGAATTGAGATGATGATAGGGAGCGCCTTTTTATGATTGAGCTGCTCAGGCGTTTTGGTGGTAAGTTTCGCCGGTATATGGTGATTGGCCCTGCGTGCAAGTTGATTGAAGTGATCTTTGACCTGCTGACGCCGCTGGTGATTGCCCAGATGATCGATAAAGGTATCGGTGCGCACGACGTGAGTGCCGTCGTCCGCTACGGCATGGTGCTCGCCGCCATGGCTGTAATCGGCATCTCGTTTACGCTTGTTTGCCAGAAGATGGCGGCGCTCACCTCGCAGGGCATGGGTACTGACATTCGCGGCGCACTCTACCAGCACATCAACAAGCTGAGCTATGCCGAACTCGATCGCTTTGGCACGCCGTCGCTCATTACGCGTATTACCAACGACGTCAACCAGGTGCAGCTCGCCGTGGCGCTGGGCGTGCGCATGCTCATCCGCTGGCCTTTCCTGGCGGTGGGCTCCATGGTCGCGGCCCTTGCCATCGACCTTAAGCTCGGCATGATCTTTTTGATTTGCACGCCCGCCATCGGCCTGGTGTTTTGGCTTGTCATGGCGCACTGCATCCCGTACTACAAGCAGCTGCAGGCAAAGCTCGATCGCATCGCGCTTATTTGCCGCGAGGGGCTTTCGGGCGCCCGCGTGGTCCGGGCGTTTGTGCGCGAGGGTCACGAGCGCGAGCGTTTTGCCCAGGCGGCCGATGACCAGGCGCGTGTCGCGATCGCGGTGGGCAAGCTCTCGTCGATCCTCAACCCCGTCACGTTTTTGGTGATGAACCTGGGCGTGTGCGCCATCCTGTGGGTGGGCGGCATCCAGGTCAACGTGGGCGAGCTCACGCAGGGCCAGGTCATGGCGTTTGTGAACTACATGACGCAGACCCTGACCTCCATCGTGTACGTCGCCAACCTGGTCGTGGTCTTTACCAAGGCGAGCGCCAGCGCGTCGCGCATCAATGAGGTGCTCAACTGCGAGCCGAGCATCACCGACGAGGGCAACCAGCCGGTCGCGCTGCCCGAGCCGAGCGAACTGGCGGGTGGTGCTGCTCCAGTCCCCGCACTGAGCTTTGACCATGCGAGCTTCTCGTTTGGCGCCGGCGCGGCAAATGCCGTGAGCGATGTGACTCTGGAACTGCCGCTGGGCAAAACGCTCGGCATTATCGGTGGCACGGGCAGCGGCAAGTCCACGCTCGTCTCGCTTATCCCGCGCCTGTACGATGCGGGCACCGGCAGCGTGTGCGTGATGGGTGCCGACGTGCGCGCTTGGCCGCTCGACCAGCTGCGCCATGTGGTTGCGACTGTTCCGCAGCGTGCGTCGCTGGTGAGCGGCACTATCCGCAGCAACCTGACCTGGCGCGACGAGGCGGCAACCGACGAGGATCTTTGGGCGGCGCTCGATATGGCGCAGGCGAGCGAGTTCGTGCGCAACAAGCCGCAGGGGCTCGACGCCCCGGTCGAGGCGGGCGGCAAGAACTTTAGCGGTGGCCAGCGTCAGCGCCTGACTATCGCGCGTGCCCTGGTGGGTTCGCCGCAGGTTCTGATCATGGACGACTCCGCCTCGGCACTCGACTTTAAGACCGACGCGGCGCTTCGCCGTGCCATCCGCGAGCGCAGCGTGCGCGGTGCCGTCGAGGGCGGGCTGCCGCTCACGACGGTGATCGTAAGCCAGCGCGTCTCGACCGTGCGCGACGCCGACATGATCTGCGTGCTCGATCACGGCTCGGTTGCGGGCCTGGGCACGCATGACGAGCTGTATGCAAGCTGCCAGCTCTACCGAGAGATCTGCCAGTCGCAGCTGCGCCGCGAGGAACTCGAGGGCCAGCAGGGGAGTGCGGCGCCCGCGCCCGCCCCAGGCGCCCAGACCGCCCCTGCATCTGTCTGCGCAAAGGAGGGCTGCTAAATGAATCCGTACACTTCCTCCGGTTCGGTCGCCACGATGACGGCCAACGTGTCCGGTAACGATAACCTCAACGACCTGGGCGACGGTCCGCGCCAGCCCGGCGACCCTGAGCGCTATCCCGTGGGCGCGGTGACCCGCCGCCTGCTGGGCTATGTTCGCCCGCACCGCGTCTCGTTTACGGCGTCGTTTGTGAGCGCCGCCATCTCGGTGATCTTGCAGCTCTACACGCCCATTCTCATCGGCGAGGGCATCGACCTTATCGTCGCCGCCGGGCAGGTGGGCTTCGACGCGCTACTGCCGCTTGTCACCAAACTCGCGCTCGTCGTGGTGGGAGCAGCGTCCTTCCAGTGGCTGCAGGGCTACTGCGTCAACCGCCTGTCCTACGAGACGGTGCGCGACATGCGCGTGGAGGCGAGCGACAAGCTCAGCCGCATGCCGCTCAGCTTTATCGACGGCCATGCCCACGGCGACCTCATGAGCCGTGTGGTCAACGATGTCGACCAGGTGGGCGACGGTCTGCTGCAGGGCTTTACCCAGCTTTTCACCGGCGTCATCACCATCGTGGGCACGCTTGCGTTTATGCTTTCCATCAACCTGACCATGACGCTCGTGGTGGTGCTCGTCACGCCGCTTTCCATTTTTGCAGCCGGCGCCATCGCCAAGCTCTCCAACAAGAGCTTTACGGCACAGCAGCGTATTCAAGGGCAGCTCGGTGGTCATATTGAGGAGTACGTAGGCGAGCAGAAGCTTGTCGACGCCTTTGCCTACGGCCCGAACGCCCAAGCGCGCTTCGCTGCCCTCAATGCCGAGCTCTACACCGCGGGTGAGCGCGCGCAGTTTATGGGTTCGCTCTCCAACCCCGGTACGCGCTTTATTAACAACATCATCTATGCCGTGGTCGCTGTGATCGGCTGCGTGGGCGTGATCACGGGCGTGCCCGCGGCGCTTACGGTGGGCGGCGTGCAGATTTTCCTGTCCTATGCTAACCAGTACACCAAGCCGTTCAACGAGGTCACCAACGTCATTACGCAGATCCAGACCGCGTACGCCTCGGCGCGCCGCATGTTCGCGCTGCTCGATGCACGCGAGCAGGAGCCCGATGCGCCAGATGCCGTTGAGCTTGCCGCCCCGCAGGGCGAGGTGACCTTTGAACACGTGGACTTTAGCTACGTTCCCGACCGCAAGCTGCTGCAGGACATCTGCATCGAGGCTAAGCCCGGCATGCGTTTTGCCCTGGTCGGTCCTACGGGCTGTGGCAAGACAACGCTCATCAATTTGCTGCTGCGGTTTTACGATATCGATGCCGGACGCATCATGGTCGATGGCCGGTCTTCGCGTGATTACACGCGCGCGAGCCTGCGCCGTGCCTTTGGCATGGTGTTGCAGGATACGTGGCTGTTCGAGGGCACGGTGGCGGATAATATCGCCTACGGCTGTCCCGACGCCACGCGCGAGCAGGTCATCGAAGCCGCCAAGCGCGCGCACGCGCACAAGTTTATCGTGCAGCTACCAGGCGGCTACGATACGGTAATCGGTGAGGACGGCGGCACGTTTAGCCAGGGCCAAAAGCAGCTGCTGTGCATTGCGCGCGTCATGCTCACCGACCCGGCTATCTTGCTGCTGGACGAGGCGACCTCGAGTATCGACACGCGCACCGAGCTGCAAGTGCAGGCGGCATTCGACGAGCTCATGGCCGGTCGCACGAGCTTTGTCGTAGCGCACCGCCTGTCGACGATTCGCAACGCCGACTGCATTCTGGTCATGCGCGACGGCGAGATTATCGAGCGCGGCACGCACGACGAGCTGCTGGCGGCAGGCGGCTTCTACGCCGAACTCTACCGCAGCCAATTCGCCCAGTGAGCACGGCCGTGGGGCAAATTAATCAATCGACAGACGGTGGTTTACATCTGTCACGTTAGTACTAAGATATTCATCTAATAAATTGCATTAGTGGCTTTAGTTTTGGGGGAAACGAGCAACGTGACTATGACATGCTCTTTGGTGGTCAACAGCAAGAGCGGTAATACCAGGATGGTTTCGGGCGCGATCAAGCGCGCTCTGCAGGCTGCGGGCGTTGAGTTTGTCCATGCCGCGGCATTGAGCGACGATGCGGATGCAGATCAGGTTGCGCTCGAGGCGCAGGGCGCCTGCGCGGCCGACACGGTGCTCGTCGGTTTTTGGTGCGACAAGGGTGCGTGCACGCCTTCGGTCGCGGCATTGCTCTCCGCCTTGCACGGCAAGCGCGTCTTCTTGTTTGGCACCTGCGGTTTTGGTGCCGACCAGAGCTATTACCAGCAGATTATCGACCGCGTGACCTCCAATTTGGCCAACGATGCCGAGCTTGCGGGCTGGGCGATGTGCCAAGGCAAGATGGGTCCCGCCGTCAAGCAGCGCTACGAGGCAATGCTTGAGCAGGATCCCGAAAACGCCCGATTTAAGATGCTGCTCGACAACTGGGTTGCCGCGAAGGACCATCCCACCAAGGAAGATCTGGACAACATGGCTGCAGCCGCCAAAAAGGCCGTGCTGGGGGAGTAGCTCCCATCGCTGACGGCGGTCGGTCCATCTTTCTAAATGAAACGTCCTCCCGGGCGTCGGGGCACGAAGTTCCCTGCTCTACAGTCCTGCGCAAGACGAAGGCCACATTAAGTGGCCTTCTTTGCGTGCGGAACTCGCGATGAACTTCGTGCCCCGCCGTCCGGGAGGACGCCTCTTTATTGATGGGAGGCCTGATAGGTCGATGGTTCCGTGCCCGGATGCGTCCAAAGTGGGACGGGCTTTCCGGATGGGCAGGCTTTCGAAAAATGCGTCCCGGAATTTGCCTTTGGAATGGGACGTAGTTTCCCGTTGAGGTGCTTTGCGGAAAGTGCATCCCACTCTGGGCGGTCGAAGTGGGACACACTTTCCCAAAGGCGCTCCAACGGGAAATTGCGTCCCATTATTCGGTCAAGAAACGGGATGCATTTTCCCAATGAGAGCAAAACCGGAAAATGCATCCCACAATCAGCCCTCAAAGTGGGACGCCGTTTCCCAATGAGGCTCAAGCGGAAAATGCGTCCCGGAATTTGCGCTCAAAGTGGGATGCGGTTTCCGGTTGAGGGTCTAAGGGGAAAATGCATCCCGGAATCGACGCTTGAAATGGGATGCAGTTTCCCGATGAGGCACTCGACGGAAAATACATCCCAGAAATGGCCTTTGAGCTGGGATAAGATTTCCGCGGCATCTCGGATTCTCAAAAATGAGACACGCCGTTGGCGAAAATGAGACACGTGATATCGGGCATCGGATGTATCATTTGCAAAAATGAGTCCACTCCACTCGAATAAAGCGAGGTCCCTCATGTACGTTCCACACCCCCGTATCCGTAGGCTGTCGAAAATCCCGCTTGTTGGGACGGCGGCGCTTGCTGCGTTGATCGCCACGAGCGTCGCCTGCTTCACGGCCACGCCCCAGGTTGCCCAGGCGGCAGACGCGCCCGCAATCACCGATATGACCGAGCAGGATTATCAAGCCCTGGGTCTGGGCACGAGCGAGGACATTCCGGCCGATACCGTTGGCCCCTATTCCACTGATACCCCCACGACGTTTGCCACGCGCAGCGAGGTCTATATGGCAGCTAACGGTAGCCATGGCAATCGCTACACTCTGCGCGACAAGCTCGAGAACGTCGAGCGCGGTGACATTGGCGGCAGCAGCAAACTCACCGATGGCTATGGAAGTGTGTGGGGCGCCGCAAAGTTCTGGCAAAACGTCAACAACTTCGATACGAACAGCGATCTCTACAAGCATAGCGACTACGGTGGCGGCACCTGGTCGTACCTAAGCAACAATGAGTCCTCAACAGTACTCGCCAACGACAACAACGGTTTCTCGGGCATTCACGCCACGAGTGTTGAGTTCTGCAGCGACGCCAGCACGGGCAAAAAGAGCCGCGTTGCCGAGCTCCGTGCCTACGGCGACAGTTCCTCCACGACGATTGACGGCAAGTCATACGCCGGAAAGGTTGAGCTGGTCCTCTACTCGTTTAGCAACGGGCGTACGCGCACTCTCGACACACACCTGCCGGTGACGGTCAACACTAATATGATGTACGAAGGCCGTTTTAAGTACCTGGATGCCGGTTACCTGCAAGAGCACGACGCCGTCTTTGATGTCGAGGCGGGCGATGTCGATGGCGACGGCGTCGACGAGCTTTTTGTCTACGCGGGCTGCTATGTCGACGAGAACGGCGTGCGCAAGGCTGTAGTCGACATGTATGACTTGGAGGGCGGCAACTGGAAGCAAAGCGTCGTCAAGATCGATGCCGGTAACGCCGCGGACTACACCACGCACAACAAGGGCGGGAACGACTCCTGGACGCAGCTTCAGTCAGCTCCTGTCGTTTCGCTAGCGGCCGGCGACCTCGATCGCGATTTTTGCGATGACCTCGCCATCGTGGTCTCGGCACCCTACGGCAAGAAGAATATTGATAAGTCGACGCATTGCGAGCTGTTTTCGTGGGATGCATCCAAGGGTGCGCTCGTCCATGTCGATGCTCTGGGCGACGCGGGCGCAATCTCCCTCTCCGCGAACGGCAAGACCATGGTCGCTGCGAATGCGACGTTCGGCACGTTTGCCGCCTACGATGAAGAAGGAAAGAAGACGGGTGAAACCGTCACGGGCCTTATTCTTGCGGGCTATGACTGGCAACGCAGTGCTTTTGATTACGGCGCTTCTGACGGCAGCAAGGGGCTGTACGGCGCGCTGTACCGCTACGCGTATTTTGACTCGGAGTCTGGCGAGTTCAAGCTTTCCGATTGTAAGGAATACAGAGACGGGCTCCTCGCCTCCTATGGGCTGATGCATGTGCCCAACAGCGCATGGAAGGATAGCGCTCAGGATAAGCGCTATCCGTGCACCTTGGCGCCTATTGCCCTTGCCACTGCCAACCTTGACGGCCTGTCCGAGCAGCTGGCGGTCGACGAGGTGCTCGTGGGCGGCGATGTGTTCCGCGACTTTGCCTGCAACACGGCACAGAGCGGGGCTCAGGGCTTGGGGTCCATGGTCGGAACCATGAGCATGAGCGGTCAGCAATACAACAGCAGCAACAAGCATGACCACAAGGGTATAGAGCAGGTGTGGATCAGCGACGTCAAGGCGGGCAGCGTCTCGGGTTCGGACCGCTATAACGAGAGCTTTATCGCCGTGGTGGGCAAGCACCGCGACGAGGACCTGCGCAAGAACGATGACTACTATTGGATGACCGCCTCGCATTTTTCGCTCGACGAGAACGGAAAGGTGCGCCGCGGCGAGGAGCAGGTGATTAGCGAGAGCAACCGTCGCGGCACTACCTACGGCACATTTATCTCGCTCGCGCTGCCCGATGTCGACAACGACAGCGTCAAGATCACGTACAAGGACCGCTACAAGGTCTATACCAACCCGCGCGTGCTTGCCGTGCTGCAGGATGCGCCCTATGTTGAGGATCTGGAGCAGGCATACGGCTATCTGGTGTTGGGCGGCACGTCATACGGAGAGGAAAAGGGCACGGGGACATCCCAGGGCTATACCATTGGCGCCGAGTTGGGCGTTGCCGTCGAGGTGCAGACCGGTCCGCCCCTGGTCGCGATGAATGCTTCAGTCGATTTTGCCGCCGAGGGATGCTATGACTACCGGAGCGAGCGCACGGTCAGCGCAAGCGTAAGCTATGAGTCGCATGCCGGCGAGGGTGACAAGGCCGTGCTCTACACGATTCCGATGGTCTATTACGAGTATGAGATCGAAAATGAGGAAACTGGTGGCAAGGGCGTGATGGCGGCGCCCGTGTCGCTCGGCGCGCAGACCTCGGTCGTTAATGTCGAGGCCTATGACCGCATTGCCAAACAGCACAATATGACGCCGCTCAGCTACTTTTTGACCAACCGGTCGGGAGAACCCGGAACCTATCAAACGACGCTCAACGGCGAGACTCCCGTTGGGGATTCCTTTGGCCTGGGCAAGCCTGGCGTAACGCGCGCCTACACGCACGATGGGTTTAACGGCGCCGCCGCGCAGTCGGGGGCGAGCATTGAGCAGACCATCGAAGTCGAGGAGGGCAAGGAGCAGGAGCTCGAGCTCGGCTTGACGCTGAACGGCAGCGTTGTCATGGGCGCGAAGCTCGCAAAGCACGAGTTGTTTGGCGGCCTGTGCTTTGGTGCCAACGCCGGCTTTACTACGGGTAACTCCTCGAGTGAATCGACCGAATACGGCGGCACCGTCGACAACCTGCCCGAGGCCGCGCAGGGCAAGTACGGTTTTGTGTGGCGTCTGGGCGTCAACGCGGTGGATGTCGACAAGTTCGAGGCAGACTCGGGCGACAAGCTCGGCACCAAGGACACCGACCAGTTCTGGATCGTGGGCTATGACGTTAAGGACGTCGAGATGCCCGACGCGCCGGCCGTGACGGGCTTTACGGCAAACGCCGTCGATTCGACCAGCGTTACGTTTAGCTGGGACGATGTACTCGCAAACAAGAGTGGCTTTAGCTACGGCGTGGGCATGCTGCAGAGCAATGCGGCGGATGCGGTCGTCAATAGCTGGAAGATTGCCGACAACACGCAGACCTCGCTCAAGTGGGATGGGCTGCAGCCCAATACGGAGTATCGATTCGCCATCGCCGCCGTTAAGAACGGATCCACGACCGAAACAGGTATTCGCTCGGCAATCATCACGGTCAAGACCATGCCCGATGGCATGACGATGACCGTGAGCGGACCTGCGGCGGATGCTGCGGAGGGGTCGGATCTTGGATACGACTCTTCGGTTGAGCGCGCGGCGGGAAGCCACCTGACGCTCTCGGCGATTGGCCATGTGAAGCAACTCGGTGCCGACGATAGCGAAACAGGGCTGGCACCGACCTATATGTGGTACCGCAAGGGCCGCGGCGAGACAGAGTTTAAGCTCGTGGGTGCCGATGGCAACCTCGCGGCTGGAACGGCCTCAAAGCTCGAGATTGACCTGACCGCAGACGATGACGGTGCGCAGTATTACTGCCACGTGGGATACAACGACGTGGGCCTCGACACCGGCACGACGCTCGTGAATATCGAGGCCGAGGAGACGGCGCCCACAACGGTGAACGCCACCCCGATCCGCACGCGCCGCCTGTTCTCACAGGCAAGTGCGGGCGCCAAGAAGTTCCTGGACCATACGCTGGTAAACACCGCCGGCCCAACCGATTCCGAAGGCTCAAAGGACCCCGAGACTCCTGAGACCCCGACGAACCCGGACAAGCCCAAGTCCGACAACGGAGCTAAGATCGACACCAAGGTCAAGACTACGACCACAGCGAAGAACCTCGCAAACACCGGCGACCAAACATTCGCCCTAGTCGCCACTGCAGCAGCAGCGGGAGCAACGCTCGTAGTGATAGCCCTCATCATGCTGATCAAGCGCCGCAAGACCCACTAGTAGCCAGTCGAACATATCGACAACCCAAAAAAACAGGCCACCCGGGTTTTCTGTTGAGTGGAGACTCCGCAAGCGGAAACTGCGTCCCATAATTAGGCCGAGAAATGGGATGAACTTTCCCAATGAGAGCCAACCGGAAACCACGTCCCAGAATCAGCCCCCAAAGTGGGACGCACTTTCCCAACGAGCCTCAACCGGAAAATACATCCCGGAATCCAGCTGAATAGTGGGACACACTTTCCCAATCGGGTCCCAAGCGGAAACTGCATCCCATTCCAGACAAGAATTCCGGGACACACTTTCCGCAAACAAAGAAGGCCACATAACGTGGCCTTCAACTTATATATGTTCAGCGGATACCCCTATGACAAGCCGTGTCCCAACAACAAGGCGTCTGTCCGGGCGGAGGTATGTAAGGTTCATCGCGAGTTCCGCACGCAAAGGGGGCCACTTAATGTGGCCCCCGTCTTGCGCAGGACTGTCCGAGCAGGGAACCTTATATGTCTCCGCCCGGACAGACGTTTCAGTTATGAACTCGCAGCTGGTCGCTACTTGATCTTGGTCGTACCCGGTGCCAGGTTGGGGTCGGTCTCGTTGGCCTCGGTCTGGAAGTGCTCGGTGTACACGTTCTTGCCGTCGCGGAACATCTCGTAGTACTGCATCTTGGCGTAATCTTCGCGCGCCTTGGTGGCGGCTGCGGCATCGGCGTCGTCACCGGTGACGTTGGAGGAAAGCGCCCAGCGCAGGCTGGCGTCCTCGTAGCCCACCGAGTTGATAGCGGGCAGCGACTCGCGCAGCGTCATGTGCGCCTTCTGGTAGTCGGAAAGCGGGGCGCCGATCAGCTGCATAAGCTGGGTGGACAGGTAGTTGGTGGACAGGTCGTCGACCTCGCTCGTCTGGTCGCAACCGGCAACGTCGTAGTTAGCCCAAATGATGTAGTCGGTCTGCCACAGGCGCTCCTGATGCGTGGCATCGTCTTCGCCGGTAAACCACTTATCGTTGAACTTGGACGGGAAGAACGGCTGGTGGTCGCCCCAGAACACCACGACCACCTTACGGTCGAGCTTGCTCAGGGCGTTGAGGAAGTAGCGAAGCGCCTGGTCGGACTGCTCGATGCACGAGACATACTCGTCGACATCGGAGAGCGTGCCGTCCTCGACGGTCTTGGCGTCCAGATCGGTCGTGTCGATGTTGAGGTGCATCTGCTTGTCGACCGGCAGCAGACCCGTATCGTAGCCCGAGTGGTTCTGCATGGTCACGTCGAAGATAAACTGCGGATCGGCGTTCTGGTCGAGCAGCTCAAGAATCTTGTCGTAGGTAGCCTGGTCGGTCACCATGCCGCGCAAGGTGTCGGCTCCCTGGAAATCGTTGATGGACAGGAACTGGTCAAAGCCAAAGTCCTTGTAGACGTTCTCGCGGTTCCAGTTGGTTGCGTGATTGGGGTGCATAGCCGTGGTGGAATAGCCGAGCGATTTGAACTGCTCTGCCAGGTTCCCGGTCGTTTCCATGTTGTAGATGGTGTAGGGGTACACGCCCGAGCCCAGATTGGCCATGGAGTTGCCGGTCATAAACTCAAACTCGGTATTGGCGGTGCCGCCGCCGTAGGCGCTCACGTAGAGCTTGCCGCGGCTGAGGCAGTCGGACAGGCTCTTAAAGTACTGCGGACCCTCGTAGCCGGCGCGCATGTTCTGGTAGATCGACAGATCCGAGAACGTCTCGTTCATGATGGCGATGACCGTGGGCTTCTCGCTGTCGAACTGCTCCTGGGCGGCGGCGCGCTCGTCGCTCTTGGCCGCGTCGGACTTGTCGTAGGCCTTGGCGTACTTTTTGAGCGTGGCCTTGGCATCGTCGACGGAGTAGTCGGCGGGTTTGGGCGGCTTGATGGACTGTGCCGCACTAATAAAGGCAGGCAGGTAGCCCTCGCGCCAGTAGCTCTCGAGCGGACGCCAGGTGTAGACGGTGATGCCGAGAGTGTTGTAGTAGTCGATGAGCGTAACATGCGCGGTCACACCGCCCAGGCACAGCACGGCCACGAGCAGGTTGGTGAGCAGCATGCGCTTGGCGTTGGCGGCGCCCTTCTGACGGTGCGGTGCCACCAGGCCAGCGTACTCGCACAGCAGCATGGCGATGGCGGTAAAGCCCATGGACAGCACGCAGAACAGCGAGATGGAGAAGGTGTAGCCGGTGCCGGCGACCGCGGCGGCGGTGGAGATGGCCGAAAGGTCGCCCGGCTGGATGGGCATGGACTTAAACGTGATAACGAAGAACTCGGCAATGCCCAGGATAAAGAGGGCAAAGGCCAGGACCGCGGGGGCTGCGCCGTGGCGCTGGAATAGGAAGAACAAGCCGACCATGAGCGTGGTGATGATGGCCCACTCGAGCAGGATGCACAGGGGGTAGACCCAGGTAAAGTCGTGGTTGGACGATACCTCCATGCCCAGCAGCGCAAAGACGCCGGCGAGCAGCAGGCACAGGACGGCGGCGACGAGCGGTTTGCCCACAAAGGCGCCGCGCAGGCGGGCGAGCTTGCCGGTGGGGGCGGGGGCGTCGGGCGCGGCGAACGCAAAGACGCGCGGGGCGATGCGGTCGCGTGCGATGCTGGCCCAAGCGCAGCCGGTGAGGATGGCGTTGGTCAGGATGAGCATCACAAAGGCGAGCGGCTCGTTTTGAGCGACGAGGCCCACGGCGCCCCAAATAGTCAAAAAGACCTGGAACAGGCCGAAGGCGACGCTCCACCCAAGAGCGCTTTTGGCAACGGTGCCCGACTGAGCGCGAATGGCCTTGGCCTCGCGCAAGACAAGGTAGACGGCCGCCGCAAGACCGACGAGCGAGATGGCGGCAGCGAACATGCTGAGACTCCTCACAAACTTAAAACCTACGAAAGCGGGGGTTTACCCGATTGTTACCAAGATATGCGCTGCAATTGGTGACTGCGCACAACAACCAGCCATATTAACGCGCGTGTGGCGGTGTGGCGCAATGTAGTGGCGACCTGCGCGATAATGGACGGGAATTACACGGAAACGTAAAGGCTTCTTAAAGAAATGGCAGGGATGGGGCTATGAGCGAGCAGGTTTGCACCAAGGCTGTGGATACGTACGGCTATCCGGTCGAGACCACGGGCAACGCGGTGCTGGACACGTTGGAGCACCGTTCCTCCACGCGTGCCTTTGCGCGCGATGACGACGACCGTCCCGTGGCGGTGACCGACGAGCAGCGGGCGGCGATTTTGCATGCGGCGAGCCGTGCGCCGTCGGCAGGCGCCATGATGATGTATTCCATCGTGAGCATCCGCGAGCAGGCTACGCTCGATCGCCTGGTCGACCTGTGCGACCACCAGCCCATGATCGCCAAGGCGCCCTGGGCACTAATATTTGTGGTCGATTATGCCAAGTGGATCGATCTGTTTGAGCACGTGGGCTGCTTTGAGCCCGAGTTTGTCGAGCGTACGGGTAAGGCGCCCCGCCGCGCGCCGGGTTTGGGCGACTTTGCCATCGCGGCCCAGGACGCCGTGATCGCCGCGCAAAACGCCGTGGTTGCCGCCGAGGCCCTGGGGCTGGGGAGCTGCTACATCGGTGATATCGTCGAGAATGCCGAGGAAGTTGCCGAGCTGCTCGATCTGCCGCCCTATACCATGCCGCTATCGATGCTCATCATCGGCACGCCCCGTAAGGAGCGTCCGGCAATCGCGCACCCCGTGGTGAACCTGGTGCACGAGGAGCGCTACTGCCGTGCGGATGCCGCGACCATGGACGCGCAGGTGGCCGAGATGGACGCGATGTTCCGTCCGCATGCCCGCGAGGCGGGGGAGCGCGTCGTGGATATCTACACCCGCAAGCACACGAGCCCCTTTATGGCCGAGATGAGCCGCTCAATGGAGTGGTGGTTCAAAAATTGGCTCGGAAAATGACGAATGTGACAAGGGGACGGTCCCTTTGTCACATTCCATATCGCCGCGGTAGTCTAAAGACTGTATAAATCTTTATCTAGCTGGGAAAACAGTGCATTAAAACATGGGCCGATTACCTATAATCCCTTCGAACGTTAAAGTTGGGAGGAAACCGGCTTATGGAACAGAAGGCCAAGGAGGCAGCCTCACACGCTGCGATTCCTGTGAGCATCTCGGCGATGCTCGTCACGCTAGGCGTGGTGTACGGCGATATCGGCACCAGCCCTATGTATGTAACCAAGGCGCTCGTTGCCGGCAACGGCGGTATCGGAAGCGTGACGGAGGAGTTCGTACTCGGCGCGCTCTCCCTTGTCGTGTGGACGGTCACGCTGCTGACCACCATCAAGTATGTGCTCATCTCGCTGCGCGCCGATAACCATGGTGAGGGCGGCATCTTTGCCCTGTACAGTCTGGTCAAGCGCTGCGGCAAGTGGCTTATCATCCCCGCCATGCTGGGTGGCGCCGCGCTGCTCGCCGACGGCATCCTGACGCCGGCCGTTACCGTTACCACGGCCATCGAGGGCCTGCGCACCATCCCGGCGGTCCATGCCGTGCTGGGCGATGACCAGGGCCGCGTCGTCGCCATTACGCTCGCCATCATCATCGTGCTCTTCTTGGTACAGCGCATCGGTACGGCCAAGATCGGTCACGCCTTTGGCCCCATCATGACGCTGTGGTTCCTGTTCCTGGGCGGCACGGGTCTGTTCTTTGTCTTCCAGCACCCCGCCGTGCTGCTGTGCCTCAACCCGGTGCGTGGCATCGCCTTTTTGCTGAGCCCCAACAACCACGCGGGCATCATGATTCTGGGCAGCTGCTTCCTCGCCACCACCGGTGCCGAGGCGCTCTACTCCGACATGGGCCACGTCGGCCGCGGCAATATCTACGCCACCTGGCCGTTCGTTAAGTGCTGCCTGCTGCTTTCCTATATGGGCCAGGGCGCTTGGCTTATGAACAACGCTGCCAACCCCGAGCTCATGGGCATTGCCGACCTCAACCCGTTCTACCAGATGCTCGCCCCGGGCCTGCGCCCGTTTGCCGTAGGCCTTTCCACCGTCGCGGCCATCATTGCCTCGCAGGCGCTCATCACCGGCGCGTTTTCGCTGGTGTCCGAGGCCAGCCGTCTGGATCTCATGCCGCACATGCAGGTCTTCTACCCTGCCGAGACCAAAGGCCAGCTCTACATCCCCATGGTCAACAACGTCATGCTTGTCGGCTGCGTCATCGTGGTGCTGCTGTTCCAGAACTCGGCGCATATGGAAGCCGCCTACGGCCTTGCCATTACGCTGACTATGATGTGCACCACGCTGCTGCTCTTCTTCTACCTGCATGAGGAGCGCAAGCTCAAGGTTGCTCCGTGGATCTTCGCGGCCTTCTTCCTTTTGCTCGAAGGCTTCTTCTTCGTGAGCTCGCTCACCAAGTTCTTCCACGGCGGCTACTTCACCATCCTCATGGCTGCACTCATCATGGGCATTATGGTGTGCTGGTACAACGGCACGGCGGTCGAGCAGCGCCAGTTTACGCTGCTGCCGCTGCGCAGCTACCTGCCGCAGCTCAAGCGCCTGCGCGACGACGACCGTTACGAGCGCATAAGCGACAACATCGTGTACCTGACCAAGGACACCCATACCGACTACATCGACCGCGATATCGTCTATTCGATCTTGGACAAGCATCCCAAGCGCGCCCGCGCCTGGTGGTTTGTGAATGTCGAGACCATGGACGAACCGCACACCTTTGCCTATTCGGTCGAGACGTTCGGCACCGACTACGTGTTCCGCGTGCATCTGTACCTGGGCTACAAGATCAACCAGCGCGTCAATGCCTACCTGCGTCAGGTTGTTCAGGACCTGGCTGCCACCGGCGAGCTGCCGCCGCAGACGCATGACTACTCGGTCTACAAGGATCCGGGTAACATCGGCACGTTCAAGTTCGTCCTGATCCGTAAGCTTCTGGCGCCCGAAAGCGATGTGGAGCCGAGCGAGCGTACGGCCATCACGCTCAAGTACATCATCCGCCGCGCCGCCGGCACACCCGCGCGCTGGTATGGCCTGGAGAACTCCAACGTGAGCTTTGAGTACGTGCCGCTGTTCACCAAGTTCAAGGCCGTGAACAAGATGCAACGTCTGGCTCCCAACGAGCGGCCGTAGACGTCGGCGGCTACACGGAGTTGGTTTTGATGGATAAGCATGAGGCCGGGGAGGTAAACATGGATACAAAGGCGCTCGATGGCCGTGAGGCGGTGGTCGAAATGATGCGTGAGGCGCGTGTCGACGCAGCCGAAGATCGGTTCTTTACGAATCGGGCCAACATGGACATGGCCGATCGTGTGATTTCGGTCGTGGCGCTGGTATTTGGAGTGGTGTGCGTGTGTGCCCTGCTCGCGCACGTGCTGTTTGTCTAGCGGCTGCCGGTCGTAGAAGGCTTTACACTTAGAACCACCACGAGGGAAGACCACCACAAAGGTGCCTGTCCCTTTGTGGTGGTTTTTGTTTTTGAGAGAGGGGCGGGGCGCTGATGGACGTCCGTACGGACGGCGATATTGCCGATAGCTTTTGGTGGCGGCGCACAACGCTGACGCGCCGCACTCCTCTGTATGACGCCTGCGTATCGGCGGGGCTGCTGGTCGCGGCGACGATTGTGGGCGCGCTACTCGACCATCCGGGTCTCGCGCCGAGTATCATGATCGTCTATGTGTTCGCCGTTCAGCTGTGCGCATTCTTTACCTGGAGTCGCCTGTATTGCTTGCTGAGCTCGGCTGCCGCCGTGGCGCTCTACAACTTCTTGTTTGTCGACCCGCGCTACTCGCTGTCGCTTATCGACCGCGTCTATCCCGGCATGTTCTTCATCATGTTCGTGGTCTCGCTTGTGTCGAGCTCGATTGCGTTGGCCCTGCGCCGCGCCTTGGCACAGGCTGCCGCTAGCGACCGCCGCACGCATATGGTGCTCGAGACCAACCGCATGCTGCAGCGGTGTGCCGATCAGCAGCAGATTGTGCATGCCATGGCAACGCAGCTGGCGCGTCTTTCGGGCTGTCCGGTCGTATGGTACAGCGCCGACGCCGACGATGAGGACCTGCTGCCGCGTGCGACGTACACGGCCGTGGGCGATGCCGCGCCGGTGCACGAGCTGGCGCCGCAGATGCCGCCGCGACTCTCGGCGTCGGCTTACGTGGGAACCCCGCTCGATGCCACGTTTGGCGGCTCGGCGTTTTATGGCATCTACCTGACGGTTCGCACGGGCGACGGCTTCGTGCGCTCGGGCGACCCCGCCTCGGTGGTGGGCGTGCTGGCTATCGTTGCCGAGCCCGACGTGCTGACGCACGAGGAACGGGCGCTTGCCGATGCCATCGTGAGCGAAGGCGAGCTGGCGCTCGATCGCGCCCGCGCCATGGAGGCCCGCGAGGAGGCGGCGGTTCTTGCCAAAAACGAGCAGCTGCGCGCCAACCTGCTGCGCTCCATCTCGCACGATCTGCGCACGCCGCTCACCAGTATTTCGGGCAATGCCGACGTGCTGCTCGACCAAGGCTCGACTGGCACGGCCGTGCTCGATGCCCAGACGCGCCGCGGCCTGCTCCTGTCCATTCGCTCGGATGCGCAATGGCTCAACGCTACCGTCGAGAACCTGCTCGCCATCACCAAGCTCGAGGGTGGCGGCATGCATCTGTCGACTACGCTCGAGCTCATGGATGATATCGTCGAGGAGGCACTGCGCCACGTAAATCCGGCCGTGCGCGAGCACGACCTTAAGGTGGTGGCGTGCGATGAGCCGGCACTCGTCAACGTCGACGCGCGCCTGATGGTGCAGCTGGTGGTCAATCTGGTGAACAACGCCATCACCTATACGCCCGCAGGCTCGCATATCATGATTTCGATTAGCGTCGACGATGGACGCGTGGCGTGCTCGGTGGCCGATGATGGTCCGGGCATCGCACCCGAAGATCGCGAGCGGGTCTTTGAGTCGTTCTACACCGTCAACCACGGTCTTGCCGACAGCCATCGCAGCGTGGGTCTGGGTCTTTCGCTCTGCCGTTCCATTGCGTTGGCGCATGGCGGTAGCATAGAGGTTGCCGCGGCGGACCCGCACGGCTCGGTCTTTACGATTGAGCTTCCCGCCGCCGACGTTTCGTTTGATAAGGAGTAGCGCTGTGCCGAACTCTGCCGTAAAACCGCTCATCTTGGTCGTTGAGGACGACCCCGCCGTTCGCAATCTTATCGTCGCTGCGCTCGAGGCGCACGGCTTGCGCCATATGGCCGTGGAGACCGCCCATGCCGCCATCGCCGCCGCCTCATCGCAGGCACCGAGTATCGTGCTGCTCGATCTGGGCCTGCCCGATATGGATGGTGTCAAGGTGGTGGAGTCGGTGCGCGCATGGTCGGGTATGCCGATTATTGTGGTTTCGGCGCGCAGCGAGGATGCGGACAAGATTCGCGCGCTCGATGCCGGCGCCGACGACTACCTGACCAAGCCGTTTTCGGTCGAGGAGCTGCTCGCGCGCATTCGCACGACGCTCAGGCGCCTTTCGTATGCGCAGATTGGCATGGGTGCGTCCGAGGGCTCGTTCGATACCGGTGAGCTGCATATCGATTTTGATGCCGGCATCGCCACGATGGATGGCGAGGAGTTGCATCTGACGCCGATCGAGTACAAGCTCCTGTGCCTGTTGGCGCATAACGCCGACAAGGTGCTGACGCACCAGTTTATCCTGCACGAGATTTGGGGCACGGCAACCAAGAGCGACCTGGCGAGCCTGCGTGTCTTTATGGGCACGCTGCGCAAGAAGATCGAGTCCGACCCCGCGCATCCGCGCTATATCCAAACGCACGTGGGTATCGGCTATCGCTTGGTCACCCAAGGCTAGATCGCCAACCACCATCCCAATATGAGTTGCGGTGAAATAGTTCCTGTTTGCGCCTTTAACAGGCATTTTTAGGAACTATTCCACCGCAACTTTGTTTATTTGCCCTTGGGCTTGCTGGCGTAGAACTTCTTCTTTTTGGGCTTGCCAGCGGGGGAGGGTTTGCCGGCAAAGTTGAACTTGCCGTTGCCGGTCTGCGCGTGCGCGGGCGTCGTTGCTCGAGGCTTGCGGGCCTCGGGGTTGCGCAGCTCCTCGGTTCGCTCGGCAATCTCCTCGGCGCTAAAGCCGACCTCGGCCATGGCGTCCTCGATGGGCAGGCGGCGCACGATATAGCAATGATGCACCTTCTGGTTGCGTGCGAAATCCTCGGGGATGGTCTGCGCCGTAATGTCCTCCAGCACGACGCCCGCGCGCGCGAGCTTGCGCGTCTCGGGGCGGAAACCGCGCAGGTTGCAGCTAAAGATGGCGTGGCCGCCCTGTGCGAGCAGGCGAGATACGCCGGCCAAAAGCTCAACATGGTCGCGCTGGACATCCCAGGTGCGGCGGCCCATCTTGGACGAGTTCGAAAACGTGGGCGGGTCGACAAAGATCAGGTCCCAGCGGTTGCGCGTCTGGCGCTGGTCGCGAATCCAAGCGAGCACGTCATCGCGCACAAAGTGATGCTGTGGCCCCGCAAAGCCGTTCTGGCGCATGTTGCGCTCGGCCCAGTCCAGGTAGGTGTTGGAGAGGTCGACCGTCACGGTCTCCTCGACGCCGCCGTCTGCTGCATAGCAGGTGGCGGTGCCGGTGTAGGCGAACAGATTGAGGAAGCGGCGCGCCTGTTTGGCGTGCTCGCGCACCAGGTTGCGGGTGACGCGGTGGTCCAGGAAGATGCCCACATCCAAATAGTCGTCAAAGTTGACGGCAAAAGTGAGCCCGCCCTCTTCGATGAGCGGCAGGCGACGGCGCGCGATGTTGGCGCGCTCGCCCGATCCACCCTTGCCGGCGCCCTGTTTGCCGTACTGCGAGCCGCCGCGCGAACGCATGCGGGCCTTGGCGTGCACATGCTCTGCCGGGACATCTAGAATGCGCGGCGCGATGGCCAAGATGTCGAGCATACGGGCCTGGGCCAGCGCGGGGTCGATGGTCTTGGGCGCGGCGTATTCGGCGATGACGAGCCAGCGGCCCGGCGTCTGCGGGCAGCCCTCGTACAGGTCGATGGCGGCGGAGTAGTCGGGTAGGTCGGCATCATAGACGCGGTAGCAGCTCACGCCCTCGCGCTTTGCCCACTTGCGACGCAGACGGGCGTTCTTGCGCAGGCGGTTGGCGAACTGCTCGGACTCCGGGATGAGCACGGGCAGCGGCTTGCCGTCGCCCAGGTCGAGCATGGCGGCAGGCTCGGGCATGGGAGTGTCGGCGGCTTCGTCTTGAGCGTCTGCGGTCTGCTCCTCGGCGTCTGCGCTGGTCGCAGCTTCAAATGCCGCGGCGGCGTGGTCGAGCGAGGGCCAAACCTCAATAGTTGCCTCTTCGTTATTGGGCATGATGGCGATGGAGCGTGCAGGCTCGGCATGGAGCGCGCGGGCCATAAGGCCATCGCGGGTGAGCGCGGCGACCGGCGCGGCGGTAAGCTCGGGCGCGCGGCGCAGCTCGCCGATCAACGTCATGGCGTCGTGCATGAGCGAAAGCGGGGTCTCGGTGGTGTCTGCGACCACGGCGGCGCCGGCGACGGCGCCCGCATGGTCCAGCACGGTGGCGGACTTGGCGGCGCAAAAATCGACAAAGCGCTTGTAGCCGGCACACTTGACCATGCGCTCGGCGGTCTTTCGGGCAGCGGGGTTGATGTCTGCGGCAACGATGCGCGCCTGGCGCTCGCGCGCTGCGGTCTCGCGCTCGCGCGCCTCGGCAAGCAGCTGCTCCCACAGGGCGGCTTCGTGCAGTTGCCAGCCCTCAAAGCCCCAGCGCTCGCGTGCGGCGCCCGGGGCGCGGTCGGTCAGAATATTCACGGCCTCCAGCAGCAGGCCGCCGCCGGCGCACGAGGCATCGATCAGCGTGGGCAGGGCTTCGTTCTCGTAATCGTCGGCCGTCAGCTCGCGCTCGCACAGTGCGGTCCAGCCGACCTGCGCCAGCACCAGGGCGGCGTAGTCGGGGCGCAACACGTGCGCGCCCTCGCCGGCACGGGTCGCCGCGGACGGCAGGCGCTTGAACAGCGGGTCGCCCGAAAGGTCCAGGCTTATGCTCGCGCGGCGCTGGCGCAGCGAAAGCAGTAGGTGAACATCGGGGTCGGCGGCATCGACGTCGGCGCGACGGCCCGTGGTCTCGGCCAGACGGTCGCACAGCGCGTCTTTGGCGCGCAGGGCCGAGAAACGTGTGTTGCGCAGCTGCTCGGTCACGCCATGGGCGGTGATGGCGATGGTGGCGCCGGGGCGGACGATGCTCTCCCAGGCGATGTCGTAAACGCTATCGTACAGTTCATCGGCATCCTGCGCCTCAAAGCGCCCGAGTACCACGAACACGCGGCTCGCCAGGCGCGACCACAGACAGGCGCGATAGCCTTCTTCGAGCTCGCCCTCAAACGTAGCGCGGCCCTTCAAGCGGCGGACATGCGAAAGCCCGAGGCGTTTAAGCTCATCGGCGAGTGCGGACTCAAAGCCCTCGGGGCAGCTTGCGTAAAATTCCATGGGTGACCTCTCTGGTTGCGTCGCTCCATTATATGATGGATACTTCGTTTACTCTCGCCCCCGAAAGGAACCCATATGATCGATGCGTGCCCCGAACCCGCTGTGCTCTTTTTTGACGTGGACGGCACGCTGACGTCGTTCGATCCCGACGATATGACCGATAAGGACTTCAATGCAGTCCATCCGTCGAAGGCTGTTGTCGATGCATTTGGTCGTCTGCGCAATGCGGGTCACCAGGCATTTATCTGCACGGGTCGTCCCCTGTGGCTAATTGCCGATGGCCTGCGCGCTTTGGAGCCTGCGGGTGTCGTTGCCATGGCGGGAGCGACGCTCGAGGTCGAGGGCCGCGTGGTACACGAGGACTGCTTTGACGAAGACGTTATCGAGGAGCTTGTACGCCGTATGGCTGCGGCAGGGATTGAGGCCTTTTTCGAGACCAACGTGGCTACTTTTGCCCTGGAACCCGCGGGTGTTGAGCAGTCGTCTCTGATCGGCACTTCTGTGGTGCACAGCGCCGAGGGAATGCGCGTCGACGGCCGTCTGCGCGTAGGCAAGGTGTGCATCGTCGCGAGCGACCTGGCTCGCGTAGCCAACGATGACGGCTTTATCGATCGCGAGTTTGAGCTGTGCAACACTGGCGGTTCGAATCGCGAGCTGAGCCCCAAAGGCATCGACAAGGGCGTGGGCGTGGCGCGGGCGCTGGAGTACCTGGGCCGCACCGGCAACGCGCGCACCTTTGGCTTTGGCGACTCGGGCAACGACCTGGGCATGCTCGCCGCCGTTGAGACAGCTGTCGCCATGGGCAACGCCATGCCCGAGGTCAAGGCACTCGCCGACTACGTGACCGACGATGTCGCACACGACGGCACCGTCACAGCGATGCGCCACTTTGGGTTGATCTAGAGCTGCGCGCGTCCCAGGCACCGCATCTCGCCGTTCAAGCCGTCGCTCGCGTACCAAAGTACGCGTCGCTCCTCTTTCACGGCGACCTGCGGCACCTGGAACACGCTCGCTGACGTTTGCTCAAACTGAGGCTTTCTTCTTTTGTATGCTCAATCGATTTATCAATCCAAACACTGAGGTGTTTATACCGTTCGCCGAGAAGATAAAAACCCGCAGCTCACGCCTTGATAAACGTAGGTAAAGTGTTTAGCAGCTTATCGGCCGTATGCAGACGAAAGGAATCGGGCAGATGGCAATTAAGGTGTTCGCTGATGGCACAAACCTCGAGGGCATGCTCGACATGTACGAGAACGGCAACGTTCAGGGTTTCACGACCAACCCGTCCCTTATGAAGAAGGGCGGCGTGACGGATTACCGCGCGTTTGCCAAGGAGGTCCTGTCCCACATCACCAATGTGTCCGTGTCGTTTGAGGTCTTTGCCGACGACGCCGAGACCATGGAGGCCGAGGCTCGCGAGATCGCTACCTGGGCCGAGAACGTCTACGTCAAGATCCCGTGCGTGACCACCAAGGGCGAGTCTACTGCCGAGCTGGTCCGCAAGCTTTCGGCCGACGGCATCAAGGTCAACGTCACTACCATCTTTACGCCTACGCAGGTCGACGAGATGGTCGAGGCTGTTGACGCCGAGACACCGTCCATTATCTCGCTCTTTGCCGGCCGTATCGCCGATACCGGCGTCGATCCCATTCCGTTTATGACGGAGTCGGTCAAGAAGGCCGCCGCCAAGCCCAACTGTGAGGTCCTGTGGGCGTCCACGCGCGAGCTCATCAACATTTACCAGGCGGAAGGATGCGGTTGCCAGATCATCACGGTACCCAACAGCATCCTGGCCAAGCGTAAGAACATCGGTCGTGATCCGTACGAGGTCTCGCTCGATACCGTGCGCGGTTTTGCCAAGGATATCGCCGCTTTGGGCTTTCATATTCTACCGTAACGCGAACACTGGCTGCGCCGCGGGTTGTTCGCACCGGCCTTTCCTTTCCCTATTGCTCACGCGCTTCGCGAGGGTCGCGCCAGGCAAAGGAAAGGCCGGGGCTGCCGACACGAGCTTGCCAGTAGGTTCTGAGCTGAATAAGACTTGGCTGGTGCTGCCTCTTTGATGGGGCGGTACCATTTTTGTTGCGGTATTTGCAGGTTGCTCCCATTGGGTGAGAAAAACTTGCAAGTTCGACGATGGGCAGCGGTGGTTCGTCCTTTGCTGTTACTTTCCCTGCACCATGGTGAGGGAGATCTTCTTGCGGTCGCGATCGACCTTCTCGACCCACACCTTGACCGTGTCGCCGACGCGCACCACGTCGCTCGGGTGCTTGACAAAGCGGTTGGCCAGCTTGGAGATGTGAACGAGGCCGTCCTGGTGCACGCCCACGTCGACGAAGGCGCCAAAGTCCACAACGTTGCGCACTGTGCCCTTGAGCTCCATGCCGGGCTCCAGGTCGTCGATGGAAAGTGCCGAGCGGCTAAAGACCACCTCGGGCGCGTCGTCGCGCGGGTCGCGACCGGGCTTCTTGAGCTCGTTGACGATATCGATGAGCGTGAGAGTGCCGCAGTCCAGATCGCTTGCCAGCGCCGAGATGCTGCCCAGGCGGCGCTCGATGTCGGGCACACCGCCGCGGCTGAGCTCGCTGGCTTTAACGCCTGCGCGCTCCAGGACGGACGTGGCGACCTCGTAGCTCTCGGGGTGAACGCTTGTCGCGTCGAGTGGGTTCTTGCCGCCGCTGATACGCAAAAAGCCCGCGGCGTTGAGATATGCCTTGGGTCCTAGCTTGGGGACCTTCTTGAGCTGGCGGCGATCGGTAAAGGCGCCGTTTTCCTCGCGGTAGGCCACGATGTTCTTGGCCACGCTCGGCGTAATGCCCGATACATATCCCAGCAGGCTCGCGCTTGCGGTGTTGACGTCGACGCCCACACGGTTGACGACGTCCTCCACCACGTGGCCCAGGGTGCGCGAAAGCTCTGCCTGGTCAAGGTCGTGCTGGTACTGGCCCACGCCGATGGACTGGGGCGGAATCTTGACGAGCTCTGCCAACGGATCCTGCAGGCGGCGGCCCAGGCTCATGGCGCCACGTACGGTGACATCCAGGTCGGGATACTCCTGGCTGGCGAGCTCGGAGGCGGAGTACACCGATGCGCCGGCCTCGTTGACGATGGTGTATCGTAGCCCGGGCGCCTGCTCGGCAATGAACTCCGAGACGACTTCCTCGGTCTCGCGGCTAGCGGTGCCATTGCCGATGACGATGGTGTTGACGCCGTCCTTCTTGACGAGGCGAGCGAGCGTGCGCTTGGTGCCGGCGATGTCGTGGCGCGGCTTGGTGGGGTAGACCACGCCGTGGTCGAGCAGCTTGCCGGTCTCGTCCATGACGGCGACCTTGCAGCCGGTGCGGTAACCCGGATCGAGCGCGAGCACACGGGCGCCGCGCACGGGGCGCGCCGAGAGCAGGCCCTCGAGATTCTTGGCAAAGACGTTGATGGCCTCGGTCTGGGCGCGAACGGTGAGTTTGGCGCGGGCCTCGCGCTCCAGCGAGGGGGCCATGAGGCGCTTGTAACCGTCGGCGATGGCGGCATCGAAGACGGGCGCGAAGACACCCTGACGGCGGGGCCAACGGCTACCGAGGCGCGCCGTGGCGACGGCGCCGTCGACGTTCACGCGCACGCGGAGCTTACCCTCGCGCTCACCGCGGTCGATAGCCAGCACGCGGTGGTTGGGAATACGGCGCAGCGGCTCGTCAAAGTTGTAGTAGGGCTCGTAGGGAGTCTTCTCGGCGGGGTCGGTGGCCTCGACGACGATATCGGCGGTGTTTTGCGTAAAGGCGCGCAGGTCGGCGACGTTCTCAGGGTCTTCGGCCACCGTCTCGGCCACGATGTCGGCGGCGCCGGCGAGTGCCTTTTCGGGCGTGTCGAAGCCGGCTTCCTCGTTGACGTAGGCCGCGGCGGCGTCGAGTGCGCTGCCCCTGGCCGAGACCTGCATGATGATCATGTTGGCAAGCGGCTCCAGACCTGCCTCGCGGGCCTTCTGCGCGCGGGTCATGCGCTTTTTGCGGTAGGGCTTGTAGAGGTCCTCGACGCGCTGGAGCTGCGTGGCCTCGCGAATCTGCTGCTCGAGTTCGGGCGTGAGCTTGCCCTGGGCGTCGATGAGCAGGATGACATCTTCCTTGCGCTGCTCAAGATTGCGCAGGTAGGACAGGCGCTCGTCGAGTGCGCGCAGAGCGACGTCGTCCATGCCGCCCGTGGCTTCCTTGCGGTAGCGCGAAATGAAGGGGATGGTGTTGCCCTCGTCGATGAGCTTGACGGCCGCCTCGACGTTGGCGTCCTTAAGGTTGAGCTCGCGCGCGAGCTGGGCGATAAGATCCATGGGACTCCTTGCGTTTAAGGTGCGTTTGCAGCACAGGGCTACCAAGGATACCACCCGCGATGTGACAAAGGGACTGTCCCTTTGTCACATGCCACTGCACAAAAGCCCCGCGGGCGGGAGGCTGCTCGCGGGGCAAAGAAGAGGGGCTTGTTGGTAACGGGCCGAGGGGTCCGGCATGGGGTTTGCCGCGGCCCGCCCTTAAGGCATTACAGCTCGACGAGCTGGCCGGTCTCGGCGGCCTCCTTGACGGCGTTGAGAAGCGTGAGCGTCTTGACGTTGTCGGCGGGGGTCACGACGGGCTCAACCTCGCGGCGGACGACCTTCACAAAGTGCTTGAGCTGCATCTTGTGCGGTAGTGCCGGGTCCACGGCCGGAATCTCCATCTGCAGCGGCTTGTGCCAGTTGGAGGCGCCGTCGTAGGAGAACTGGTGCAGGCGGGGCAGCGACAGGGCGCCCAAGGTTCCGCCGATAAAGTAGGCGTCGGCGTCGAAGGGACGGTACTGCGGATCCTCGCGAGCGGTTGCCTCCCAGTTCCAGGGGCTGGCGGTGGCGTCGGAGATGGTCATGCTCGCGAGCGCGCCATCGGCAAAACGAACGTTGACCACGGCGGAGTCCTCGGTCTCAAAACCGCGGGCGGCGCTGGACTGCATACCCTGGACGGCAACGGGCTCGCCCAGCAGGTAGCGGAGCAGGTCGACGTCGTGCACCAGGTTGACCAGGATCGGGCCGGCACCCTTCTTGCGGCGCCACTCGACATCGAAGTACTCGTCATTCTTATAGATCATGTAGTGGAAGCTCGACACGGTGAGCTTGCCCAGCTCGCCGGACTCGATGATCTCCTTAGCCTTGTTAACGAAGGGGTTGTGGCGACGGTGCTGACCCACGAGCACGGGCACGCCGGCGGTCTCGGCCTCGGCGGCGAAGGCCTGGGCATCCTCAAGGTCGTTGGAGATCGGCTTTTCGACCAGCGGCACGATGTTGCGCTTGATGGCCTCGCGAGCAACGCCCAGGTGCAGGTCGTTGGGGGTGGCGATAATGACGGCCTCGGGCTTGACCTCGTCCATCATCTGGGCGGGATCGGTGTAAAACGGCACGCCGGCGGTCTCGGCCGTGGCGCGGGCGCCCTCAAAGGCGTCGGCGATGGCGACGAGCTCGGCCTCGGGCTCCTCGGTGACAAAGCGGATGTGGTTGCGGCCCATGGCGCCGGCGCCGATAACGGCAATGCGGACGGGGTTGAGCTCAGACATTTCGACTCCTTAATACTGGTGACCGGTGGAATGCGACAAAGGGGCCGTCCCTTTGTCGCATCGGTAAAACTAGGCAGACTTCTTCTTGCTGTCGGAGACCATCATGTAGACGGTGAGCACGACGGCGATGGCGGCGATCACAATGGCGCCGTAGAAGGACTGCTGGTAGGCGGCGCTGCCGGCCTCGGCGTGATACAGCACGGCGGTGATGGGCTGGCTGATCCAGGTGGAAGCGGCATAGCCCAAAAACATGATGCCGTAGTTGACACCGATGTTGCTGGTGCCAAAGGCGCCACCGGTGAGCGGCGGGTAGATGACGAGCAGGGCGCCAAAGCTAAAGCCGAGCAGGGCGAGCGCAACAAAGAACATGGCCTGCGTAAAGCTCATCGACATGATGACGAGTGCGACGATGGTGACGACAAGGCTGATGAGCAGCGACTTATAGGCGCCGAGCTTGTCGATGATCTGGCCAAAGGACAGACGGCCAACCAGGTTGGCGCAGGTGTTGACGGAGACCACCACACCGCCGAGGGCGACGGCCGCAGCGCTCGTGGGGTCGGCGAAGAGCTGAACGGCGGCGATGGAGGCAACCTTGCCCACGAGCAGGGTGCCCGCGGTGGCGGCAAAGGCGAAGGTGACGATGAGGACCCAGAAGCGCGGGGTCTTGACCATCTCGCCCGGGGTGAGGTCGCCGAAGGTGCCGGCATGTGCGCCACCCTTGGGGGCCTCGAAGCCCTCGGGCAGCCAGCCGGCCTCGGGGGCCTTCAGGAATAGGGCGGAGGCGGCGATCATCACAAAGAAGATGACGCCGAGCGCCTTAAGGGCGCCAAAGATGCCCAGGCTCGGGATGAGCAGCGAGGCGAGCACCGGGGACAGCACGGCGGGACCGGCGGTCGAAGCGGCCAGGGTGATGCCGGAGGCGAGACCCTTCTTGTCGATGAACCACTTTTGACCGGTGGTGAGCGCGGGGTTGTAGCCCAGGCCGTTGCCGATGGCGGCGACGAGCGAGAACCACAGGTAGAACTGCCACGGCTCGGTGACGGTACCGGACATGAACCAGCCCATGCCGTAGCACACGGCGGCGGCGATAACGACGTTGCGCGGGCCGATCTTATCGGAGATGCGGCCGGCGAAGATGCCCGTCACGGCCATGATGGTCTGGAAGACGGGAAAAGCCCAGGTAAGGGCGCTCGACCACTCGGGGTAGACGGCGAGCAGATTCTTGCTCACGACGGAATACAGCGCGATGGAGCTGATAAAGAACATGGTGACGCACGCGGCGGAAAGCACGACGGCGCGACCCTTGTTGGAGTTGCTGGAAGCCATTTGACTCTTTCTAATCGATACGGGGGAGGAGCGGGCGTGTCCGCGGGGCCTCCCTGTCAGGTTGGTTTACTGGTCGGTCGGCTTGGCGACGCCGGACTCATCGGACCAGAGCTCGACACCCTTGTTCTTAAGGTAGTTGTCGGCATAGGCGCGACGGCCGCCGGGCTTGGCGGTGAGGTCGCCCATCATATTGGAGAAGCCGCCATCGACCTTGATGGCGTCGCCGGTGGTAAAGTCCGAGCGCTTGGACGCCAGGAACATGACGGCGTTGGCGATATCGCTGACCTCGCCGATGCGACGCGTGGCGATCAGACGGCTGCGGCTCTTTTCGACCTCGGGATCGGCGTAGAAGTTGGCTGACATCGGGGTCTTAACGAAGCAAGGCTCGACGCAGTTGGAGCGCACGCCGTAGGGGCCCCACTCGGCAGCCAGCATCTTGGACATCATGTTGACGCCCGCCTTGGTGGAGCTGTACACGCCCGAGAACGTCTCGGGGGAGTGGCTGGCGACGGTCGAGATGTGCACCAGGCGGCCCTGGCCGGCCTTGATCATCTCGCGACCAAAGCGCTGCGAGGTGATGAAGTAGCCGGTGAGGTTGACGTTGATGACCTCATTCCAGTCGGAGAGCGGCAGGTCCTCCATGGCGGCGAAGCGCAGGATACCGGCGGTGTTGACGAGGACGTCGACGCGACCGAAGTCGGCGATGGTGGCGTCGACGGCGGCCTGAACCTCGGCCTCGTCGGTGGCGTTCATCTTGTAACCCTCGGCGTGGATGCCAAACTCGGCAGCGAGGTCGGCGGCAGCAGCCTTGACCTTCTCCTCGTCCAGGTCGAGCAGGACGACGTTGGCGCCGTTGCGGGCGAACTCGCGGCAAATCTCGACGCCCATACCGCCGAGCGCGCCAGTCACGGCGCAGACATCGCCCTCGAGCTTAAGCCAATTGCTCATAGGAACTTCCCTTCTTGTGCCTCCCGGTGGGTCGCTCCCATTAACCGACCCACGTGGTTTTTGCTGGTTATCGTATGCTTTGCATTTGCGCAGGTGAATTGCATATTTGTTAGAATGGCGTTAACCGTAGGTTTATACTGTGCGATGCAGTTTTTTCTCAATTGAGCGCGTGACCTGCCAAAACGACCCCCTTCGGCAGTTCATTGCCATGCGTCTGGAAACGGGAGATTGACGTGTACGATCGACGACTCGAGGCCATATCGGCCGCCGCGGAGCTGGGAAGCTTCTCGCGTGCGGCGGCAAAATTGCGCGTGTCGACCCCGGCGCTCGTCAAGCAGGTGTCGGGCTTCGAGGCCGAGTTTGGCATCACGTTGTTCGAGCGCTCGCACTCGGGTGTTAAGGTGACGCCGGCGGGCGCTCTGCTGGTGGACGACGCGCGCTCGATCATGCGGCAGTCCGAGGATACGCTGCGTCGCGCCCGACGCGCGGCGGGCGATGGCGGTGCCGTGCGTCTGGGCGTGTCGATGATGTGCCCGGGGCGCCAAACGCTGTCGATGTGGACGGACATCCACGATCTGGAACCATCGCTGCGATTTGAGATCGTGCCGGTAAGCGACCTCTATGACGAGCGCGAATCCGTCATGCGCAGCTTGGGCCGCGAGGTGGATGTAGTGCAGTCGAGTTTTTCTACTCCACGCTGGGGCGACGCCTGCCAAAAGCTTCGCATCGTTAACGTGCCGTTTTATATCGACCTGCCGCGCACGAGCCCGCTGGCGCGCAAGACGCGCATCACAGTTGCCGACTTAGAGGGCATGCGCCTGCGCGTGCTCCGTCACGGCAACGACGCTATGGACAGTCTGCGTATCGATCTGTTGGCCGACGGCGGCGTAGACGTGATCGACGTGGACAGCTTTGACTTTGCGCTCTTTAACGAGGCAGAGGAAAAGGGCGACGCGGTGCTCACCTGCGGCGCATGGTCGGGGGTGCACCCGGCCTTTGTGGGCGTGCCGTTCCTGTGCGGGCGAGAGGTGCCGGTCTTTTTGCACTATCCGCTCGAGCCCACCCTCCAAGTACAAAAATTCGTCAACGCCATGGCCCAACTCCTCAAGTAGCCAAAAGAGTCCCGTCCCAAATTAGCTACCCTTTGCTACGGGTTTAGCGGTCCTCGCGTTGCGGCCCGGCTGCCTCGGCTGTCTTTACGCGGTTCTTATCGACGTACATGTTCTTGTCGGCCTGGGAAAAGAGTTCGCGCATGGTAGGCGGCTCGTCAAAATCGCTGGAAAGCGCATAGCCCACCGCGTAGCTGATGGGCATATCGGGGTGGACTTCGGAATACTCGTTCACGTTCGCGCGAATCCGAGTGAGACAAGATTCCACAGCGGCTCGGTCGGCATCCCGCAGCACCGCGATAAACTCATCGCCGCCGTCGCGACCCACAAAGCACGTCTCCGACGCCACACTTCCCAGTTGTTGGGCAAAAGAGCGAATGTATTCATCGCCCTTCTCATGGCCGAAGTTGTTATTGACCATATGCAGATTGTTAAGGTCGAAGACGCACACCGCAACGGGCTCCTCCGCGGAGACAGGCTGCTCCTGCCCCAAGATCTCCTCGCACTTGTTCTTGTTGGGCAGCCCCGTGGCTTCGTCGAGATAGACTTTGCTCTGCAGTTCGCGATTGAGCGCGGCGGTGCGCACCGCGCGAACGAGTTCGACCGCAAAGGTCGCCACCAAGCCCACGATGTCGATGATCACCAAGCCCTCGAGATAGTTGAGCGCCGACGCCTTCTCCTGAGAGTAGTCCTCTGCGAGTCGCGTAGCATCGTCGCAAATGCCAAAGAATTCCTCGCTCATGGAGATGATGTCGGTGTTCTCGTAGCCGACTTCGCGCACACGGATGATCTCGGTGCAAAGCTCATCAAAATAATTTGCAAGCTCGGTCATTTTTGCCTGATACTCATCGTCGTCGAGACGGACGAGGTTGAGGCCGTCACTTCCGTAACGCAAACCGTTGATGTATGAATCCACGGCTTTGAGCAGGTCATCTTGAGGCTGGCCCGCATCCTCGAGCTTAACGATTCGCTGCGTGGTACCGCGCACCAGACCGGCGTAGTTGACCACACGCGCCGTGCCCTGGATATCGGAGACGAGCAGCATAACATTGATGAAGAAGAAGATGAGAACTGCCGTGAGCACCATCATGAGCAGGCGCACCGCCTGGCCGGCCTTCTTGGCGACAGAAGTATTCACAAGTTCACTCCCCTAAATGACAAAAGAACAGGTAGCACGCAGTGTGCTGAAATTCATGGGTGGTTAACTCTACCATATGGGCTAGCAGCCTCAAACTGCAGCAGACGCTCGTCCAAATTGGCGTGACGCTTGCCTTGTTGTTCTTGACCTGGCCGCGCTATCGGACATGCTTCTGGTCTTGGATCACCATGGGAAAGCTCATCCCGTTTTGTGCGTCTAGAGTGGGATGCGGCTTCCCAAAGGTGCCGTTAGGGGAAACCACATCCCGGTTTATGCCCTTGAAATGGGATGCCGTTTCCCGGAGGGGGCCCAGCGGGAAACGGCATCCCATTTTGGGCCCGAAAAGTGGGATACGGTTTCCGGCCGGCATGAATAAAGCCTCCGCAGCTCGTGTGGCTGCGGAGGCTTTATTCGTTGCGGCGCATTGTGTTTGGGTCGTTGAGATGAGTCGATTTGCCCCGAAAGAGGAGGGCATTGACCTTAGGGTCATGCCCGACGAATGAGCGGCAAATCGGCCATCTCGGCGAGCCGAACTACTCCAGCTCAAACGCCCCGGTATAGAGCTGATAGTAGTATCCGCGCTTGGCGATCAGCTCGTCGTGGTTGCCACGCTCGATAATGCGGCCGTGGTCCAGGCAGATGATCGCGTCGGAGTTGCGCACGGTGGACAGGCGGTGCGCGATGACAAACGTCGTGCGGCCCTCCATGAGCTTATCCATGCCCGCCTGCACGATGGCCTCGGTGCGGGTGTCAATGGAGCTCGTGGCCTCGTCCAGAATCATTGCCGGCGGATCGGCGACGGCGGCACGCGCAATCGAGATCAGCTGGCGCTGGCCCTGCGACAGCTGTGCGCCGTTGCCGGTGAGCATGGTGTCGTAGCCGTCGGGTAGGCGGGTGATAAAGTCGTCCGCGCCGGCGAGCTTGGCCGCCGCGATGCACTCCTCGTCGGTAGCGTCCAGGTTGCCGTAGCGGATGTTATCCATCACGGTGCCGGTGAACAGGTTCACGTCCTGTAGCACGACGCCCAGCGAGCGGCGCAGATCGGCCTTGCGGATCTTGTTGACGTTGATGCCGTCGTAGCGGATCTTGCCGTCGGCGATGTCATAGAAGCGGTTGATGAGGTTGGTGATGGTCGTCTTACCGGCACCGGTGGCGCCGACAAACGCGACCTTCTGGCCCGGCTTGGCAAACACGGACACGCCGTGCAGCACCTCGTGGTCGGGCGTGTAGCCAAAGTCGACGTTGTCCATGACCAGGTCGCCACGCAGCGGCACGTACTCGATCTCGCCGGTTGCGCGGTGCGGATGTTTCCACGCCCACATGCCAGTGTGGTGGTCGGCCTCCTCGAGCTGCCAGGTATCGGGGTTCACCTGAGCGTTGACAAGCGTCACATAGCCTTCGTCGGCTTCGGGCTCCTCGTCGATGAGCTCAAAGATACGGTCGGCGCCGGCGAGGCCCATGACCACGGCGTTGATCTGCTGCGAGATCTGGCCGATCTGTCCACAGAACTGCTTGGTCATGTTGAGGAACGGCACCACGACGGCGATGGACAGCGCCATGCCCGAGATGCTCAGGTTGGGCACGCCCAGCGCTAGGAAAATGCCGCCGGCCAGTGCGACCAGCACGTAGAGCAGGTTGCCCAGGTTCATAAGGATGGGCATGAGGATGTTGGCGTACATGTTGGCCTTCTGCGAGACCTCGAAGAGCTTTTCGTTGCGCTCGTCAAAATCGGCTTCGGCGGCAGACTCGTGGCAGAATGCCTTGACGACCTTCTGGCCGTTCATGACTTCCTCGATATGGCCCTCGACAACGCCGAGCTCGGTCTGCTGCGCAATAAAGAAGCGCGCGGAGTTGGAGCCGAGCAGCTTGGTCATACAGGTCATAAAGGCGACGCCGGCAATAATGACCAAGCACATCCACACGCTGTAGTACAGCATGATAAAGAACACCGTGACGATGACGATGACCGTCATGAGCAGGTTGGGCAGCGACTGGCTGATCATCTGGCGCAGCGTGTCGATGTCATTGGTGTAGTGGCTCATGATGTCGCCGCGCTGGTGCGTGTCGAAGTAGCGGATCGGCAGGTCCTGCATGCGGTTGAACATCTTCTCGCGCAGCTTCTCCAGCGAGCCCTGCGTGACGATGGCCATGGCGCGGTTCCAGAAGAGCGAGGACAGGATGCCGATGCCGTAGATGCAGGCGAGGGTGGTCACGAGCTGTGCGATCTTGGGCTGCGCGGCTCCCCAATCGCCCGACTGCCACGATTCGCTAATAATCTGCAGGGCGCTCTGAAGGAAGGTCGCGCCGATGGAGTTGATGATGGCGCAGAGCACCACGCCGGCGACGACGAGGGGCAAAAGCACCGGGTAGAAGCCAAAGAGCGTCTTGATGAGGCGCGACATGGTGCCGCCCTTGCGGTTGAGCGCGCGCTCGGCGGTCGTTGCCTTACTCATGTGCCTCGCCTCCTTCCTGGGTCTGAGCTTGCGTTACGGATGCCTCGGTGTCGGCCTCGACGGCCTCTTCGCCCTCGGCAGACATCTTGTTCTGCGAGGTAAAGGTCTCGCGGTAGATCTCGCTCGTCTTGAGCAGCTCGTCGTGGTTACCGATCTGCGCGATGCGGCCGCCCTCCATGACGATGATGCGGTCTGCGTCCTGCACGGAGCTAATGCGCTGGGCGATGATGAGCTTGGTCGTGTTGGGCAGATAGCTTGCCAGCCCTGCGCGAATCTTGGCGTCGGTCTTGGTGTCGACGGCGCTCGTGGAGTCGTCCAGGATCAAGATCTTGGGGCGACGCAGCAGGGCACGCGCAATGCACAGGCGCTGCTTCTGACCGCCGGAAACATTGGAGCCGCCCTGTTCGATCCAGGTGTCATAGCCCTTGGGGAAGCCGTCGACAAACTCGTCGGCGCAGGCCAGATGCGCGGCCTCGCGGACCTCTTCGTCGGTGGCGTTCGGGTCGCCCCAACGCAGGTTCTCGGCAATCGTGCCGCTAAACAGCACGTTTTTCTGCAGCACCATGGCCACCTGGTGGCGCAGGGCGTCCAAGTCGTAGTCGCGTACATCCACGCCGCCCACGCGCACGGTACCCTCGGTGGCGTCGTACAGGCGGGCGATGAGGTTTACGAGCGTGGACTTGGCCGAGCCGGTGCCGCCGATGATGCCGATGGTCTCGCCGCTCTTAATGTGCAGGTCGATATCGTCGAGCGCCTGGCGCTTCGCATGCGCGGAATACTTAAAGCTCACGTGGTCAAAGTCGATGGAGCCATCGGCGACCTCGAGCACGGGCTCGGCGGGATCGGCGATCGTGGGCTCGGCGGCCAGCACCTCGGTGATGCGGTGCGCCGATTCGTCGGCCATGGTCACCATGACAAAGATCATCGATAGCTGCATCAGGCTCATGAGGATTTGGAAGCCATAGGTAAAGATCGAGGAGAGCTGGCCCACGTCGAACAGCGTGCCCTGGCTCGTGATGATGAGCTTGGAGCCCAGGTAGATGATGACGACAAACGCGCCGTTGACGCAGATGTTCATCATGGGGTTGTTAAAGGCAAGCAGCTTCTCGGCGCGGGTGAAGTCCATCTGGACGTCGCGTGCGGCGGTCGCGAACTTCTCCTTCTCAAAGTCTTCGCGCACATAGCTCTTAACTACGCGCATGCCGGTGACGTTTTCCTCGACGGACTCGTTAAGGGCGTCGTACTTGTGGAACACGCGCGAGAAGATGGGGCGCACCTTAAAGATGATAAAGAACAGTCCAAAGCCCAGCAGCGGAATGATGACCAGGTAGACCATGGCGACGCTGCCGCCCATGATAAATGCCATGGTAAAGGCGAAGATCAATACCAGCGGCGCGCGCACGGCGATGCGGATGATCATCATAAAGGCCTGCTGAACGTTGTTGATGTCGGTGGTCAGGCGCGTGACGAGCGAGGAACTCGAGAACTCATCGATGTTGGCAAAGCTGAACGTCTGGATCTTGTAGAACAGATCGTGACGCAGGTTCTTGGCGAAGCCGCAGCTCGCATGGCTGCAGGTGACGCCGGCGGCGGCACCAAAAGCAAGCGACGTCAGCGCGATGAGCACCAAAAAGCCCGCGGTGGGAAGCATCTCGGCTACGGTGGCGCCGTCTTTGATGGCGTCGATCAGGTTGGCGGTGATAAATGGAATCAGCATCTCGCAGAGTACCTCGCCAAGCACGAGCAATGGCGTGGCAACAGTGACTTTCATATAGTCGCGGATGCTGCCCATGAGGGTTTTAATCATCCAGTTCCTCCCAGGTTACACGGATTTTCTCGAGCATTTCGGCGAGCTGCTCGCGCTCATCGTGGGTGAGGGCACCAAAGGCCTGCTCTCTAAAGTGAATGCGGGCTGCCTGGTCGATGCGGGCGTTTTCCCGGCCGGTTTCGGTCAGGCGAATGGTGAGCTGCCGTCGATCCTTGGGGTTACGGCTGCGCTCGATGAGGCCGTTGAGCTCGAGCTTGGACAGGATCTCGGAAAGCGACCCCGGCTTGAGGTCAAAGTGCATGCCGAGTTCCTGCTGCGACATCTCGCCGCCGGGTTGCTTGGCCAGCAGGCAGATGATGGGCGCCTTGCCGGACACGCCTCCGCCATGAAAATGCATGTAATGGCCGCAAAAGCCCAGGCCATTGAGGATGCGCTTGGCAAGCTTGTCTTCTGAGCTAACCGCTTCGGGTGCATCCGCCGGCTGTGACGGGTCGCCGCCGGGCTCGTGCGAACAAAGGTTAAGAGGTTCATCGCACATGAATTAGTGTTGCTCCTTTCTTTAGTTAGGTAGTGGAATTGTTTTGTGCCTAACCAATCTAGGAGCATGAGAAATGAATGTCAAGGTACCAAACTAGTGGTTACGCGGTTTTACCAAACCGCGTAACGGCTCGACGCTGCAAACCCGCCAGAGCGGCAATCTGCCTTTCAACTTCGGCGGCATGACCTTATAGTTACGGCGTTTTACCAAACGCCGTAACCGGCCGACGCTGCAAACGCTCCTAAGCGGCAATCTGGCGTTCAATCGTCGGGCATGGCCACAAGGCCTATGCCCTCCTCTTTCACGCCACCTTGCTCGCCTAGGAGCGTTTTCGCTCATATGACCCAATCCGCTGTCAAGAGCCACAATGGCCCCGCCGACCGCTTGCAATCGGTCGGCGGGGCCTGCCGTTAACCCGTCCCGGTCCGCCCCCGGCATGTCATCGACGCCTTCGGCTCAGTCTCATATCCGCGGATACCGTTCTGCCGGCCCGCACTCCATTCCTTCGGCGGGGTTCCCCAAGTCTGTCGAGGCGCATGCGGAGGGCTCCGCGCGCACAGCGAAATAGGGGGTATCCCCGAAGGCCGCCCGGCTCGCCGGGACGGGGGCTATGTCTATTCCGCGCCCTCCCGGCACATCATGCCGAGGGCCCAGAGCCACCTCACGAGCTCGGCCGCGGTGGCCGCGTTGGCCTTCGCCGCGGGCATGCCGCGGGCGAGCATCTCCTCGCGCCGCCGCAGGAGCCGCTCGGACCCCTTCCTCCCGTGCATCCTTATCTCGAGGGGCACGCCCGTGTCCCTCGGCATGAGCTTCGGCTGGTGCCGTGCCGCGGCGTAGCGCCATGAGCCCTCAACGGCCAGCTTCCTCACGAGCGCGTTGCCCGCGCCGCTGATGCCTCCGAGCCGCACGGAGTCGCCACTCGACCTCTGACTCGGCGCGAGGCCGAAATAGGCCGTGACCTGCCTTCCGGAACGGAACCTCGTGAAGTCGCCGACCTCGGCCGAGAAGGCTGCGGCCAGCGCGAAGGCGCAGCCCTTGATCGACTGGAGGGCGGCCACCTCCGCGGCGATCGGGCTGGCATCCACGGCGGCCCTGTACTCGGAGAGCAGGTCCGCCCGGGCCTCCGCCGCGGCCTCGACCTCGTTCCTCAGGGCGGCGAGCGTCCGAACCCCGCCGTCGTCCTCCGGCCTGACCTTGTCGAGCCATCTCAGGAAGTCGTAGGTCCAGTACTTCCTCGGGTTGCCGGCGGGCGTGGTGCCGCCGTAGACGAACCCCCGCTTTGCGAGGAAGGCGAGCAGCCGCTGCTTGGCGGTCGCCAGGCGCGCGGTCGCCCCGTCGTAGGCGCCGGCGAGGTCCCTGATGCCTTCGACCTCGGGGGAGGGGACCCATACGGGGGAGATGTCGTGGGCGAGTATCGCCTTGGCCATCCTGGCGGCGTCGTTCCTGTCGTTCTTGGAGGCCGAGTCGGCGGCCGACCTGGGGATCTTCGAGACCGCGGCGACGACGCACTCGACGCCGAGCCCGGCGAGCCCCCTTTGCGGGGCGAAGCCGAGGTAGCCGCTCTCGTAGGCCGCGAGCGACGGCCCGGGGAACCCATCCATCCACCCGGCGATCTCGCCCCAGGGGTTGCCGGGGAACCTCCTCGTCACGGCCTCGCCGGTGTCCGCGTCGAGGGCGCAGACGGTGGTCGACCTCAGGTGGACGTCCATCCCGAACGCGGTAGAATACTTTGGCATGGGAGCCTCCCAACCTCGTTGCGGCGCGGCTGCGCCTATGGCACTTCAACATCATTGTCGCAGCCCCGACCCGCGGTCACGAGCGGGGGCTCCTATCTTTTTAGTGCCCTCGGATTGGGTCATAGTGTCTGTCCGTCCTCAACTTGTGATTCCGCCACGGTCCGCTTCGGTAGTCGTTGGGGACGTTCTTGTTTGACTAGTCATTTAAGAACGTCCCCAACGACTAACTTCCTTCCCGTAACCTTTCCGCAACAATTTGCCCTTCACGCTGCCCGACTTCGCTCGTAACGTTCCCTGCGCTACACTTAGTCGCACTGTGGCGCTGCTGCGCCGTGCCCGAACCAAGGGAGACCCTCATGAAGAACACTCAGCTGCTGCTGATCAACGATATGTGCGGCTACGGCAAGGTCGCGCTTTCTGCCATGCTGCCGGTGCTGTCGCACATGGGCTACCGTATCCATAACCTGCCGACGGCGTTGGTGTCCGATACGCTCAACTATCCCAAGTTCTACATCCACGACACCACCGAGTACGTGCGCCAGAGCCTCGCCATCTGGGAGGAGCTCGGCTTTGAGTTCGACGCCATCTCGACCGGCTTTATCGTGACCGAGGAAGAGACGCGCATCATCTCGGACTTTTGCCACCGTCGCGCGCAAAAGGGCACCAAGGTGTTCGTCGACCCCATCATGGGCGACAACGGCAAGCTCTATGCGGGCGTGCCCGAGTCCACGATTGGCCTTATGCGGCATCTGCTGGAGTGCGCCGACTACGCGGTTCCCAACTACACCGAGGCGTGCCTGCTTGCCGATAGGCCTATCGCCGAGCAAATTACGCCCGATGAGGCCCGCACCCTTGTGGACGCTGTGCGCGAGCTGGGTGCCAAGTCTGTGGTCATTACGAGCGCCGTAGTCAATGGCACGAACGCGGTTATCGGTTACGACCATGTGGCGGGGGAGTACTTTACAATTCCCTTTGAGCTCATTCCGGTCTATTTCCCGGGCACGGGCGACACGTTCTCGGCGGTGCTCGTCGGCCGCGTTATGGCAGGTTGGAGTCTGCAGCGCGCGACGTCCGATGCCATGCGCGTGGTGGCTGGGCTTATCGAGCGCAATGCCGATCAAGAGGACAAGTCGGCCGGCCTGCCCATCGAGGCCTGCTTGGACGTGATCGACCATGAGTAACGCCGACGAGGGCGGCATCAAGCCTACGGGCGAGAACAAGCCGCTCGGCGCGCCGCGTGGCAAGCGTCCGCGTATCCGCGTGAGCTGCGTGGACCAGCTGGGTGCGTGCCGCTGCCACCATGGTCACAAGCCGGGCGACGTTTTTGACTTTGACCGAGATCGCGGCAAGATGTGCGCCATGGCCTGCCATGTGGGCTTTCCCTATATCGATATCCTGCGCTATGGCGGAACCGTGCCTGGCAACGAGCCCGGTACGGCAAAGTTCTGCTGTCCCGAGGTCGATACGCTGAACGTCTGGCTTGCCGAGATCGTCGACGAATAGTCGAGCGCAATGTGACAAAGGGACAGTCCCTTTGTCACATTCGCCGGTGGTGTTCCTTCTATTGTGCTTGTAATCTCAAATCTCTGCATTTCATCCGATTTTAGGTTCTAAAACTCTGCATTTCATCGATAATCAAGCGTATAAAACTTTGCATTTCATTTGATGACACTGAGGAGGGCCTATGCTGCGCAGGAAAATAGCGGCAGAGCTGGAGCGTTGGCTGAAGTCTTCCGAGCAAAAGGCCTTGTTCATTACGGGTTCTCGCCAGATCGGCAAAAGCTATTCGATTCGCGCATTTGGCAAAGCCAACCATGCAACCTACATCGAGCTTAACCTCATGGAAAATCGCCAGGCAAAAGATGCTCTTCTCGAGGCGCGGGATGCCGATGATTTCATCAGCAGGGTGACGCTTCTTTCGGGAAAGTCGATTGCACCAGGCAAAACGCTCGTGTTTATCGATGAGGTCCAAGAGGCCCCCGACATCATGACGATGGCAAAGTTCCTTGTTGAGGACGGGAGGTGCCGCTGGGCGTTTTCGGGGTCAATGCTCGGGACCCAGTTCAAGGGCGTCAGGTCCTATCCCGTGGGGTATGTCCACGAGCTTAGGATGTTCCCGCTCGATTTTGAGGAGTTTTGCTGGGCAATCGGGGTGAGCGAAGGGGCTCGCCAAACGATACGCGACGCGTGCATCAACGAGAAGCCCATTCCTGGTTACATTCATGACGCGATGATGGCAAACTTCAGGACCTATACCGTTGTCGGCGGAATGCCAGAGGTCGTGCAGCGTTTCCTTGACACGCGGGGCGACCTTGCCTCTGTTCGTCAGCTGCAGTCAGAGCTCAACGAACAGTACCGACGGGATATCTCCAAGTATGCAAGCGGGCGAGCCCTTCAGGTGCAGAGCATCTACGATCAGCTCCCTATTATGCTCGAGGGCGAAAACAAGCGCTTCGTGCTCAATTCCATTGACCCCAAGGCTCACTACGAGAAGTATCAGCGAGATTTTGTATGGCTTGTCGATGCCGGCGTTGCTCTCAAAGCCGATATCGTAACCGAGCCAAAATCGCCCCTGCTCAAGACGGCACGGCCATCGCAGTTCAAGCTATATCAATCGGATACGGGCATGTTGATGGCGCGCTACCCCGTTGGAGTCGCCCAAGCGGCGTATCTTGATAGCAAGGAGCCCAATCTGGGCGGCATTTACGAAAACGTGGTGGCCCAGCAGCTGGCTGCCCAAAATCGCCAGCTTTACTACTATCAGACAAAAAAGCGCGGTGAAGTGGACTTTGTGGTCGATGGACCGGATGGGACGGCTGTTCCGATCGAGGTTAAATCGGGCTCCTATTACCACGCGCACGCTGCGCTCGGTCATGTGCTTGATACGGCTGAATATGGCGTAAGGCTCGGGATTGTTTTCTCGAGAGGCAACGTTGAGCGCAACGGAGCGGTTCTCTATTTGCCGCTATATGCGACCTGGGCCCTTTCGGATGTTTTGGGCGACTCCTGTGCCGAGGGGATAAAGCTGGAGGTCAAGCCGGTCTAGGGCCAGTCCCGGATGTGACAAAGGGACAGTCCCTTTGTCACATTCATGAGTGTGGATTTTCTCCCGTTTAGAGCGCACTCGAACGCTCAAAGCGGGAGAAAATCCACGCTCGTTTCGCGCCGGAGACGTGGCTCGCGACCTCGCTTGTCTACAGTTGCTCGAGCATAGCGGTGCAACCGTCGAGCACGTCGCGGTAGGTGGCATCGAAGTTGCCGGTGTACCAGGGATCGGCCACGTCACCGGGGCGCTCGGTCCAATCGAGCAAGCGTGTAACCTTGCCGTCGGGGTCGTCGCCAAAGATGCGCCGCAGGCCGCGGGCGTTCTCGTCGTCCATATAGACAATGTGGTCCCAGTCGCCATACTCCGCGCGACGCACCTGGCGGGCACGGTGCGCAACGACGGGAATCCCGACTTCACGCAGCTTGGCGACCGTGCCATGATGCGGCGGGTTGCCGATCTCCTCAGTTGAGGTCGCAGCGGAGTCAATGACAAACTCGCCCGCGCGCCCGGCGCGCCGCACCAGCTCGGTAAACACGGACTCAGCCATCGTCGAGCGACAGATATTTCCATAGCAGATAAAAAGAATGCGTTGCATGAGCGGCTTCCTTTCTAGGCGGTCGCGCAGGGCTTACAGACTGCTCTTGAGGCAGTTTGCTCCAATAAAGCCCGCTGCGTACAAGGGGAGGTGGCGCAGCTCGCGCCCGTCATCGGTTTCGCTGCGGGAAAAATTGTTCTCGGACAAAATGTAGGCATATGGCGATCGGGCTTTGTCCATAAACGACCCGAGGGTTCTCGCGCGCACGTTACGTGCGGACTTTACTTCGACGGGCACAATTTCCATACGGTCGGTCTGAAGTAAAAAATCGAGCTCGCCGGTCGTCTTCCAAGACGACGGCGGCACCCAGTAATACGTCTGCAAGCTATTGCCCGAAAATGCTTGCATGACCGAGTTTTCCGCCAGGGCGCCTCGGAAGTCGGAAGATAGCGCTATGGCGGAATCCTCTTTGAGGTCGAGCCAGAGCCGCGGGTTGATGCCGAGTTTGTAGAACATGAGGCCGGTATCGAGAAGATAGACCTTAAAGAAACTTCCATCTTCGTCGTCGAAGGGAACGAGGGGAGGCTCGATGCCTTCGGTCAGGTTGTTGACCGATATGATGCCGGCGCCTTCGAGCCAGTCGAGCGGCTCGATAAGCTTGGCGCGACGGCCTCCGCGTTCGACCTCGGAGTACTTGAATTTTTTTGTGGACGATCTCAGCAGCTGGGACGGAATGGAGCGCCAGACCTTGCGCGCCGCCACGCCGCTGATCCCGTTTTCGGGGTCGGTCATATCGGCGGTATAGGTCTCGTCGATTTCGCGCTGCTCGACGCGCGCATCCTCGATGGATAACGTCTTGCGATATGCGTTGACGGCGGCGGGCATGCCGCCCACGATCTGGTATCGATGAAACAGGCTGAGCGCGGCTTGGTGCGCGGCGTAGGTCTCGAGCGTGCCGGCGTGGGTACGAATGGCATTGGCCATCTGCTCCTCGTCGAGCGCCCAGAGAAACTCCTCGAACGACATAGGATGCATGGTCTCTTGACGAACGCCGCTGGGAAAAGGCAACTTGCGCTTGCGCGTGGCGACGCCGAGCTGACTGCCGGTCGCGCATATGCGCCAGCCCGAACCCGAAAAAAAGCGAAGCGAGTTGAGCGCCCGTTCGCAGAGCTGCACCTCGTCAAACAGGATGAAGGCGGTTTCTTTGCGAATGGGGGTGCGTTTATAGTCTGAGATTCGCGCCACGATGGCGTCAACGTCGTCGGTGGGACAGTCGAACAGCGGAGCGATCAGCTCAAGATCGGTCTGAAAGTCGAGTTTGACAAACGCATCGCCGGCGATTCGTCTGCCGATTTCCTCGGCAACGTACGTTTTGCCTACGCGTCGCGCACCACGAATGAGGAGGGGGCGCGACGCGTCCTTTGTCGCCCATGATTCGATAACGGATTCGATTGATCTGCGCATGGGGCCGCCTTTCCAATTTCGTGTACTTCAGATACATAGTTTAGTACGATTTCATGTACTTGGAATACACGAAATAGTAGAAAAGTGTGTATCTGAAGTACACGAAATTGCACTGCTGGAGCTTGCAGGCGGATAAACACTACTCGTATGGGACGGTTTTCACCGGTTGCTCGCCACCCTGGGCTATGTTCGCCCCTATGCCTGCATCCGGGGCTGTGCTGATTGACGACGGCGCTCCCAGCGAGCCAACTTAATCGTCACCAGCGTGAGCGCCCAGGCCACGAGCGAGAACACGGCACCGACCGCGCCTACATATGCAATGCCAACTCCGCTTACCACGGCGCCGCCCACTGCGGTGCCAAACGAGATGCCGACGTTAAACGCCATGGGCTCAACCGAACTTGCGAGTACCATCGACTTGGGGTGGCGGCTGCGTGCCACATCCATAAAGTGCGTGATGCACGACACTGAGAACAGGTACATGAGCATTGCCAGACTAAAGACAAAGATAAGTGCGAGCGGCATGGCAGCGCCTACGGCAAACAGCCCAAACAATGCCGCCGCCTGCAGCACAAACGTCACGAGTAGCGCCTTCATGCCAAAGCGCGCGTCGATCCATCCGCCCAGGATGTTCGAGATCAGGCAGAACACGCCGTAGGCCATGAGCGTGGTACTGGCTTCGACCGTGCCCATGCCCAGCACCTGCTCAAGATAAGGCGTCACGTAGCCGTAGAAAACGTAGACCGACCCCACGCCAAACAAAAAGATGAGCATGCCGGTGATGATGCTCGGCTCGCGTAGCAGACCCGCCTGCTCGCGAAAAGTGGCGGGCTCGTCGGTTTGCCCAGCGCGCGGCATAAACGCCACGAGCGCTCCGCAGATCAGAACGGCAAAGGCCAGCGTGCCGTACATGGCCACGTGCCAATCGAGCGTGTCGGCCACAAACTTGCCGATCGAAGTGACAAAGACCATTGCCACGGAAAACGCACCATATACCACCGAGATGGCAAGCGAAGTTTGCTGCGGAGACAGAAGCTCGGGGATGTACGTCACGCCCACGGCGAGCAGTGCGCCCGAGACGGAGCCCAGGATGATGCGCGAGATGAACAGCACCTGGAAGTTGGGCGCCAACGCCATGACCAGGTTGCCGAGCACAAAGACGATGCTGTAGCACACGAGCAGCTGGTAGCGGCGAAAACGCCCCGTGCTGAGCGCGAGCACCGGCGTCGAGATAGCGTAGATCAGTGCGAACACGCTAATAAGTTGGCCTGCGGTGGCAAGCGATACGCCGAGTTCCGTCGCCAAGTCACTTTCGATGCCGATGACCACGAACTCGGAGCAGCCGAGCGAAAAGCCTAACAACACGAGCAGCGCCAGGCAGAGCTTGGTGCGCGCGGGGGAGAGCGCGGCGGCGGTTGACTTACTTTTTGGCGTGGTTGCGGCGGTCAAGGTTGTCACTCCAATGTCGCATGAATAAGCGGGATTCAATCCCTGCAACTCTAACAGAATGTGACAAAGGGACAGTCTCTTTGTCACATTCGCGGCGTGGCTGCCGCCCAAGCCGTCACAACATTCGATGAAAATCTCGAAAACGAGGAAAAGCGTCGAATGTTGTGATGGTTTTCCTATCTGTGCCGGCGAGCCGCCGTGCCGTCTGGGGGTATAAGGCTAGCAAGCGTTTATTTGCGAGGCCTAAGGGGCGCCCCGTATGGATATCGATAACTTTGAATGGTGGTATAGCGAGGGTGAGGCTCCGGACGAGGAGTGGGACGAGCCCACGCCGCGTGATGTGTCGAGCGACGAGGACGAGACCGGCAACGACGTTGCCGCCGACCCCGACGCCGCCCTCGACCCCGTCGAGCCTCTGACCTTCGAACAAGCTTGGGCCCAGGCCGAGGCAGACGAGGCCAAGGCCGACGCTACGGCCACGCTCGGCGAGCCAGCCGACATGTCGATCTCGCCGGCCAAGACCCCTCAGCCGCGCCATACCATCGATCCCGGAAGCACGGCATCCTTCAGTATTCTCGACGTGCCCTCGCAGGGTGCCCAGGCGCCTGCGCCCACACGTCGTCCCAATCTGTCTCGCGAGGAAGATGCAGGACGTCGCTCTCCGCTCGGCCCCATCCTTATCGCCTTCATGGCCGGCGTTATCGCATGCTCGGCAATTGGAAACGTCTGGAGCCATGTTGAACAACAGCGAAAAGACGCCGCCAAGGTCGAGATGTCTATCGAGCAATCGCTCGGCCGCACGCGCTCGGTACATGTGTCGGTCGAGGTCAAGGACGGCGCGACGTGGGACACCGCGCGCGGCGACAGCCAAATGCTCATCTACATCGTGGGGCGCACGCTCAAAGGGCAGACGATTGACGAGTATCAATACGTCAATTCCGCTGGTGACGGCATCGAGCTTAAGCCCGGCGACTACGAGCTCACCGTCGATGAACCGCCCGTCGCCACCGACGGTACGCGCTTCCGTGCCTCAAAGCGCATGGTCCCCGTGAGCTTTAACTCACAGGCGCCCGACACGGTCGACACCACACCGCAGGGCGGGTTCGACCTTTACGTGGATACCCAGTAGGTGCTCGCCGCTCATTCCGCTATGGCTGCTCAATAATCGCCTGCTGTCCCGTCCCGCCGCCAAGAGTGGCACAATAGCCCTCGACACTATTGTTTACTTTTGGAGGAAGTAGCATGTCCACCGTCACCACCATCAAGCGCGGCGGCCTCACCGCGGCCATCGATTCCATGGGCGCCCAGCTCACGAGCCTTGCCCTCAACGGCAACGAGTATCTGTGGCAGGGCGACCCCGCCTTTTGGGGCAAGCATGCGCCCATCCTGTTCCCCATTGTGGGCTCGCTGCGCAACAACACGGCAACGTCTGCAGCCGGCACCTGCGATATGCCGCGCCACGGACTCGCGCGCATCGTCGAGCACAAGCTGGTCGAGGTTTCGGAGGACGGCTCCTCGGTAACGTACGAGATCACCGACACGCCCGAGTCGCTCAAGGCCTTTCCGTTCCACTTTAAGCTCAACATGACCTATGCCCTGACTGGTGACGCCACACTTACCCAGACCTTTGCCGTCACCAACACCGGCGACGTGGACCTGCCGTTCTCGGTGGGCGGCCACCCCGCGTTTAACGTACCGGCTCCCGGTGCCGAGGACGAGGCATTCGAGGATTACGAGCTGGCGTTTACCGAGGCTTGGACTAACGAGGCCCCCGTCATCACGCCTGATGGCCTTATGACGTTCGAGGGTAGTTACAAGGCTCCCGATAACTCGGACGTGCTGCCCATCACGCACCGCAGCTTCGATAACGACGCCATCATGTTCACCGATACCCCGGGCTCCACGCTCACGCTGCGCGGTCGCAAGTCGGGCCACGGCGTCAAGATCGACTTTGAGGGCTTTAAGTACATCGGCGTGTGGTCTGCCGCCAACGACGCTCCGTTTGTGGCGCTCGAGCCCTGGACCGGTCACACCACCATGGACACCGAGGACGACGTTTTTGAGCACAAGGCCAACACCATTACGCTGGCGCCGGGCGAGACGGACGTCCGCAGCTTTAGCGTCACTTTGCTCTAGAGGTTCCGCCGTTCTGACGAACGGCGGGCCGGTCGACGCTGCGCGCCACCCAGAGCGACAATTTGTCATTCAAAAGGCAAGGTATGACCAGAAGGTCTATGCCTTGCCTTTTTCATGCCTAGTCGTTGGGGACGTTCTTGTTTGACTAGTCGTTTAAGAGCGTCCCCAACGACTACCAATCGTTTTCAGTTCGTAAACTTGCATATATGCATTTATATATGCATTTGCTGGAGGTAGCGCTGAGCGGTATCCTGTTAAGTCGTCAGCATACGATTCAACAGGGAAGGCAGATTATGCATTCTCCCCAACAGTGCGATGCGCAGACCCAGCCGGTATGCAGCCGTCGCATCTTTTTGGGTAGCGCTCTCGCTGCGAGCGCTTCCGTCGTCGCCGGCGCGCTCGCCGGCTGTCAGCGCCCGTCCACGCTCAAGGTGGTTCAGCCCACGACGGGCGGCGGTCGCGACGACCTGTCCGATTCCGTGATCGGCAAGGATAAGATCCGCATCGGCATGGAGGCGGCCTACGCCCCGTACAACTGGCAGGTTTCCGAAGCCAGTGAATACACCATCCCCATCGACAACGTGCAGGGTGCCTATGCCGATGGCTACGACGTGCAGATCGCCAAGATCGTCTGCAAAGCCCTCGGTGGCGAGCCCGTTGCCGTCAAGCAGAGCTTCTCGGGTCTTATCGATTCGCTCAACAACGGCCAGATCGACCTCATCATCGCCGGCATGAGCGCCACGCCCGAGCGCGAGGAGTCTGTCGGCTTCTCCGATCCGTACTTTATCGGTTACTTTGGCCTGTTCGTAAAAGAGGGCTCGCCCTACCAAAACGCGACCAAGCTCAGCGACTTTAGCGGCGCTACGGTGCTCGGCCAAAAGGACACCATGCTCGATACCGTCATCGACGAGATTCCGGGCGTTGTCCACAAGAACCCGGTCGACTCCGTCCCCACGGTGTTCTCGAACCTGCTGCAGGGCACGTGCGACGCCGTGACCTATAACACCGAGAACGAGAAGGGCTATATGGCCCAAAACCCGGGCATCGTCCCCATTCATTTTGCCGAGGGCGAGGGCTTTAAGCAGGAGGTCGCGGCAAATGTCGGTTGCCGCAAGGGCTCGGACAAGCTGCTTAAGCTCATCGATAAGACACTCAAGGGCATTAGCCAAGAGGAACGCGACCAAATGTGGGACGCGTGCCTCGATCGTCAGCCGGCATAGGGAGGCAGCATGAAAACCATCAATCGTCTGGCCTCCTTTATCAAGGCCGACCATCGCTATGTATATCTGGGCACGAGCGTTATCGTGGCGCTCGGCCTGGCGTTTAGCCAGCGCAACCCCACGCCGCTGAGCTTCTTGGCCCCCACGGGCGTGTTCCAAGATTGCCTTTGGGCAATCCTTTGGGCCTGGCTCGTCGTGTCGGCGGCGGCGCTCGCCACCAAACTCATGCACTGGAATGACTATCGCGAAACGTCGCCGTTCGCATCCGAGCGCTTCCGTCGTGGCGCACGCTTGGGCAGCTATGTCGTGGTTGCCATCGCGGCGATCTTTTTCGTGGACCGCTGCGTCATGTCGTTTATCGACCTGGTACGGGTGAGCATCGTCTCGGACTCCAACCCCAGCGACTTTTTGTCGAGCCTGGTCTACATGACCTACAAGAGCGGGGACTTCTTTATCCGCGGTATCGAGATCACCATCGCGCTTGCCACCTTCGGCACCGTCATCGCATTCTTCCTGGCACTGCTCTTTGTGTTCCTGCGTATTCAGACGTTCGACCGCGTAGATAACGACCTGGTGCGCTTCTTTAAGAGTATCGGCCGCGGCTTTGCGGCCGTCTACTCCACCATCGTGCGCGGCACGCCCATGATGGTCCAGGGTCTGCTCATCTATTACGCGGGCTTCACCGTTTTGCGCGGCATGGGCTTCGAGACCGCCCAGGCCAACCAGATCTGGAGCACCTTTACCGCTGGCCTCGTCACCATCTCGCTCAACTCCACCGCCTACATGATGGAGGTTCTGCGCGGCGGCATCGAGTCCATCGATCCCGGCCAGGCCGAGGCGGCGCGCTCGCTGGGTCTGTCGCAGTGGCAGGCCATGCGCAAGGTCGTGTTCCCCCAGGGTATTAAAAACGCGATCCCCGCACTCACCAACGAGCTCATCATCAACATCAAGGATTCGTCGGTGCTCTCGGTCATCGGCGTGTTCGACCTTATGTACGCCACCACTACCGTCGCCGGCGTGTACTATCGCCAGATGGAGGTCTACTGCGTGGCGCTCGTGGTCTACCTGATCCTAACGCTCGTGGCGAGCCGCCTGCTCGAGGCCTTTGGCAAAAAGCTCGGTGCCGAGGCCCCGGCCACGCTGCCCAGCTCCAACTAGGCTTAAGACGAGGAGAATCATCATGGCAGATACCGCCATTACCGGCGTTGCGGCCGCCGCACAGATCAATGAGCCGCTCATCCGCGTCGAGGGCCTGCGCAAGAGCTTCGGCTCGCTCGAGGTGCTCAAGGGCATTGACCTGTCCGTTAACCCCGGCGAGGTCGTTACCATTATCGGCGCCTCGGGCTCGGGCAAGTCGACTTTCCTGCGCTGCCTCAACCTGCTCGAGACCCCGGACGCGGGCCACATCTGGTTCCACGGCCAGGACCTCACGGCCGAGCGCTGCAATATCAATAAACTCCGCGAGGACATCGGCATGGTGTTCCAGGGCTTTAACTTGTTCAACAACATGGATGTGCTCGACAACTGCACGCTCGCGCCCGTCACGCTCAAAAAGATGAGCAAGGCCGAGGCCGAGAAGGTCGCGATGGAGCACCTGACCAGCGTGGGACTCGAGAAGTTCGCGCACGCCGCCGTGGGCCGTCTGTCCGGCGGTCAAAAACAGCGCGTGGCCATCGCTCGTGCCTTATGCATGAATCCGCAGATCATGCTGTTCGACGAGCCGACTTCGGCACTCGACCCCGAGATCGTGGGCGAGGTGCTCGAGGTCATGCGCAAGCTCGCGGCCGACGGCATGACCATGGTCGTCGTCACGCACGAGATGGCCTTTGCCCGAACCGTATCCGACCGCGTGGTCTTTATGGACAAGGGTGTGGTGCTCGAGGACGCCGCGCCGGCCGAGCTCTTTGGCAACCCCAAGCACCAGCGTACCCGCGAGTTCCTCTCGCGCTATCTCGAGGACAAATAACCGACCGCAAACGCTTATGTGGCAGGGCCGCTCCGGTGGGGCGGCCCTCGTCATCACAATCGAAAGGATGTCATGGCCGAGGTTTGGCGCTTCTTTGCGCATGAGGATGATTTTGCCGATTTGGACGAAGCTGGTGCGTGCGAGCGCCTGGGCCGCGTGCTGTCGTTTCCGACCATCTCGAGTATGGATGCCGAGGCGGTGAACTGGCAGCCGTTCGACGACCTGCGCGCGTATATGCAGCAGGCGTATCCGCGCGTGTTCGCGGCGGGTAAGGTCGAGCTCATCGACCATTCGCTGTTGGTGACGCTTAGCGGTTCCGACCCCGCTCTCAAGCCCGTTATGCTCATGGGTCACATGGACGTGGTCCCCGTGGTGCCGGGTACCGAGGCCGACTGGACGCACGCCCCCTTTAGCGGGCACGTGGACGATACCTACATCTGGGGCCGCGGCGCGATCGACATGAAAGACCAAGTCGCAGGCATTCTCGAGGCGGTCGAGTATGCGCTGGCGCACGGTTGGCAGCACGAGCGCACGCTGCTCCTGGCCTTTGGCCAGGACGAGGAGACGACGCAGTACGGCGCGGGGGCGATCGGTCGTGTGCTCGAGGAGCGCGGCATTGAGCTTGAGTACCTGATCGACGAGGGTGACTACCGCATCGTTCCAGCTGCCGAGTATGGCGCGGGCGAGGGCTGGCTTATGCATGCCGACCTTGCCGAGAAGGGCTACGCCGATATCGTGCTCAAGACGAAGAGTGAGGGCGGGCATTCGTCCAACCCCTACGGCGGCACATCGCTCGAGGTGCTCAGCCGTGCCATCACCGCAATCTGCGATATCGAGTGGCCGACGCGCGTGACCGACTTGCTTGCCGCCCAACTCGTCGAGTTGGGGCTCTACACGGCCGATGAAATTGCCGCCAACGGGGATGCCATTGTCCGCGATTGCCTCGCCAGCAAAAAGCTCTATCCGCTGGTGACGACCACCTGCGCGCCCACGCAGATCGAGGGTGGCAGCACCGGCGCCAACGTGATGCCGCAGGATATGTGGGCCAATATCAACTTCCGCATGCTCGAGGGCACGAGCGTGGCCGACGTTGTGGCGCGCTGCCGCGAGGCGGTTGCCGCGGCGGGCCTTGCCGGACGTGTGGAGGTCGAACTTGGCCCCGGTAGCTCCGAACCCTCGCCGTCCCCGCGCATCGGTGGTCCCGGCCTCGAGGCGGTTCGCTCCATCGTCGCCCGCTATTTCCGTGATCCAAAGGGGGCGGAGGAAAACGGATCATTCGAGCCAGTGGCAATTGTGCCCTCGACCGTGATCGGTGCGACCGACGCTGCCAACTATCAGCGCATTTGCCCTGAGTGCATTCGTTTCTCGGCCTTTGTGGTCGACGATGACGAGTGCGACCGAGGCGTCCACGGCACCAACGAGCGCATTACCCGCCGAGTCTACCTTCAGGGTGTCCGCTTTTTCATCGCTCTGCTCCACACGCTCTAGAATCCAACAAAGGGACTGTCCCTTTGTCGGATTCCGTGCGGGTTATATGCAGGTTTGCCTGCGCACGCTATCATGTATGGGTTAGACCGCAACTATGTACCCCATACGCGAAGGGATGCGCATGTATCTGAAGATCGACATGCTCTAGCCGGGCTTACCCCCGCAGTGGCGCCGCGCGCCCCATCAACTCTGCCGATTTTCACCTTCACGCATATAAAGGAGTCCGTCATGCGCGACAAGCTCGAAAAGATCATCAAGGCCTACGAGGAGCTCGAGAAGAAGCTTTCCGACCCGGCCGTCGCCTCCGATATCAAGGAGTTCACGCGTCTCAACAAGGAGTACGCGCACCAGTCCGACCTCATCGCCGCCTCGCGCGAGTACATCGGCGCGCTCGATGACATCGAGGCTGCCAAGGAAATGCTCCACGATACCACCGATGCCGATGAGAAGGAGATGCTCCAGATGGACATCTCCGAAAACGAGGCCAAGCTCCCCCAGCTCGAGGAAGACATCAAGTACATGCTCATCCCGAGCGACCCCAACGACGACAAGAACACCATCGTCGAGATCCGCTCCGCCGCCGGTGGCGACGAGGCGGCCATCTTCGCCGGCGACCTGTACAAGATGTATCAGCGCTTTTGCGAGTCGCGCGGCTGGAAGACTACCGTGCTCGACTCCAGCCCCAGCGAGGCCGGTGGCTTTAAGTCCATTGAGTTCAAGGTCGAGGGCGACCGCGTCTACTCCGTCATGAAGTACGAGTCCGGCGTGCACCGCGTCCAGCGCGTCCCCAAGACCGAGTCCCAGGGCCGCATTCAGACCTCCACGGCTACCGTCGCCGTGCTTCCCGAGGCCGAGGAGATCGACGTCCAGATCAACCAGTCCGACCTGCGCATCGACACCTACTGCGCCTCCGGCCCTGGCGGTCAGTGCGTTAACACCACCTACTCCGCCGTGCGCATTACCCACCTGCCCACCAACACCGTGGTGCAGTCGCAGGAGCAGCGCTCCCAGATCCAGAACCGCGAGGTCTGCATGCAGATGCTGCGTGCCCGTCTGTACGAGATGGAGCTCGAGAAGCAGCAGGCCGAGCTCGGTGCCGAGCGCCAGAGCCAGATCGGCCATGGCAACCGTTCCGAGAAGATCCGTACCTACAACCAGCCCCAGGACCGCGTGACCGATCACCGCATCGGCTTCAACTCCACCTACAACGGCGTCCTTCTGGGCGATCAGCTCGGCACCGTGATCGAGGCACTCGCCGCCGCCGAGCGAGCCGAGAAGCTGGCGCAGGCTGTGTAGGTTCCGCCGTTCTACCGAACGGCGGACCAGCCGACGCTGCGCGGGCCGCATTTGGACAATCTGACGTTCAACTTCAAGGGCGCGACCAGAAGGTCAGCGCCCTTTCGTTTCACGTCGCCTTGTCTCAAATGCGACCCGCTCGCTGTCCGTCCTCTGCCTGCGGCGTTGCCTTGCTCCGGATGCGGTATGCTCAACCTGTGGCGCCTTAGATGTAGTCATTGGGGACGTTCTTAAATGACTGGGTTGAGTAAAATACTTTTCGAGTTTATTTAATCTGCTTTGTTAGAAATTAAGCTGTCTACCTGCTCAAAGTAATTAACAGTCTTCATCTGATATTGAAAATATTGCTCGAAAAATCGTTCAAGAAGTCGCGGGGCGATTTTTGATGGGTCGTGCGTCAAGCGATGTGGCAAGTTCTTGGTTAGATATTGGTCAGTTTTGGGGCAACCTTGCCAAAAGCTTGACGGATGCAGATTTAGACGTCGACGAATGAACACTTCGATTGCGATTCAAGCAAAATTCTGGGCTGATTCTCGATAATCGCTTCCAATCGTCCCTTGCCGCGTGCCGCCCTCGCGTACAATCTGCTCCGACATTCGCGCGCCGTCCGGCGCTTAAGAGGGGAGGGCCCCATGGCAAACGAGATCTGGACCATCAAGCGTTGTCTCGAGTGGACCAAGGAGTACCTGGCCGAGCGCGGCGAGGAGCACCCCCGTCTTTCTGCCGAGTGGCTGCTGTGCGCCGCCACGGGCCTGGCGCGCATTGACCTATATATGCGTATGGACGAGACGCTTAACGCGGCTCAGCTCGAGACCATGCACGCGGCCGTTGTTCGTCGCGCTAAAGGTGAACCGCTGCAGTACATCACCGGCAGCACGCAGTTTCGCATGATCGACGTCACGTGCGCCCCCGGCGTGCTCATTCCGCGTCCCGAGACCGAGATGCTCGTCGAGGAAGTCCTCAATTATCTGGATGCCGAGGTGCTGAGCCCCGAGGCTGCTGCCCGTCAGCGTGTTAAGCTGCCTTGGAACGATGAGGTCGAGGAGGCACGCAAGGCTGAGGCCGCGCTGGCAGACGAACGCGCGACCGCCGAGCGCCGTGCCGCCAACCTGACGGCCGCCGATGAGGCTGCGCTGGGTAGCGACGTGCTCGGCAGCCGTGCCTATGCCGAGGAGCTGGCCGACCGCGAGGCCGAGGAAGCCGCCGCGCAGGCAGCAGAAGCCGAAGTCGCGGAAGCCGCCGAGTCCGAGCTCGACGAATACGGCATCGCCATCGAGGGTGCCGACCAGGAGACGGCTTCAGCTCAGGATGCCGCTTCGCCTGCCCCAGCCGAGCCCCGCATCGCCCGCGTTCTCGAGGTCGGCTGCGGCACGGGCTGCATCTCGCTTTCCCTTGCCTGGGAGCGCCGCGGCCACGTTACCTGCACCGCCACCGATATCGAGCCGCGCGCTATCGATCTGGCCACCAAAAACCGCGACGCGCTCGGTCTCACATCCGATGAGGTCGCCTTTAGCCTCACCAACCTGGTGAGTTCCATTCCCCGCGAAGAGTGGGGCACCTTTGATGTGCTTGTCTCCAATCCGCCCTACATTCCGACCGACGTCATGCGCTCACTGCCGCACGAGGTCAAGGACTTCGAGCCCGACCTGGCGCTTGAGGGCGGCGCCGACGGCCTCGATATCTTCCGCCGCCTGCTCAATGCGGCGCCTTACATGCTGCGCGCCGGCGGCCTGTTTGCCTGCGAGCTCTACGAGGGTGCCCTCGACGCCGCCGCCGAGCTCTGCCGCCAGGCGGGTCTCTCGGACGTGCGCATCGTCCGCGACCTCACCGATCGCCCCCGCATCGTCCGAGCCATCGTCACCGAGCCCAAACAGCGTATTTAAGCTGAATAAATAGACATTTGCGCAAGTTTGTCCTTGCAATATACCGTAAAACTTCTACTATAGAAGGAGAAAGGTATGTCAAATCAGCTGCATCGGTACCGTATCGTGCTTGATTACATTGAACCTTGGCTTGATGAGCAGGATGAAGCTACGCTGAAGCAGATTTATGCAGACCTTTTGGTGCTCGAGAAGGAAGGTCCCAGCCTTGGTCGTCCGCTGGTTGACCGCGTAAAGGGCTCGAAGCTTCATCATTTAAAGGAGCTGAGAGTGACGTCGTGTGGTGGGCAGGTGATTCGCATCCTCTTCGCCTTTGACCCCAAGCGCCAGGCGGTATTGCTATTGGCGGGTGATAAGTCGCGAGCGGGATCGTCAAGGGCAAAATGGAACGGTTGGTATGCGATCAACATTCCAAGGGCCGAGCAAATATACCGTCGCCACGTAAGGAGGCTCGATCGAGATGGAACTGCATGAGTATATGGAATCTCGCGGGATAACACGCGACTCCATTACCGCCGAGCAGGAGAGGACTCGCGATCGTATCGAAGCCTATAAGCTTGCTCAGATTCGCAGGTTAAAAGATCTAACACAGGCGTCGGTCGCCCAGTCGATGGGCGTTTCTCAAAAACGTGTATCCGAGCTCGAGCGTGGGGAGTTGGGTTCGATGAGGCTCGACACGCTGAGCAGGTACGCAGAGAGCCTCGGCGGAAAACTGGTTGCAAGCATCGAGTTTCCCGATCGTACCGTTACGCTTGCGCGCTAAAAATCTTCAATTAACCCCCTCACTTTCACCGACTACTAGAGCCGCTCACCAAACCAACATGCACTCTGGCCAAATAGGTTGAACGTTTCGTGCGAGAATGCCCCTCAGTAAACAAACTTGCACCAGAGCGTAAGGGGCTGGCATACACATGCAGACGGTCTATCGGGTATACGAGGGAACGCGCGAGCCGCATCGGCTCGCCGTCGAGCGCACGGCCGAGGTGCTCGGCCGCGGCGGCCTGGCCTTGATCCCGACCGAGACCGTCTACGGTGTCGCCGTGGCAGTCAACGCCTTCTCGGACGCCGTGCCCCAAGATACAAGCGAATTCCCATCGTGGCCGCGCGATCCGCAGGCTGTCGTCAATGGCGCCGCGGTCCCCGCGCTCGGTACCGGCTACCGCCGCATCTTTACCCTCAAGCAGCGCAAGCTCACCCAAACGGTCGCCTGGCTGGTTGATAATGCCGAAGCACTCGACCGCTATGGCGTGGATATCCCCGAAGAGGCTCGCGTACTCGCGCGACGATGCTGGCCGGGAGCCCTGACTATCGTGGTCAAGGCGGCCCCCTGCGTGCCGACCTTTATGCGTGCCGCCGACGACACGGTGGCTCTTCGCGCGTCGGCCTCGCCTGTGGTCCAAGCGCTCATCCGCGCCTGCGGCAGTCCCCTTGCCTGTACGAGCGCCAACACGCACGGCGCGCCCTCGCCGGCAAGCTTTGCCGCCGTCGAGGGTCGCATCCTGGAGGGGGTCGATGTTGCCGTCGACGCCGGCGAGACCCCGTGTCGCGACGCCTCGACCATCGTGTCGTTCCAGCACGGCGGGCTCCAGATCCTGCGCCAAGGCGCACTTCCCGCATCAGAGATCGAACGGGTCCTGTCCGACCCGATGCAATAGAAAGGTGTAAGCGATGTCGTTGAATCTGGGCAGCCTGGGCATGGAAGATGCCTCGTTTAACTTTGGCGGTTCCTACATCATGGCGCTCGACTGCGGCACCACCTCGGTACTTGCGACCATCGTCGACGAGTACGGCTGCATCGTCGCGCAGGCACGTCGTAGCGTCAAAACCAGCTTCCCGCGTCCCGGTTGGATAGAGCAAGACCCCATGGAGGTGCTTGCCAGCCAGATCGGCGTGATGATGGAGGTCCAGTTTAAGAGCGGCATCCATTCTGACCGCATCGCCGCCATCGGTATCTCCAACCAGCGCGAGACCACGGTGGTGTGGGACCGCATAAGCGGCCAACCCATCTATAACGCCATCGTGTGGCAATGCCGTCGCACCGCACCTCTGATCGACGAGCTGGTCGAGCGGGGCGCAGAAGAGCTGGTGCGCTCCCGCACGGGACTCACGCTCGATCCGTATTTCTCGGCTTCCAAGGTGCAGTGGATCCTCGACAACGTCGACGGTGCGCGTGAGAGCGCGGCGGCGGGCGACCTCATGTTCGGCACCATCGACACCTGGCTCATCTACAACCTCACCGGCAGTCAGGTCTTTGCCACCGACTACACCAATGCCAGCCGCACGGCACTCTTTAATATCCATACGCTCGATTGGGACGACGACCTGCTGGCGCTCTTTGACGTTCCACGTTCCATGATGCCCGAGGTTCGTTGGAGCTCGGGCGACTACGGCCGCGTCGCGAGCGACATCATGACCAACATGCCGCCCATCATGGGCGTGGCGGGCGACCAGCAGGCGTCGCTGTTCGGCCACTGCTGCTTCCATCCCGGCCAGACCAAAAACACCTATGGCACGGGTTGCTTTATGCTCATGAACACCGGCGACGAGGTCGTCGAATCCAAGAACGGTCTGGTCTCCACGATCGGTATCGCCGCGGACGGCAAGATCAGCTATGCACTCGAGGGCTCCATCTTTGCTGCCGGTTCCACCATGAACTGGCTGCGCAACAACATGGGCATCATCTCGAGTGTGAGCGAGTCGGCACAACTCGCCGCTTCGATCAACGACAATGAGGGCTGCTACTTCGTCCCCGCCTTTGCGGGTCTGGGCGCTCCCTGGTGGGACCCGCATGCCCGCGGTATCGTGTGCGGTCTGACCGGCGCCTCGAGCCGCGCGACCATCGTACGTGCCGCCTGCGAATCCATGGCATATCAGAGCTACGACGTGCTGCGCGCCATGGAGCAGGACGTGGGACTTTCGATTGAGCGCCTGTCCGTCGATGGCGGTGCCTCGCGCAACGAGTTCATCATGCAATTCCAGGCCGATCTGCTGGATATCCCCGTGTTGCAGTGCGAGACGGTGGAGACCACGGCGATCGGTGCCGCGTACTTGGCGGGTCTTGCCGTCGGCTATTGGGAAGACCTGGAAGAACTGGAGCAAAATGCCCAGATCGTTAGGACCTTCCTTCCCCACATGTCCGCCGAGCGCCGCGAACAAAACCTTGCGGGCTGGTGTGATGCAGTCAAGCGCTCGCTCAGTACCGCACAGTAGGGCTGCGATGGGCTGCTCGATACAACAAACCGCTAAACTAATGCACGGCGCGCGGCAACAACATCGCCATGCGCCTTGTCAGCAAGGCCATCTTCCGGCCGCAACGAAAGGGGCAATCAACCCATGACCGTCACCTACGATACGTCCCGTGTGACCCTTGTCGATCACCCGCTCGTCCAGCATAAGCTGTCGATTCTGCGCGACAAAAACACCGGCACCAACCAGTTCCGCCAGCTCGTGCGCGAACTCGCACTTTTTGACGGCTACGAGGCCATGCGCGACCTGCCCATGGAAGACGTCGAAGTCGAGACCCCCATCACCACCGCAACGTTTAAGCAGCTCGCCGGCAAAAAGCTCGCCATCGTTCCCATTCTGCGTGCAGGCCTTGGCATGGTCGATGGCATCCTCGACTTGGTACCCTCCGCTCGCGTGGGCCACATCGGTATGGAGCGCGACGAGGTTACCCACGAGCCGCATGAGTATTACTGCAAGATGCCCAAGGATATCGACCAGCGCATCTGCCTGGTCGTCGACCCCATGCTCGCCACGGGCGGTTCGGCCGAGATGGCCATCAGCTACCTGCGCGAGCGCGGTGTCAAGGACATCCGCATGCTGTGCATCGTCGCGGCCCCCGAGGGCCTCAAGTCGCTGACTGAGAAGGACCCCGATGTGCATATCTATACCTGCGCCATCGACGACCATCTCAACGAAGCTGCCTACATCGTTCCCGGCCTGGGCGACGCCGGCGACCGCATCTACGGCACGCTGTAATCTCTGGGCCATACCGGCTAACGTCGAAAATACGAAGAAATGGTGCGCGCGGGCGAGCAAAAGACGACCACGCGCACTCCTGTTAACGGACGTTTTGCCCTGCAGGGTTCGAGAAAAACGTATTACCGTACCTGCGGCATAAAGAAGGTCTTAAGAAAACGAACAGGTGCGTATTAACCGATGCTTTTTCGGTTGTACTTTAGCGATTGGCTCGTACAATAGTCACCAATGTTTGGCGGGAACTGTTCTGTAAGGCGTTAAAAAGGAAAGTGAGGACGCCAGTGTTTCAGATAGCCGATCTGCTCGCTATCGTTGCAGGTGCCATCGCGGGCGCGATTGCCTTCCTTCCCTTTGTCTTTACGCTCAAGCCGGTTCTTGACGATAAGCAGAATGCGGACATGCTCAAGGGTATGGTGAGTCTCGCGGTCTCGGCAATCGCGTTGCTTGTCTTTACCTTGGTTGTGTTTGTGTTGTTCGGAGAGGCATTTCGCATGTTCCTCCTGGGCGAGGCGATCGGCTTCGTGGCCTTTATGGCCGCCTGCGCGGTTCGCGTCGCCAAGGCGCTGCGAGATCCTCATGAGGTCGAAAGGTAAGTCGTGGAAATTTTTGAAAAGCTGCCTGATGAGATTAATCATCTGGTCAGCGAGTTCAGCTCCACCCCTGTCGTGGGCGATCTGAGCTGCGGCATCACGCAGTACTCGTTTTGGCTGATCGTCTCCACGATCGTGCTCCTGATCGTCCTGGCCGTGTTCAAGAAGAAGCAGACCCTGGTTCCCAAGGGCTTCTTCGTCAACGGTTTCGAGTACATCATCGAGTACGTCGAGAACGATATCGGCAAGGGTGTCGTGGGTGAGAACTGGAAGAAGCACTTCCCGTTCCTGTGCTCGCTTTTCCTGTTCATCCTGATCAATAACATGATCGGCCTGATCCCGGGAATGAAGCCCGGCACCGGCGCAATCGGCTCCACCGCCGCACTCGCCATTTTCGCCTTCGTGTACTTCATCTACTACGGATGCAAGGCTCACGGCGTGATCGGCTACATCAAGAGCCTCGCCCCGCAGGGCGTGAGCTTCCCGATGAACGTGCTCGTGTGGGTCGTCGAGCTTTTCTCGACCTTCCTGCGCCTCATCACGCTCGCCGTCCGTCTGTTCTGCAACATGTTCGCAGGACACGTGGTCATGGGCTCGTTCGCCATCATGGCGAGCATGTTCATGCAGCCGCTGCTTCAGCAGGTTTCCGCGGCCCACGCCGTCGGCGCCCTGCCTTCGCTGGCCTGGCTTGCCATCCTCATCCTGATCTATGCGATCGAGCTTGTGGTCGGCGCCATCCAGGCTTACGTCTTCACGGTCCTTACCGCCGTGTATGTCTCCGAGGCAGAGGAGGTCGCGGAGGAGGAGTAATCTTCCGTTCGCGCCTTAAAGGTAAGGCAATTCGTTAAACCGCCGGTGCCCGTACCCATGGAGCCCGGCAGTTATAAAAAGGTTATCCTGCGTGAAATAAGACACGCACGACAAAGGAGGAATCGTGGGAGTTATCGGTTACGGTCTCGGTGTTATCGGCGCTGGTCTTGCTATCGGCCTGTCTGCTCTGGGTGCTACGGGTGCTATGGCCCGTCAGCCTGAGGTCCAGGGCCGCGTGTTCACCGTCTTCATCATGGGCTCCGCCTTCGGCGAGGCTCTGGCTCTGATCGGCTTCGTTGTCGCGCTGATCGTTAAATAGCACGGAGCGTCAAGTATGAATCTTTCATCCCAGAAGAGCGCGATCGCACTCTCCGCGTCCGCGGCCGCGCTGCTTATGCCGGTTTCCGCGTTCGCCGAGGACGGCGCTGCCGGTGCGGACATCCTCATCCCTAAGATGGCGGAGTTCATCCCGGCGCTTATCGCCTTCCTGATCATCTGGATCGTGCTGGCCAAGGTCGCCCTGCCGGGCATCATGAAAACCATGGAGGAGCGCGGCAAGAAGATCGAGGAGAGCCTCGACGAGGCCGAGAAGACCAAGCAGGAGGCTATCGCCAAGCGCGCTGAGTCCGACTCGATCGTCACCGACGCCCGTCGTCAGGCTGCCGACATCGTTCTCGAGGCCCGTAAGGACGCCGAGTCCGAGCGCGCCCGTATCATCGAGGCTGCTCACAAGGAGGCCGAGGAGATCATCGCCAAGGCCCATACGACCGTCGAGGACGAGCGCAAGTCCATTTACGCCGGTGCCGCGAGCTCCATCGCCGACCTGTCCGTTGCCGTCGCCACCAAGATCGTGGGCGAGGCACTCGAGGACGATGTCGAGCAGAAGAAGCTCATCGAGCGCTACATCCAGGAAGCAGGTAGCCTGAATGCCGACTAGCCGCTATCAGGACAAGGTGCTCGAGACCTACGCGCGCTCCCTTCTGGAAGCCGCTAAGGCCGAGGACCATGTGTTTGAGGACCTCGAGATGATCGAGCGCCTGGCTTCTGCCAGCCCCGAGATCATCGCCGTGCTCGACACCATGTCCAAGCGCGACCAGCTCGACCTTCTTCCCAAGGTGGCAGCTGCCTTTAAGTATGTTGCCGAGGAAGACGAGGATGTAGTGGGCGTGACCGTCACCACGGCGATCCCGCTCGACGACGAGCTGCGTCAAACCATCACTAAGAAATGCGAGCAGGACTTCGGCCGCAAGGTATTCCTTATCGAGCAGGTCGACCCGTCTATCGTGGGCGGCCTGGTGCTCGAGGCCCGCGGCGAGCGTCGTGACATTTCCGTCAAGACGCAGCTGCGCATCGCGCAGGAGACCCTCGCAAACTCTGCTAATTCGTACGGAGGTGAAGCCTAATGTCCGAAACCCTCAATGCCCAGGATATCGCCAAGAAACTGCAGGAGCAGCTCACGAGCCTCTCCGCGACGGTCGATACGCATGAGGTTTCAACGGTCGATGAGGTAGGCGACGGCATCGCGCGCGTCTCCGGCCTCAAGAGCGCCATGGCAGGCGAGCTTCTGGAGTTCAAGAGCTCCGATACCGGTGAGACCGTCTTCGGCCTTGCCCAGAACCTTGACCGTGACGAGGTCGGCGCCGTTCTGTTCGGTGCCGTCGACTCCATCAAGGAAGGCGACGAGTGCCGCACCACTGGCCGCGTTATGGATATCCCCGTGAGCCGTGCCATGCTCGGCCGCGTCGTCAATCCGCTCGGCCAGCCCATCGACGGCCTGGGCGACATCGTCGCTACGCACCGTCGTCCCATCGAGTTCAAGGCTCCCGGCGTCATCGATCGTACCCCGGTGTGCGAGCCGGTTCAGACCGGTCTGCTCGCTATCGACTCCATGGTGCCTATTGGCCGCGGTCAGCGTGAGCTCATCATCGGTGACCGTAAGACCGGTAAGACCGCCATCGCCATCGACGCTATCCTCAACCAGCGCGGCAAGGGCATGGTCTGCATCTATGTCGCCATCGGCCAGAAGGCCTCCACGGTTGCCAACATCCGCGAGACCCTCGCTCAGCACGGTGCGCTCGACTACACCATCATCGTTTCGGCCACCGCTGCCGATTCCGCCCCTATGCAGTACATCGCGCCTATGGCCGGTGCCGCTATTGGCGAGTTCTTTATGTACAACGGCGAGGACGGCAAGCCCGCCAGCGAGACCAACCCCGGCGGCCACGTGCTCGTCATCTACGATGACCTGTCCAAGCAGGCTGTGGCCTACCGTCAGATGTCGCTGACGCTGCATCGTCCGCCCGGACGCGAGGCCTATCCTGGCGACATCTTCTACCTGCACTCTCGTCTGCTCGAGCGTGCCGTCAAGATGTCCAAGAAGAACGGTTACGGCTCCATGACGGCACTGCCGATCATCGAGACCCAGGACGGCGACGTCTCGGCCTACATTCCGACCAACGTCATTTCCATTACCGATGGTCAGATCTACCTGCAGTCCGAGCTCTTCTTCCAGGGTCAGCGCCCGGCAGTCGACGTGGGTATCTCCGTGTCCCGCGTCGGTGGCGATGCGCAGACCAAGGCCATGAAGCAGGTCGCCGGCAACCTCCGTCTGGACCTCGCTTCCTATCAGGAGCTCGCTGGCTTTACGCAGTTCGGCTCCGACCTCGACGAGGCTACTCAGAAGCAGCTGACCCACGGTGCTCGCATGACCGAGCTCCTGAAGCAGCCGCGTTACAAGCCGTTTGAGGTTGGCGAGCAGATCGTTACGCTGTTCGCTGGCAACGAGGGCTTCCTGGATGACCTGGAGATCGCCGACGTGCTGCCCTTCCGTGCCGAGCTCATCGAGTACATGGACAATGGCTTTGGTTCGCTGCTCGACAAGGTTCGCGCCAAGAAGATCGATGATGACACCAAGGCTGAGCTCTTGCGAGTCATCGGCGACTTCAAGCAGCAGTTCATGGCCAAGCACCATTCGGATGTTTCTGGATCAGAGGAGAACTAAGCCCCATGGCCAACCTTCGCGACATTAAGAAGCGAATCTCCTCGGTTACCACGACCAAGCAGATCACGCGCACGATGGAGATGGTCTCTACGGCCAAGATTCGTCGTGCCCTCGATCGCTCCAAGCAGGCCGAGCCCTATAAGGAGGCGCTGACCGACGTCATGTTGACGGTCGCCGGCGACGCCTCCTGTTCGGGCACCGATCCCATGCTGCAGAAGCATGAGAGCGTCAAGCATGGCCTGATTGTCGTTATTGCCTCGGACCGCGGCCTTGCCGGCGGTTTCAATACGACGGTGGAGCGCACGGCCGAAAAGCTCGCCGCTTCTTGGGCGAACGACGGCATCGAATGCGAGATCATCGCGTGCGGGCGTAAGCCGGCCACGTATTTCCGTGACCGCGCAAACGTTGTCATGCACTTTGAGGGCAACTCCTCTGAGCCCGATTTCAATCAGGCCCGCATGATCTCCTCTCATATCTGCGATGCGTATCGTGCCGGTGAGCTTGACCGTGTCGAGCTTGTCTACCACCACGCCAAGAACCGCGTGGATCAGGAGCTTCGCGTCGAGCATCTGTTGCCGCTCGACCCCGAGATGATCGCTATGGCCCACGGTCCGCGTAAGAACGAGACCGACGCCCCTAAGCGCATCTCGTCCACGTTCGAGTTCGTGCCCTCTCCCGAGCATGTTCTCGGCAAGCTTGTGCCGTCTTATATCCTGACGGTCATCTACCAGGCCCTGATCGATTCGGCGGCTGCCGAGCAGGGTGCACGCCGCAAGGCCATGCACTCCGCGACGGAAAACGCCACCGCGATCATCTCGACCCTTACCCGCACGTATAGTCGCGTGCGCCAGGCTTCGATCACGACCGAGATTAACGAGATCGTCGGCGGAGCCTCAGCATTGGAGGAACAGTAATGGCTAATAACACCGTAAAGCTTGCGGTCGAGGAAGCCACCAAGAAGACGACTGCCGGTGATGGTCGCATCGTGCGAATCATCGGCCCTGTCGTCGACGTCAAGTTTGACGGCGCGGTGCCCCCGATCTACAACGCGCTCACGGTCGAGGCCGAGACCCCGATCGGTCATCTGAGCACGATCCTCGAGGTCGAAAGCCAGCTTCCGGGCGGCGTCGTCCGCACGGTCGCCATGTCCTCGACCGACGGCCTGCAGCGCGGCCTCATCGCCACCGATACCGGTGAGCCCATGAAGATGCCCGTTGGTCCCAAGACGCTCGGCCGCATTTGGAACGTCATGGGCAAGCCCGTCGACGGCAAGCCCATGCCCGAGGTGGAGGAGTTCTACCCCATCCACCATGCAGCGCCCCGTTTCGACGAGCTCACCACCAAGACCGAGATCTTCGAGACCGGCATCAAGGCCGTCGACCTGCTCGAGCCCTACATCCGCGGCGGCAAGACAGGTCTGTTCGGCGGCGCCGGCGTCGGCAAGACCGTTCTGATCCAGGAGCTCATCAACAACCTCGCCCAGGAGCACGGCGGCACCTCGGTGTTCACCGGCGTCGGCGAGCGTACCCGCGAGGGCACCGACCTGTTCCTCGAGATGAGCGAGTCTGGCGTTATCGACAAGACCTGCTTGGTCTATGGTCAGATGAACGAGCCGCCCGGAGCGCGTCTGCGCATCGGTCTGGCCGGCCTTACCACCGCTGAGTACTTCCGCGATCGCGGCCAGGACGTTCTGCTGTTCATCGACAACATCTTCCGCTTCTCCCAGGCAGGTTCCGAGGTTTCCGCACTGCTGGGCCGTATGCCGTCCGCCGTTGGTTACCAGCCCACGCTGGCAACCGAGATGGGCGACCTCCAGGAGCGCATTACCTCGACCAAGACGGGCTCCATTACCTCCGTCCAGGCTGTCTACGTCCCCGCAGACGACCTGACCGACCCGGCGCCTGCCACGACGTTTACGCACCTCGACGCCACCACGGTTCTTTCGCGTAGCATTTCGTCGCTCGGCCTGTTCCCGGCTATCGACCCGCTCGCATCTTCCTCCGACGCTCTCGATCCCTCGATCGTCGGCGAGGAGCACTACCGTGTCGCCGTCAAGGTCCAGGAGCTCCTGCAGGAGTACTCCGACCTTCAGGACATCATCGCCATTCTGGGTATGGACGAGCTGTCCGAGGAGCAGCGCCTTACGGTCAACCGTGCCCGTAAGATTCAGCAGTTCCTCTCGCAGTCCTTCCACGTCGCCGAGAAGTTCACCGGCAACCCCGGTGTCTACGTCCGCGTCGAGGATACCGTCCGCTCTTTCGCCGAGATTGTCGACGGCAAGGCCGATGACCTGCCCGAGCAGGCTTTCCGCTATGCTTCCACGATTGAGGACGTGCGCGAGCGCGCCCGCAAGATGGGGGAGAAGTAGGTTATGCGTATCCGCATCGTGTGCCCCGTGAGCTGCGCCTATGAGGGCGACGCTGCGTTTGTGTCGATTCCGTCCACGGATGGCGAGTTTGGCGTTCTGCCTGCTCACTCCAGCGAGATCTGCACGATCGACCGCGGTTACGTTCGCGTTTCCGATAAGGCCATGGGCACTGTCGACCACACGTTTGCCGTGGCCGGCGGCTATGCCCAGGTTGCGGACGATGTCGTGACCGTTCTCGCCGAGCGCGCTTGCGATTTGGCGACCGTCGATGCCGACAAGCTTAAAGCTGATATTCAAGGTTTTGAAGAGAAGCTGGGTAATTTGTCGGAGGATGATGCACGCCGCGCCTACCTCTATAATGAAATCGCATGGTGTAAGCTCAAGCTTGCCCAATAGTCAAACGATTTAGCGTTCGACCATTTGCGAACACATCATGCCCGGGATGGCCCAGCCACCCCGGGCATGCTTTTTGAAAGGGTAGACCTTGGATATTATCCGCGTTGAGGGTGGCCACGCCATCGGAGGCTCCGTGCCCGTCTCGGGCGCCAAGAACTCCGCGCTCAAACTCATGGCGGCAACGCTTCTGGCGCCGGGCAAGACGACGCTGCAGAACGTGCCCGATATTTCCGATGTCCACGTGATGGGCAAGGTGCTCAAGGGCATGGGCGCTACGATCGATGTTCTCGACGAGCACACGCTCGAGATTGATACCTCTCAGGTCGATTCTTGGGAGGCCCCCTACGAGCTCGTTGCCAAGATGCGTGCTTCCACAGCCGTGATGGGACCCCTGCTGGGTCGCTTCCATCGCGCCAAGATCGCCATGCCGGGCGGCTGCAACCTGGGTGCTCGCAAGATCGATATGCACATTCTTGGTCTCGAGGCCCTGGGCGTTGAGTTCGATACCGCCCACGGTTACATCAACGCTAATGCGCCCCAAGGTCTGCGCGGTACCACCGTCACGCTCGAGTTCGCCAGTGTCGGTGCGACCGAGAACCTCATCATGGCCTCTGTGCGCGCGAAGGGTACCACGGTTATCGACAATGCCGCCCGCGAGCCCGAGATCGTCGATCTCGCCAACATGCTCAACGAGATGGGCGCTAAGATTGTCGGCGCCGGTACGCCTGTCGTGACCATCGAGGGCGTGGAAGAGCTGCATCCCGTTACCCATCGCGTAGTGGGCGACCGCATCGAGGCCGGCACCTTTATCGTCGCCGGTGCGTTGATGGCCGACGATCGCGGTGTCGATGTCACGGGCTTTTGCCCCATTCACTTGGGCATGGTGCTCAAGAAGATGGAGCTTATGGGCATCGATTGCGAGCGTACCGACGACGGCGTCCATGTGAGCCGTGCCGAGCGTATCAAGCCGGTCGACATCCAGACGCTTCCGTTCCCCGGCTTCCCGACGGACATGCAGGCGCAGATTATGGTGCTCTCCGCCCTTGCCGACGGCAGTTCCGTTATTACCGAAAACATCTTCGAGAATCGCTTTATGTTTGCCTCTGAGCTGGTGCGCATGGGTGCCGACATTCGTATCGAGAGCCATCATGCCATGATTCATGGCGTCAAGGGCTTCTCGGGTGCACAGGTTACCTCGCCCGATCTGCGTGGTGGAGCGGCCCTCGTCGTAGCGGGCTTGATTGCCGACGGGACGACCGAGGTTTCGGCCATCCATCACATCAAGCGTGGCTACGAGCAGTTTGTCGAAAAGCTGCAGGCGCTTGGCGCGCATGTCGAGCATGCTACCGTCCCCGATCCCGTCATCTACTAATACAGGTTGCCTATGTTTAATAAAAAGCCCCTCGCGGATACCACCGCCCGAAGACCCTCAACTGGTGCGCAGGCCAAGATCTACAGTCGCGATAACGTGGCTCGCTATTCCGAGCGCGCTCGCCAACGTCGTCGTAGCCACACGATTCGTCACGTCGCGCTCATTGTCGTGCTTGGCGTGCTGCTGAGTGCCACTACCGCTGCCGGCCTGTGGTTTGCCACCATTATGGGCAAGCTCGGCGATTCTAATGTCATTACCGACAATCTGCGTCGGGTTCTGGTTGACACCGATGAGGCAAAGGATCCGTTCTACGCGCTGCTTCTTGGCACCGATGGCCGTCCGGGCGAGGATACGTATCGTGCCGACTCGATTATCCTGGCACGCATCGACCCCACGCAAAAGCAGGCGACGCTCATTTCCGTTCCGCGCGACACCAAGGTCGAGTACAAGGGCGAGACCATGAAGATCAACGCCTGCCATACCGTTGGCGGCGCCGAAGCCATGGTCGAGGCGGTCAACGAGCTGTGCGGTGTTCAGATTTCCCACTATGCCGAGGTCAGCTTCGACGGTATGCAGGCGCTGATTGATTCGGTTGGCGGTATCGACATTAACGCAACCGATGATGTTGACGACCCCGAGCACCTGGATATTAAGATTACCGCTGGCCAGCAGCATATGGACGGTGCCACCGCCCTTACCTATGCCCGCTGCCGCTACACCTATGCCGACGGCGATTACACGCGCATGCGCCACCAGCGTCAGGTGCTTGGCGCCCTTGCCAACCAGATTCTCAATAACTTCGATGCCACGAAGATCTTTGGCCTGGTTAATTCGCTGTCCGATATGCTTGTAACCGATATGAGCGTTCAGGATATCGTGGCTACGGTCAACGCCATGCGCGGTATGGATGTCGACGGTATCTACTCGGCTAACCTGCCCTCGTACGCCGACGACAGCACCATGATCGACGGTGTGAGCTACGTCTTTGTCTACGAGGACGAGCTCAAGGAAATGATGGAGCGCGTCGATGCCGGCAAGGATCCCAAGGGTCCCAACACCATGGGTCTTTCCGACGGTTCCAGTTCTACGATCGGCGACCTGAACAACAACACGTCTGACGATTACGCAAACGGTACCGCAACCTCATCGGTCAGCTCTGACGATTCCGATGACTCAAGCGATTCGAGCGATTCGGACTACTACGAAGAGCCCACCGGTGACGGCAACGGCTACGAAGCTAACTACTAGAGTTACGCGGTTTTACCAAACCGCGTAACCGCTTGACGCTGCAAACCCGCCAGAGCGGCAATCTGCCTTTCAACTTCGGCGGCATGACCAAAAGGTCAATGCCGCCTTGTTTCAAGGCACCTTGCTCGCTCTGGCGGGTTTTCGCTGTCCGCGCCAAAACATCGGCGTTGCCGGAACACTTGGCACTTGGGGACGTTCCTTTTGTGCCGGCAGTTTGGGACACTCCTTGCGTTAAGAGGCTGGCGTGCGTCAACCTGTTCTCATTGCAGCAAAAAAATCGCCCCGTTCTTGCTTGAGGACGGGGCGATTCGTCTTTTGGACTTGTGCAGCCAGGCTTATGCAAAGCGGGCGACGAGCTCCTGGAGCACGTCGGTCATCTTGACGAGCGAACTGACCGGGACGAACTCGTTGACGCCGTGGTAGCAATAGCCGCCGGTGGAAAGGTTGGGGCAGGGCAGACCGCGGAACGACAGCTGAGCGCCGTCGGTGCCGCCACGAATCGGCAGCACTTGGGGCTCAACGCCGCAGGCAAGGTAGGCTTCCTTGGCAACATCAATAAGCTCGGGATAGTCACGAACGATCTCGGCCATATTTCGATACTGCTGCTTAATCTCGACCGTCACGCGCTCCTCACCCAGACGCTGGTTGAGCATCGAGGCGGCGGCATCAATAAGGTCGAGTTTCTGCTGGAACTTGGCGGCGTCATGGTCGCGGACGATATAGCGCGCTGTGGCGTGATCGACGGTCGCAGATACACCCTCAAGGTGATAAAAGCCCTCGTAGCCTTCCGTATACTCCGGTCGCTGCACGTAGGGGAGCAACGCGTTGAAGTCGCAGAACAGATTGCCTGCGTTGACCATACGGCCCTTAGCGTCGCCCGGGTGGATGGACTGGCCCTCAAAGCGGACGGTCGCCTCGGCGGCGTTAAAGCACTCCCACTCCAGTTCGCCGATGGGGCCGCCGTCGACCGTGTAGGCGTACTTGCAGCCAAAGGTATCGATATCCAACAGCTCGGCTCCGTGGCCGATCTCCTCGTCAGGGCAGAAGCAAATGCCGAGTGCGGGATGGGGCAGAGAAGGGTCCTGAGCGATACGCGCGACAAGCGACATGATCTCGGCGACGCCTGCCTTGTCATCCGCGCCCAGCAGCGTGGTGCCATCGCTGCAGACCAGGTCCTCACCCGCGAGGTCATTCAGGGCGGGAAGCTTGGCGGTACTCATGGCAACGGGCTTACCGTCAACCGTGCCGCAGACCAGGTCGCCACCTTCGTAGTGTACGATGTGCGGCTTCACGCCGGCGCCCGGTGCAACTTCGGTGGTGTCGAGATGGGCGATCAGGCCCAGGGCGGGCCTGTCCTCAGCGCCCGCACTTGCGGGGATATGCGCGCAGACATAGGCGTGCTCGGTCACGTGGGCATCTTCCGCACCAAGCTCGCGCAGCTCTTCAGCCAGCACGTTGGCAAGGTCAAACTGAACGGCGCTCGAGGGTACCTGGTCGCAGTTTGCATCCTCGGACTGCGTGTTGATCTGGACGTAGCGCAAAAAGCGTTCGAGGACATCGGGGCTCGTGGTGGTGTTTTCCATAAAGACCGCTCCAATCTTGGTCGTCGTGTGCAACAAGAACTCTAGCACGGTATGCCACGGCATACCACGACGCTTGGATGGGGTAGAATCAGCCATTGAATGCAGAAGGGACGGAAGATCATGGATACGACAAATAGCTCGCGCGAACTACATCTGACGGTGGCGAACGAAGACTACTTGGAGTGCATGGTTCGCATTGAAAGCGAAGAGGGGGAAACCAACGGCGTGCGATCGGTCGACATCGCGCAGCGCCTTGGCGTCTCCAAGGCATCGGTCAATAAAGCGGTTTCGGCGCTCAAGGCATCCGAACTTGTCGAGCAATCGCACTACGGCAAGGTAGTCCTGACCGATAGTGGCCGCGAGGTTGGTACGGCTATCTGGTACCGTCATCGCCTCATCCGCACGTTTTTGGTTCAGGAGCTCGGTGTCGAATTTGAGCGAGCCGATTCCGAGGCCTGCATGATGGAGCATGCGCTTTCCGAGGACACGATGAACCGCTGGCTCGCCTATCTCGAAAAGCAGGGAATCAGCGTCGAGGAATAGCGGGATATATTATGGATACGAGTTATTACAACCGCTTTGGTGCCGAGGAACTTACGCGCCGCTTGTCGAGCGAGACCTTGTTGGCGCAGGGTCCCATGGGCAGTGTTCTGTTGAGTGAGTACGATGCCGCCGACATTCCACCGGCGTTTTGGAATCTGGCAGAGCCGCAGACCGTTTCTCGTATCCATCGCTTGTATGTCGCCGCCGGCGCGCAGGTGCTCATTACCAACACCTTTCAGGCATCGAGCTATGCCCTCAAGCACGACCAGATTGCGCCGTCCGTGGCGGAGGTCAATCGCGGGGCTGTCGACGATGCCCGCCAGGCGCACCCTCAGCTGCTGCTGGGCTCGATGGGCCCGATCGGTATTGAGTGGTTTGCCGAGGACTCTGCCGAGTATCGTGAAATCCGAGGCATTGCGCGCGAACAGGCGCACGCCTTGCTCAATGCTGGTGTTGACGGTCTGCTGATCGAGACGGTGACGTCTATCCGTAATTTGCAGCCCATGCTTGCCGGCGCCCGAGACGCCGCCGACGGCATGCCTGTTCTGGTGAGTTTTGTCGTTGACGATAAAGGCGACCTGTTGGGCGATGGCCTCAACATCGAGGCAGCCGTTTTGTACGCCGAAAAACACGGCGCAAACTCGGTTGGTGTTAATTGCTGTTCGCTTGCGGCCGCGAACGCGGCGGTGCCCAGGATGGTTGCATCGGCGACTACTCCCGTCACGGTGCGTCCCAACGTGGGCGATCCGGTCCAGACTCAGGATGGCCCCGTATGGCACGAGAACCCCGAAGCTTTCGCGCGCGCATGCATCGAATGGAGGCATGCCGGTGCCGCAATGGTGGGCAGTTGCTGTGGAACCGCGGCAATCACTACGGCAGCGATGGCCGAGGCGCTCGATATATAAAGGGCAAAACCGCTCCATACGGGGCGGTTTTTTTATTCAAGACTTTAGTCTGCTGGCCGCGCAGCGGCCAGCTTTAAACCACCC
>CAUCUN010000006.1:0-119061 GCA_958445985.1 uncultured Collinsella sp. | reverse complement strand
AGCGGGTGGTTTAAAGCTGGCCGCTGCGCGGCCAGCAGACTAAAGTCTTGAATCAAAAAGAGCCGGTCGAGCAAACGCTCGATCGGCTCACAAACTTTCCCTCAGCCCTTTATCATCCGCGCGGGAGAAAAGCCAGCAAGGATACCGCAGGGCCCGCCCCGGAAGCCCTTTCTCCCGAACGATCCCGCAGCGCGAAGCGCGAGGACCAGTGAGGGAGAAAGGGCGTGGGGCGGGCCCGGACGAGAACGTTACTCCTTCTCGACCGCGCGCATGATCGCCTTGTAGATTTCCATCAGCGGGATGATCAGGAAGGCCAGGCCCAGCGCGGCAAGAACGCCCTTGAGCTCAAGCGTCACAGGGCCAAAGAACATCTCGGCAAGCGTCGGCTGCACGGTCACGATCACCGTCAGCACCAGTGCCAGCGCGGCGGAAGCCCACAGCCACTTGTTCTGCTTCTTCATGGTGAACAGCGACGCACGACGGCTGCGCATATTGAAGCAGTGGAAAATCTCGACCATGTTGAGCGTGATGAACGCCATCATCACGCCTTCCTCGTCGGCATTGCCGGCGATCATATCGGCGATGTGGATGTAGCCCATGTCAAAGTACACGCCCACAAAGAAGCTCGCCAGCACCAGCACGGTGATGATTAAGCCCTGGACCACGCAGTCCAGACCCATATGTCCGGCAAAGACACCGTCCTTGGCGTTGCGCGGCTTGCGCTTCATGATGTCACCCTCGGCATCCTCCATGCCCAGCGCGAGCGCGGGGAAGCAGTCGGTGACCAGGTTCACCCACAGCAGCTGCACCGGCTGGAAGATGGTAAAGCCAATGAGCGTGGCGATAAACACCGAGAATACCTCGGCAAGGTTGGCCGAAAGCAGGAACTGGATGACCTTGCGGATGTTGTCGTAGATGCGACGGCCCTCTTCGCAGGCACCGATGATGGTGGCGAAGTTGTCATCGGCAAGCACCATGTCGGCGACGTTCTTGGTGACGTCGGTGCCGGTGATGCCCATGCCAACGCCGATGTCGGCGCGCTTGATGGACGGGGCGTCGTTGACGCCGTCGCCCGTCATGGCCACGATCTGGTCGCGCGACTTCCAAGCCTCGACGATGCGGGTCTTATGCTCGGGCTGGACGCGGGCGTACACGCCGTAGTCCTCGATGTGCGCGTCGAGTTCCTCGTCGCTCATGCGATCGAGGTCGGCACCGGTGATGGCATGGCTGCGATCGGTGACGATGCCCAGCTGCTTGGCGATGGCCACGGCGGTGTCGATGTGGTCGCCCGTGATCATGACGGTGCGGATGCCGGCGTCGTGCGCCTCGCGGATAGCGTCGGCCACCTCGGGACGGACCGGGTCAATCATGCCGGACAGGCCACAGAAGACCAGGTCATGCTCAAGCGCAGCGGGGCTGCAGTCGGCGGGAACCTCGGTGTAGGTGCGGCTCGCCAGCGCCAGCACGCGCAGGGCCTCGTCTGCCATGGCCTTGTTGGCTGCCACGAGCTCGGCGCGACGCTCCTCGGTCAGCGGGACGACCTTTTCGCCCTCGTAGATATGGGTGCACAGGCCGATCACCACGTCTGGCGCGCCCTTGGTGTACTGCTCGTACTCGCCGTCCAGGGTCTCGACGACCACGGACATCATCTTGCGGCCCGAGTCGAACGGGGCCTCGCCCACGCGCGGGTGCTCGGCAGTCAGGCCAGTAAGACCAGCCTTGCCGGCATCGTTGACGAGTGCGCACTCGGTCGGCTCGCCCACGGCCTCGCCCAGCTCCTCGTCCCACTGGGCATCGGAGCACAGCGCCATGCCGGCCAGGAACTTCTCCTTGGGCGCAGCGAGCTCGTGCTTGACGACGGTCATCTTGTTCTGGGTAAGCGTGCCGGTCTTGTCCGAGCAGATGGTCTGCGTGCAGCCGAGCGTCTCGACAGCAGAAAGCTTGCGGATGATCGCCTGGCGCTTGGCCATCTTGGTCACGCCGAGCGAAAGGACGATGGTCACGACGGCGACCAGGCCCTCGGGGATGGCGGCGACGGCGAGCGAGACGGCGACCATAAAGGTGTCGAGCAGGGCAGTCGGGTCGGTAAGGACGTTACCCACGCCGTGACGGATGATGTCGACGCCAAAGATCACGACGCAGATGACGATAACCATAATGGTAAGAATACGGCTGAGCTCGGCGAGCTTCACCTGCAGCGGCGTGAGCTCTTCCTTGGCCTCGGCCAGGGCGCCAGCGATCTTGCCCATCTCGGTGTTCATGCCGGTACCGACCACGACGGCGCGACCGCGGCCGTACACCACGGTGGAGCCCATGTAGCACATGTTCTTGCGGTCGCCGAGCGGCACGTCGTCGGTGCCCGCGGCAAGCTCAATCACGTTGGCGTGCTTCTCGACCGGCACGGACTCGCCGGTCAGTGCGGCCTCTTCGATCTTCATCGTGGCGCTCTCGAGGACGCGGCAGTCGGCCGGGACGGAGTCGCCCGCCTCGAGCATGAGGACGTCGCCGGGCACGAGCTCGGCGCTCGGCAGATGCACGAGCTTGCCGTCGCGCAGCACCTTGGACTGCGCCGCGCTCATCTCCTGCAGGGCCTCGAGGGCCTCCTCGCTCTTGGCTTCCTGGACCACGCCCAGCACCGAGTTGACGATAACGACGAACATGATGATGGCGACATCGGCAAAGTCCGCCTCGCCCTTGACCATGCCCGTGAGTGCGCTGATGACGGCGGCAACGATCAGCATGATGACCATAGGGTCGGCCATCTGCTCAAAGAAACGCTTCCACAGCGGCGTCTTCTCGGCTTCCTCGAGCTTGTTAGGGCCTGTCTTGGCGAGGCGCGACGACGCCTCGCCGTTGCTCAGGCCGAGATTCTCATCGACGCCTTGGTCGCTGAGCACCTCCGCCGCGGCGGACAGGTATTCCTTTTGCATATAGAGTCCCCTCCTGGGATTCGGGCCACTCAGCAGATTGATGCCCGATCATAATTCCCAGGAGAAGGGCAAGGGCTCATCAAGGCTGCCGTGCTGAGCGGCAGTTGATAGTGGAGCTATGGTACCCCAAAGCGACGCGTCTAGCCAAAACATTCCATCTGGAAACACGGCACAGGCGCAACGGTGCAGACAGTGTGATGCTCAAGATTGATAAAACGTTTTTTCTTCGGCGCATCATCGAACTAAAATATCGCCCAGATAGCAGCGGTTAGAACGGTTGGTAAAGTTTTGCATATACCGTTTTTCCGCAAAAAATGAACTTCTAATTCGGCATACGGTCGATTTTTTGGGGTATTCGGTCGGCATTTCGTTATAATCATCTCAGTTTTATTTCTTATGGTTTATCTATCAGCGCAAGACGATGTCAGATGGAGGTCTGAATGTACAAGCGCACCAAGATTGTATGCACCATGGGTCCCGCCTGCGATAGCGACGAGACCATCCGCGAGATGATCAAGGCGGGCATGAACGTCGCCCGTTTTAACTTCTCGCACGGCTCCTACGACGAGCACCACGGTCGCATCGAGCGCGTCCGCCGTATTTCCAAGGAGCTCGGCATGCCCGTCGGCATCCTGCTCGACACCAAGGGCCCCGAGGTCCGCACCGGCCTTTTGGTCGACGGCAAGAAGGTTGCCGTCAAGACCGGCGACAAGATCGTCGTCACCGCTCAGCCCACGTCCGAGGATTTCCACGGCACCGCTGAGCACATCTCCCTCGACTACCTGGCTCTGCCCTCCGAGGTCGAGAAGGGCTCCCTCATCCTGATCGATGACGGCCTGGTTGCCCTCGAGGTCGAGTCCGTCGACGGCCAGGACATGACCTGCGTCGTTAAGAACGACGGCCTGATTGGCGAGCGCAAGGGCGTCAACATGCCCAACGTCAACATCTCTCTGCCCGCCATCACCGAGCGCGATCGTCAGGACATCCTCTTTGGCCTGACCGAGAACATCGACTACATCGCCGCTTCCTTCATCCGTGACGGCGAGTCCGTCCGCGGCATCCGCAAGCTTTGCCGCGAGAACGGTGGCGAGCACGTGACGATCTTCCCGAAGATCGAGTGCGCCCTGGGCGTCGAGAACTTCGACGAGATCCTCGAGGCTTCCGATGGCATCATGGTCGCCCGTGGCGACCTGGGCATCGAGATCAAGCCCGAGCTCGTTCCGCACATCCAGAAGGAGATCATCGCCAAGTGCAACGCGGCCTACAAGCCCGTTATCACCGCTACGCAGATGCTCGACTCCATGCAGCAGAACCCGCGCCCGACGCGCGCCGAGGTTGCCGACGTCGCTAACGCCATCTACGACGGCACCGACGCCGTTATGCTTTCCGGCGAGTCCGCTGCCGGTAAGTACCCGGTCGAGGCCGTCAAGATGCAGGCCAGCATTGCTCTCGAGACCGAGAAGTACCTCCCGGCTCACGCTCCGCTCGAGGTTCCGGCCGATGCTCACGGCACCCGCGTTGTCAACAACGTTGTGGGTATGTCCGCTGTGAACATGGCCACCACCGTTGGCGCCAAGTGCATCACCGTGCCGACGACCACCGGTCGTACCGCTCGCCTGATCTCGCACTTCCGTCCCAACATGCCGATCTGCGCGTTCTCCCGCCACGAGTGGGCCGTCCAGCAGATGATCATGTACTGGGGCGTTATCCCGCACCAGGCAGAGATTACCCAGGGCACCGTCAACGGCACGATTGTCAAGGCGATCGAGACCGCTAAGGAGCTCGGCTACGTCGAGGCCGGCGACCTGACCGTCGCCACCGCCGGCGATCCCCGCATGAGCGTCCAGCTCGAGGACAAGGTCTCCTCGACCAACGTCGCTTACGTCGCTCAGGTGCGCTAAAACGCACTTGCAAGCACGCTTGCATTGCAAAGGGCCCGGAAGGCAAAGCCTTCCGGGCCCTTTTTCTGTGCCAATGCCGGCGCACAGCAAAACACGCACTCATTTCTTTACCAAATGTGCGAAATCCACCCTTCGAGGCCCAAAAATAAAGTCCCAAGCGCTAAAAGTGTTCGCCCGGTGGCAAACCCACACCTTAACCGACGCTGATAAATCGTTTTAGCAAGAGTCAGATCGACCTGGTTTTCGGAAGTGCGGGGAAAATTGCTTACCTCCGAGTACAAACCCTTTTATTTCAACAAAACCCCTGATAAAGTTGGCTCAAATACCGCTTGTGCTTTGCCTGTTTGTCTTTTTCCCCGCACTTCCGAAACCGATAGCTTTTCTAGCCCAAACTACGCTCAAACGATCGGATCGCTATGTCATTTCTTGCCTGCGGACCCACGGCTTTTCAGTACTATCGCATCCCGCCCCAGATACTGGGACTCTATCCGGCAATCCTGCCGCCCGACCATGACCATCGCTTGGTGCACTACTCAAAACAACCAGTATTTAAAGACTTGCTCGGCACACCAGTTTGGAGATTCGTGGGCGAAAGAAAACAGCGCGCGAACGGAAAGCTATTTCATAGCCGTCTGCTAACCCAAGAGCCGCCTCCTGGATCGTTTAGGCAGACTGAGCATGGATTTGATGTCACGTCCCCGGAGTTCACGCTGCTCAGCCTTGCCACGCAGGTCTCACGCAGCCAGTTACTCATGGCTTGCTACGAGATGTGCGGCTCCTTTGCAGTGTTTAAGCCCTGCGAGCGAACGCAACAACAACTCGATGAAGCTATTTCGCTTAAGCTCATTCCGCCCAGCTGCGGCTGGGAGCGAGTTAACGACACCAAGGGCAATGACACCAACTTGTGGAAGCGCACGCCGCTTCTTACCGCAACGGAAATCGCCGCGTTCGCCAAGCAGGCCGCAGGCCTGCGCGGCGTTAAACAGCTCCGCTGGGCCGCCGAACGCATGACAGGACAGACCGCCTCGCCCTTTGAAGTCCAGACGTCAATTCTCATCTCGCTCCCCCGCGATGAGGGCGGTCTGGGCATCGACATCACCAATAACGCGCACATCCCGCTCAGCGAAGCCGCGCGTTCGCTGTATGACAAAACCTGCTGCTACGCCGATATCCTCATCGAAAGCGCCACCGACAGCATGGGCGTCATCCTTGAATGCCAAGGCCGCTCCGCCCACGACAGCGAAGCCGCGAGCCTCTCCGATGCCGAGCGCGCCACCGCACTCACAAGCATGGGCTACGACGTCATCCAAATTACCTATGACCAGATCAAGGAGAAGAAGAGCTTCAACCACATAGCCGAGCTCATCCATAAAAAGGCTGGGCTTCCCTACACCCCAAAGACTAAACAGGAGCGCACTGCCGAAGATGCCCTGCGGCAAGAGCTACTTGTCGATTGGGTTGAGCTATTCACTGCCGGGCCGGCCAGCTAGCAGCTAGCAATCAGGGGCAGCGCAGACACATCGGGCGATTCGACACGGGCGGCAAATCCCGCCTCGGTTAGCTCGACGACCTCGGTAAACGTTGAATCGAAAAACTCCTCGGTTAGCAAGCGATACGGCGGATGATCGGGCTCGCCGGGGTTTTCGCGTACAATCTCGTGCATAACGCCGATGGTCTTGAGCACATACTCCTTATGGATGGGATACTGACCAAAACGCGTCGCCGCAGTATAGAGGCGATCGGTCGCGCGCGGAATCGAAACAATGCCGAGCGTCTTGCCAAACCAGTCAAAGTCGCCTTGCTTTTTAATGCGGAATTCCTCGCACGGCTTGCCGCCGTGCGCCTCCAGGTACTGGTTCACGCGGGTGTTCCACACGGTATCGGCCACCAGATGCGACCAGACGCCCAGTGTTAAATCGAGCAGCGACTGCGCCACATCTTCGGACGCAAGCGAAAACTCACAGGCGCCGGGGCCGGCAACCGGCTCGGCGTCCTTGTAACGTTGGGGATAATGCACCCGATTGAGTCGCTCGCGCTCCTCGACAATCGAGGTGGCCTCAGCAGGTTCGCCCGCGGGTGCACCTTTAAGCAGCGGCGCCACATAGGTATCCCAGAACTCGTGCTCGCGCGGCTTAGGGATAGGCTCGGGCTTTGCAAAGTGCGTAATGCGGTACGGGATGGGATCGGCGATGCCAGGGACCATATAGCCCACGAAGATATCCGGAACCACGCAGCCAAACAAAAAGGCATTGCGGTCGCGCACGCTATTGGCAAGCGCACCGGTGCGCTCCAGCAAACGCTCCGTCTGAGCGATATGAATGTTCCAGCTTGGCATAGCCACCCCCATAAAAACCTGGATAACTATACCATCACGGCAAAGTCGCGCGGGCGGCTACGCACGCTCTACGCAGCAACTATTCCGCAGCGCCGCTCTCGGTTCCATACGACGGCACCGGCGCCTCGACCACATGGTGATATCGATCGATATAGATGGCGCGGGCGCCCAGGCGTCGCACCAAATCCTGGTGATGCGTACTCATCAAAACCGTCTTACCCGCCGCGACGTAGGTCAGCAAGAAGTTGACCACGATGTCGCACGAGTCCTCGTCAAGTCCGTTGGTGGGCTCGTCGAGCACCAGGATATCCGGGTTCATCGACACCACCGCAGCCAGCGCAACGCGCTTCTTTTGCCCGCCCGAGAGCTGATAGGGAGAGACGTCGGCAAGATCGGCAACCTGGAACAGCTCCATGGCATCGCGGACGCGGCGCTCGAGCTCGTCTGCCGGCAGCCCCATTTGAGCCGGGCCAAACGCGACTTCCTCGCCGACCGTGGCACAAAAGAGCTGCGCATCGGCGTTTTGGAACACAAAGCCCACGCGCTGATGGAACCGCTGGGCCGTCGCGGAATCCTTGAGATATGCCGCATCGACCGCATGCCCGTCGAACAGGTACGCACCCGCGTCCGCAAGCTCAAGGCCGTTGATAAGACGCATAATCGTCGTCTTGCCGCAGCCGTTGGGACCGAGCAGAGCAACGAGCTCCCCACGGTTCACCTGCAATGAAACACCGTCAACCACCGTATGACCCGCATAGGAAAACACCACGTCGCGAAACTCGATGAGCGGCGTGACCTCGGCGCCGGCAGCACCGCTCGCACCCATCGCGCCATTTGTATCGTTTGCCAAAACGTCGCCCTTCCCTACTCACATCGACGGTTCGACCGTCCGCGCTACAACACCGCGCACAACACGGCGAGCAACGTCACAACGGCCGCGTAAACGGTATCGCGCCAGCCAAAGCCGCTCCGTGCAGGCGCCGGATACACGCCGGCGAAGCCGCGGCACAGCATGGCCTCGTCCATCGCGCGGCTGCATTCCATCGCCTTGATAAACGTCATGCCCATGATACCCGCCAGCGAGTCGGTGCGCGAAAAACCCGCAGGCGCGGAACCGACGCTGCGCAGCATGACCGATTCGCACAGATCGTGCGCCGTGCGACCCAGTACCTCGATGTGCTTGAGCGCCATATCAAACGTAAAGATAACTTCGTCGGGTAGATGCAGCATCTTGAGCGCCGCCGACATGCGACTCCACGTGAGGGTCCACGAAACGCCCAGCACCAGCGACACATTAATAAACGTCTTGAGCGCGATCTTGAGCATGGTGCCCGTGGCAGACGCGCCCAGCAGCAGGGCAGGCAGTGTCAGAGCCGCCGCAAGCCCCGTGGCGCCGAGCGCCGGTACAAAGGTCGCGCGCAGCCCGCGTGCAGGGCGCACCGCGACCAACACCAACGCGATTGCCGCCATCAACATCAGGTACAGCGGGCTTTGCGTCAGACACACGCACAGGACGCAAACGAACATCCCCACCAGACGCACCGGAGCCGAAACGCAAGAAAGGGCGCGGTCGACCATCGACCCGCCCTCGTGCGCACCTCCACCCAGGCGAACCCGCTCAAGCAGGCTCGCCAGGTGCAGGACATTCTTTTGCATCACACGATGCCGAAACCCCGCGGGCTCGTATCGCTCCTCGGCCGCAAGCCAGCTAGGCAGCTCGGCTATTGCCATGAGCACCGCTTTCCTTGACCGTCAGCGAAATCAGACGGAATGCGATGGTGAGCACCGCCACGCCAATCACGCCCGAAAGAATATACATCGCGGCCTGGCCGGCAAAGCCAAGGCCCTGCTCCTCAGAATAGGCCTGCAGATAATCGCCCGTGGGCAGAGCGTCGGCAAAGGTCGGGGTATCGAGACCGACCGAAGCCTGCAGGCTGTCGTCGCCAGCCTCCTGAACGGCGGTCGCGGCGCCCTCGGCGTCCCACTCACCCCAGGCGTCACCCGTGGCCAGCAGGCCCAGCGGCGTGGCCACGACAAGCACGGCAACCAAGATGAGCGTGGGGACCAGCGAGGTCTTCTTGGCAGCAGCGCCCTCGGCAGCAAGCTGGCCATCGACGGCCTCGGGTCCGACGATAATGCTCGGTGCCGTCTTCTTAATGAAACCGTAGATCGCAGCCGTCGCCACGCCCTCGACAACACCGGCGACCAGCATATGCGGGATCAACATGGCCGGAATAGCCACAGACAACGGGAAGGGGCAGTACAGCGGCGCACCTGAAGCGTTGGTAAAGAGCATCGGCTGAATACCAAACTCGATTGCCGCGCACAGGGCCGCCAGGCACAGACCGACCCAGCCGCTCACGATGGCAGAAACCGAGGTGCCCCAGCTCTTGTCGTACAGACGGCTGTTGAGCGCACGGAACACGATAGCAGCGACAAACGGCAGCACAAAGGCCATGTTAAAGCAGTTGGCGCCAAACGACAGAACGCCGCCGTCGCCAAACAGCAGCGCCTGCAGCGCCAGCGCAACCGAGACAGCGATAGCCGCGGCCTCGGGGCCCAGCAGCAGTGCGATGAGCGCGCCACCAACGGCGTGACCAGTGGTACCGCCGGGCAGCGGCACGTTGAACATCATGAGCAAGAAGGAGAACGCGGCGCAAATGCCCAAGAACGCCATGTGCTCGCGATCGAGCGTAGCGCGCACCTTTTTGATGCAATGGACCCAAACGGGCACCATTGCCACCGCCATGACGGCATCGGTCTGCGGAGACAGATAATTATCTGGAATGTGCATGTACGCCTCCCGGTTATCGGCGCACGGAATTGCAACGCCGCTTAAATCACCTTAAGAGTGTTACGTATTGTTAGATTCGTAACACGCCGCGGGCTATCATAGCAAAACGGCGCACTGCCGACAAAGCAGCACGCCGTTATGTAATGCGCGTGTCATATATGCAGGCTCAGCGGTGTCTCATACCGAGCATAGCGGTCACGTAGGACTCAGCAGCAGCCACAGCTGACCTATACCCAGCGCAAATCCTAGCCGCGGACCTCGCCGTTTACGCCCTTGCACACCTTGGTGACGATCTTCTGGTGCGCTTTTTCGACCTCTTCGCTGGTGAGCGTGTGGTCGTCGGAGCGATACGTAAGCGCAAAGGCCATGGACTTCTTGCCCGCACCGATACGGATGGGATCGCGGTAGACGTCGAACAGGCGCACGCCCTCGAGCAGCTTGCCGCCGGCGCTGGTAATACGGCGCTCAAGATCCTCGCAGGTCACAGCGTTGTCGACCACGATAGCAAGGTCGTGTTCAACAGCCGGGTACTGCGAGAACTCGCGGTAGTTCTCCTGGTTGCGGGCACCCTTGATCAGCTTGTCCAGATCGAGCTCAAAGGCAACGACAACCTCATCGATGCCCATCGCCTCGCGCGCCTTGGGGTGAATCTCGCCGACCCAGCCCAGCACGGTGCCGCCGGACAGAACCTCGGCCGCACGACCCGGCTGCAAGAAAGCGTAGCCCTCGCCCTCGACGGGACGGAAGCGAACCTTCTCGATGCGCAGCTGGGCGAGCAGTTCCTCGACAATGCCCTTACCAAAGAAGAAGCGCAGCTTGCGGTACTTCATGCTCCAAGACTGCTCGCTCCACTGGCCCGAGAGCACACCCGCCACGGACTTGGTCTCCTTGGGCAGGCTGGCGTTCTCGCGACCGTGGAACAGGCTGCCGACCTCGTACAGATGCACGTTGGGCGTGCCGTGGGCCTCGTTATAGGCCACGGATTGCAGCAGGCCCGGCAGCAGCGAACGACGCATCTCGGTCTGCTCGGCCACCAGCGGGTTCATGAGAACCACGGGGCAGCCGCGGCCCTCGGTGGACATGCCAATCTTCTCCAGGTCGCCCGGGGCGGCAAAGCCAAAGGTCGTGGTCTCGTTGAGGCCACAGGCGCGCAGGATCTCGCCAACCTTGCGGGTAAGCTTCTGCTCGCGCGTCAGACCACCGATGTGGTTCTTGGCAGCCGGAATGGTCGCCGTGACGCGACCCATGCCCCATAGGCGCAGGACCTCCTCGATCAGGTCGATCTCACGCGGCAGGTCGGGACGGAAGCTCGGCGGCGTGACCATAAAGTCCTCGCCGTCGCGCTCGACGGTGCAGCCCAGGCGGGTGAGCGAGCGCTCGATAAAGTCGGGCTCGATGTCGGCACCGCAGATGGCGTGCACGCGGGCCAGGCGCAGCTTGATGCTGTCGATGGTCTTGGGCGCGGGGAACACGTCCACATAGCCGGGGGCGACCTCGCCGCCGGCGATCTCCTCGATAAGCGCGCACGTCACATTGGCGACGTCCACGCAGCCGGTCTCGTCGACCTGGCGCTCAAAGCGGATGGAGGCGTCGGAGATCAGCGACAGGTCACGGCTGGTGTGCGAGGTGCGGCCGGCATTGAAGCAGGCGCTCTCGACCATCACATCGACGGTATCGTCCTCGATCTCGGAATCCATGCCGCCCATGACGCCGGCCAACGCCACAGGGCGCTCGCCGTCGGTGATGAGGCCCATGCCGGCGTCGAGCGTGCGCTCCTCGCCATCGAGCGTCGTGAACTTCTCATCCTGCTGGGCGGCGCGAACCACAACGCGACGATGGCCATCGCGCTCGGCAAAGGTGTCGAGGTCAAAGGCGTGCAGCGGCTGGCCGGTGAGCATCATCACGTAGTTGGTGATGTCGACGATGTTGTTGTGCGGGCGCACGCCCAGGGCGTTGAGGCGCTTGACCATCCAGTCGGGCGACGGACCGACCTTCACGTTGCGCACGATGCGGGCAACGTAGCGGTCGCACAGGCCCTCGTCGGCAATCTCGACGGAAAGCTCGTCGTCGGTCGCGCGGCCGGTCTCGGCCTTGATGGCGGGCAGCTCAACGTGGAAATCTCGATCGAAGATGGCGCCGGTCTCGCGGGCCATGCCGATCATGGACAGGCAGTCGGGACGATTGGGCGTGATCTCGCAGTCGAGCACGGTGTCGCTCGAGCCCACGTACTCGGCAAACGGCATGCCGCAGGGCGTATCCTCGGGCAGGATCATAATGCCGGAGTGGTCGCCGCCCAGGCCGAGCTCGCGCGCGGAGCAGTTCATGCCCATGGACACGACGCCGCGAAGCTTGCTCTTCTTGATCTTGACGTCGCCGGGCAGGACAGCGCCGATCATGGCCGTGACGATGTGGTCGCCGGCCTCGAAGTTCTGCGCGCCGCAGACGATCTGCAGCGGGGCGGGGTTGCCGTCGGCGTCGAGGTTCTTGTCACCCACGTCGACCGAGCACACATACATGTGGTCGCTATCGGGGTGCGGGATCTTGGTGAGCACCTTGGCGGTCACCACGTGGTCGAAGGACTCGCCCACGGTGTCGATCGCCTCGACCTCGGTGCCGGTACGGATATATTCGTCCGAAAGGGTCTTGGGATCCTCCGGAATATCGATCATGGTCTTGAGCCAGTCGTAAGAAACGCGCATCTAACTGGTCTCCTTTCATAAATGCGGCTTTGAGCCGGAAACTGCAACTAAGAAGAAAGCGTTCTAGAACTGGTTCAAGAACCTCATGTCACCAGTCATCAACGTTCGCAGGTCGGGCAGGTCGTAGCGCAGTGCCGCGACGCGCTCGGCGCCAATACCAAAGGCGAAGCCGGTGTACTTCTCGGGGTCGATGCCGCAGTTGATCAGGACGTTGGGGTCGACCATGCCGCAGCCCAGGATCTCGATCCAGCCGCTGTGCTTGCAGAAGTTGCAGCCCTTGCCGCCGCAGACGTGGCAGCTCACGTCCACCTCGCAGCTAGGCTCGGTGAAGGGGAAGAAGTGCGGACGGTAGCGCGTCTTGCGGTCCTCGCCAAACATGCACTTAACAAAGTAGTCGAGCGTGCCCTTCAGGTCGCCAAAGGTGATACCCTCGTCGACGACCAGGCCCTCGATCTGGTTGAACTGCGGCAGGTGGCAGGCGTCGGCCGTATCGGGACGGTAGACGGTGCCCGGGCAGATCATGTAGATGGGCGGCTTCTGCGACTCCATGGTGTGGATCTGTACGCCCGAGGTCTGGGTGCGCAGCAGCACGTCGGACTCGCCATGGGCGTGAGCCTCGGGGTGCGCGACGCTGCCGGGGTTGTTATCGACCACGTAGAAGGTATCGCGGGCCGAGCGGCTCGGGTGATCCATGGGGGCGTTGAGCGCAGTGAAGTTGTAGTAGGAAGTATCGACCATGGGGCCGGACTCGACGGTGTAGCCGATGCCGCAGAAGATGTCCTCGGCCTCCTCGATGATCTGCTTGATCAGGTGCTGGTGACCGATCTGCGGACGGATGCCCGGCAGCGTGATGTCGACGGCCTCGTGCTCGAGTGCGTGCTTGAGGGCGGCGGCCTTCATCTCGGTGGTGCGCTCGTCGAGCATGCCCTCGATCAGCTGGCGCATCTCGTTGGCGCGCTTGCCCATCATGGGACGATCCTCGGGGGCGAGTTTGCCCATCATGCGCATCAGGCCGGTGATACGGCCTTTGCGACCGAGCAGCTCAACGCGCGCAGCCTCGAGCTTGGCGGCGTCGTCGGCGCTAGTGACGAGCTCCTTGGCCTCTTCCTCGAGTTTGACCAGATCATCAATCAGACTCATGTCTTCCCTTTCGTCTCTCGCGTTCCCCGCTTGCCGAGGCGGCTGCCGCCGTCTGACGTTGCGAAAACGCGGCCCGGTTCGGTAACAAAAAACCGCCCTCGGGCATGTACATTGCCCAAGGACGGTTGAATTCCGCGGTACCACCTTGTTTGACCCGGCGGATGTCTGGCCCGCCGTGCCCACTCTGCGCCCCTTGTCGCGAGGCTCACGGCTTCCCTACTGGAGCTTCGCTGCCACCGGCCGCGCGCCCGTTGAGGTCGCTGCTCGGGAGTGAACGCTTGGCCCTTGCCACCGCAGGAAGGCTTGCAGCCCATGACCTTCCCTCTCTTGCCGGCGACACGGCGGGCAAAACCCTCTCCGTCAACGCATTGGGCTATAGGATAACACATTTCGCGAGCGCATCGCCGCGTTCCGTTTTGTTCGCGCTGGGTACAAGGCAGGTAGCTGTGCAAACTGGCCGTGCACCCGTCTGCGGCGCTCGGCCTGCGAGATTAAGGATGCGGTATGGGAAAGAAACTCGATAAGAAGGCCAAGGCCGCCGTGGCAAAGGCTGCCAAGGGCGTCAAGGCTGCTAAAGTCGACAAGGCCGTCAAAAAGTTCCGCAAACTCGAGGGCAAGCTGTGGACTCGCGAGTACCTGCTCAAGATTGCCGAGTTCGATGGAGCGACGATTGCTCCTGCCAACGGCGCTGCCGCCCGTGCCGACGCCATGGGCACGCTTGCCGGCGAACATCACAAGCTACTGACCAGCGAGAAGTCCGTTGAGCTCGTACGCTCGTTAGCGCGCGAGACGGTTGCAGGCGGACACGTAGACGACCCGCAGCTGCTCGACGAGATCCGCGTGCTCGGCCGCGACCAGCGCGAGGCAAGCGTTATTCCTACCGAGGAGGCCGAGGCCTGGACCAGGCTCACCTGCGAGGCCGACGCCGTGTGGCACAAAGCCAAGACGGCCAACGACTGGGCGAGCTTTGAGCCCTATGTGGATAGAATCGTCGCCCAACTTAAGCATCAGGCAGAGCTCATGGATCCCAAGCGCGACCCCTACGATGTTTGGCTCGACCAGTACGAGCGCGGCCTTTCCGCCAAGAGCTTCGACGCGTTTTGCGAGGAGGTCAAGGCCACGGTCGTGCCGCTCGTGCACGCCATCGGCGAGCGCGGCCAGCAGCCCGATGCCGACTTTTTGCACGCCCGCGTGCCCGAGGCCGCCCAGCGCGCCATGAGCTTCGACCTGATGAAGCTCGTCGGCCTGAACCTGGACGACACCACGCTTGCCTTTACCGAGCACCCGTTTAGCGAGGGCTTTGCCGTGGGTGACGCGCGCATCGCGACACACATCTACGAGGACGATTGCATCTCCAACGTCTACAGCATCATCCACGAGGCGGGGCACACCATGTACGAGCTGGGCGTCAATCCCGCCTATGCGCGCACCTGCCTGGAGGGCGGCACCTCCATGGGCATCCACGAGAGCCAGAGCCGCTTCTTTGAGAACACCGTGGGCCGCAGCCGTGCCTTTATGGGACCGCTGCTCGAGGTACTGCGCCGCCATGCGCCCGAGGTCTACGGCAACGTGGACGAAGACGCGCTCTACCACGCCGTGAACATTGCGCAGCCTTCGCTGATCCGCACCGAGGCCGACGAGCTCACCTATCCGCTGCACGTTATGGTGCGCTACGAGATCGAGCGCATGCTGTTTGCCGGCGAGGCCACGGCCAAGGACATCCCCGCGCTTTGGAACCGCTTTATGGATGAGTACCTGGGCATTCCCGTTCCCGACGACACGCACGGCTGCCTACAGGATACGCACTGGAGCGGCGGCTCGTTTGGCTACTTCCCCACGTATGCGCTGGGCAGTGCCTACGATGCCATGTTTGTGCCGGCCATGTGCCGCGACGGTGTCGACCTTACCGACGCCTGTGCGAGCGGCGACCTGACACCCGTCCGCGCCTGGCTGGGCGAGCACATTTGGCAGTGGGGACGCGCCAAGGACGCACCGGAACTCATCAAGGGCGCCTGCGGCATGGCGTTCGATGCCCGCTACTACTGCAGCTACCTGCAGGACAAGTTCACCACGCTCTACGAGCTGTAAAGCTTAGGCGACACGCCACCGCAAAGGGGCGCCGCGGGTTGGTTCCGCGGCGCCCCTTTTTCATCTAAGCCAGAGACCCGGCACTTGGGGACGTTCCTTTCATGCCGGCACAATAGGAACGTCCCCAAGTGCCGGGTGAAATTGAACGTCAGATTGCCGCTTGGGGCCGTTTGCAGCGTCGAGCAGTTACGCGGTTTGGTAAAACCGCGTAACTATAAAGCCTCGAGCGCGTTGGCGATGCGCTTCATGGCGGCGTCGGCGGCGGCTTGGTCGGGGGCTTCGGCCAAAACGCGGATCACCGACTCGGTTCCGCTCTTGCGCACCAGTACGCGGCCCTCGCCTGCCAGCGCGGCCTCGGCCTCGGCGATGGCGTTCTGCACGCCCATGTTCTCGAGCGCGGCGTCCTTGTCCGCCACGTGCACGGCCACCTGCGCCTGTGGCAGCAGCTTGCACGGAGCCGTGAGTTGCGAGAGTGTCTCGCGCTCGGCACGAATCACTTCCATCACGCGCAGCGAGGTCATAATGCCGTCGCCCGTGCGCTCGATATCGCCAAAGATCGTATGGCCCGTCTGCTCGCCGCCCAGGCTGTAGCCGCCCTCGCGCATCTTGGCATACACGTGACGGTCGCCCACGCCGCTGGTCACGGCGCTCAGTCCGGCAAGCTCCAGCGACTTGACCAGACCAAAGTTGCTGGCGATCGTCGGTACCACGGTACCGCCCGAGAGACGCCCGTGCTTGTTCAGGTACACGCCGCACACGTACAGGATCTGGTCGCCGTCGACCACGCGGCCGCGCTCGTCCACGGCCAGGCAGCGGTCGGCATCGCCGTCGTAGGCAAATCCCACATCCAGGCCCTGCTCCACCACGTGGCGCTGTAGGCGCTCCATATGCGTGGAGCCGCAGTCGACGTTGATGTTAAAGCCATCGGGCGCGGCGTTGATCACGCGCACGTCGGCGCCCAGCGCGTCGAACACCGGCTTGGCCACCGAGGAAGCCGAGCCGTTGGCGCAGTCGATACCGATCTTGACGCCCTGCAGCGAAAAGTTCGCACTTGCAATGAGCGAAGCAATGTAGCGGTTGCGGCCCTGCATGTAGTCCACCGTGGCACCGATGTGGTTGCCCGTTGCCAGCGGCACCTCGCTCTTGCCATCGATGTAGTCCTCAATGAGCTCCAGGACGTCCTCGTCCATCTTAAAGCCGTCGCTGTTGACGAGCTTAATGCCGTTATCGCAAAACGGGTTGTGGCTCGCGCTGATCATGATGCCGCAATCGAAGCAGCCTTCCACAGTCTGATGCGCTACGCCCGGCGTGGGGATCACGTGCAGCATATAGGCGTCCGCACCGCTCGCGACCAGGCCGCTCACCAGCGCCGCCTCAAACATATAACTCGAGCGACGCGTGTCCTTGCCCACGATCACGCGTGCCTTGCGCTCGCGGTTGGCGCCGTAATACCAGCCCACAAAACGGCCAATCTTATAAGCGTGCTCTACCGTCAGCCCAACGTTGGCCTCACCGCGAAAGCCGTCGGTGCCAAAGTACTTCATGCGCTCTCCTTACAAAATAGGGGCGAACAGATTGCCTGTCCGCCCCAAAATGGTACTCGATTATCTGCGCTACCAGAAAAACCCTACGCCGACGCGCTGTCGCGAGCTGCCTGGCATGTAGGAGTCTGACGCAGCGTAAGCGGCTTGTCCCCCGCCTCGGCCGACGTGGTCAGCGTATACGTGATCGTCGTCGTCTCGCCAGCATGCAGGTCAACGGTGCCCGAATAGAAGGGGATTCCATGCCACGTAGCGGCGCCAAGACCAAACTGTGTGCCCTCAACCGTAAGGTCACTGATGTTGCCGCCCGTCGGGGCAAACAACGAGACATTCAGGCGTTCGTCGTCACGCGCGGCATCGGGTGCGCTCGCCGCAACGTAGTCGGGCAGCTTGCCTGCCTCCTCCTGCGTCATGATGTTCGTCAGAGTAACGGTGATGCGATACGAGCACGTGCCGTCGCCGTTCTTGATGCCCTGGCCGATCTGCGTGTCGGCGTTCAGATACCAGTCGAGCTTGGAGAAGCTCAGGTTGTTAAAGTAAACGCCGGCAACGGGATCGGCACTCGGATCATCCGGATCGGGCAGCGAAGCGTCAATGCCCGTCTCTTTGATGGCATTCTGCTCATCATCGTTTCTCATCCAAGCAATCAGACGGCCCTCTTCGGCACCGCGCTCGAATGCACCGACAAGCTTTGTAACGTCGACGTCACCGATGCCACCGAGAATCTTGTCGAAGGCGGCGCTGGCAACAGCCGCAAAGATGCCGTCCGATTCCTCGACCGGATAGTTCCAATACACATCGTGCATGAGAACCTTCGCCGCGTTGGTGCCGTCGACAACCGTTCCGTCGGGCAGCGAGACATTACCGACCAGGCCCAGCAGATACTGCAGGAACACCGGGTCGATACCGATGACGCCATCAACGTCCTGTCCATACTGGGACTTCCACAGCGCGGCGACACGCTGCGAGTTGCGGGGCCAATCAGGCGAATAGGTATTGCCCGAGTTGTACAGGTTACTGTGGTTGCCGAACAGCGCCTCATCCTCTTCGTCGACGCTCTCGACTGCCTCATCCTCGCTGAGTCCAATGCGGGGAACAAACTCGCCAATCGACATCTGGCCGTCAGTGACCGAAATCAGGCCCTGCGAACCGCCAAAGCCGCCGCAAGCACGAATCTCGACGTTGTTCATGGCGTACATAAGGTAGTTGCGCGTCTGGCCGTTGGCGCCGAGCATCTGGGGAAGGACGGGGGCGACCTTCTCCGCCGCGTCAACCGCACCGTTGAGGGTGGCAAAGCCGTCCTTGGCCTTATCGACCAGCTCGGTCACCTGAGAAATATGAGTATCGCCAATGCCCTGGATCTTCTCGTTGGCGCTCTTGAACACCTTCGAGCTGCTGGAAAGCGAATCGGCGACCGCCTGCAGCGCGGACACGTTAATCATGCCGTCCTGGAACAGTTTGCCGGGCGTAGCCTGCGAAAGGTTATCGGCCATGGGAACCAGCGCATTGCTCGAGACATCGGACAGGGCGTCAATCATGGTGCGGGCCGCATTGATATCGCTGCCATACACCGGGATAAACGAAGCCGCCGCCCACAGCGGGCTCGAGGTCTCCGCCTTCATGCTGTTGCAGAGCTCATCGATCTTCTTCGCGTCGTCAGGCAGCGTCGAAAAATCGCCCGACGTGACCTTGTCCTTAAGGCCACCGACGATCTCGACAGCCTCCTTCGCTTCGCTCTTTACGGTCTTTGCCGAGTTAAGCAGCATAAAGCCGCTTGCGCCAAGCGCAACGAGAAGCACCGCGACTACAGCGGCAATAATGGCGCCGGTGTGACGCTTTTTGCGCTCGCCCTTGCGATGGCGATGACGGACCAGACCGTCAGAGGTCGAACTCGACGAAGCGTCGCTACCGTAGTTCAAGCCAAAATCGTAATAATCTTCCTTGGAACCCGAGCCCGCAAACTCGGCACCGCTATCATCCAGGCGGGCGAACGTGCCAGTCTCGGAGGCGCCGGTGTAGATCGTGCCAAGGTTACCCGTAAGCCCCGCGCCACCGGCAGAGGGAGTATTGTTGGCGGCCTTGCCGGCATTAACGTTGCCGGCGCCATTCGCAGCGTTGGCAGCACCTGCGTTGTTCGCAGGTACCGAAGGAGCCCCACTCGGCTGCGACGCGGAGGTTGCACCGTCCGCAAAGACATTCCCTCTTGCACGGCCGGTCTTTTTTGCCTTTTGAGACTGCTCGTACAGAGCGGTAAACATCGCCGTCTCGCCCGGGGACACGCGCTTACCGGAACCGCCCTGTCCAGCGCCGCCCGGCGTGCCGGCCTTACCAGCCCCGTTCGGACGCGGCGGAACTGCAGGGCGGCCGCTATCGCTGCCCTTAAAGTGATTACCAGCCATAAAGAAATCCTCGCAATTGAGTCGCAATGAAAAAGTCCATAACGTTACTAGTTTATGGCATTTTGAGCATCGACAGCTAAACTCCAGACACGGACGTCAATTGGCGAAAATGCGGCACAACACCTTTCCCGTCTTGGCGGCGGCGCCAGCTACACCGTGAGGAACATCATCACGATGATCATGGCAAAGCCGATAAGGTCGGTCGGCAAAAACACCGTGCCCAGCATAACGGCGCTGGTGATGGTCGCCGAGACGGGCTCCACGGTTCCGATGAGACTCGCACGCACCGAGCCGATGTCCTTAACGCCCTGCATATAGAGCATGTACGCCAAAAACGAGCCCACGACCACAAACACCGCGAGCGCCTCGATGCCGGCAGCGTCGAGCGCCGGCATATGCGCCCAGGGCTGCACGAAGACGCACGAGACCACGCCCGCCGTGAGCATTGCCGAGCCCGTGACGATGGGGCTGCCGTATTCGGGCAGGATCTTGGCGGGAATCACCGCCATACACGCGGCGCTGATCGCACACATAAGACCTGCTGCCAGGCCAAGCGGCGAGATATTCAGGCTGGTGGGGTCGCCGCCGGTGGCGATTAAAAAGGTTCCACCCAGAGCCAGGCCAATGCCGATGACTTCGCGAGTACGCGGCATGCGGCGATCGATCACGCAGGTGTAGCCCATGATGATAACGAGCTGCAGGCACTGGAGCACCGTCGCGGTTCCGGCGTTCGTCAGGCGCACGGCCGAAAGATAGCAAAACTGGTTGAACAGCAGGCCAAAGGCGGTAAAGAGCAGCAGCTGCTTGCGATCAGCGGGTGTGGTCCAGAGCTTAATCAGGCGCTCGCGGTCGCGCGTAACAACCACGGCCATAAAGAGTAGACCGGCGAGAATCTGACGTACGCTCATAAGCCACAAGGTGTCGACGTGGTAGGTATCGAACAGAAAGCTCGCGCTGGTGCCCGAGAAGCCCCAAAACGAACCGCCCACCAGCGTAGCCAAGACGCCCGTGATCATCTTGCGCGTCGAAGCGCTGTTCAGGCGCTCGCGCCAGGCGCGGCGGGTGCTACGGCTGAGCTCGTCGGTGCCCTCGGGCACATCAATGTTCGATATATCGGTCATCGGCACCGAAGCCCCTGCGCCTTCGACCTGCTCGACACACTCTTTGCTCATTCCACTCCCCCGAAACAGCCTGGAAACAATTCGGCTTACCTTACCACGGCGAAGTCATCAGCTGGAGGCTTGTCCGCTTATCGGTAGGACAATTCCGCAGGCGTCTTTCCATAGCTCGATACCGCAATGGCCTTGCATTATGCGACAGCCAAATCGCGGCAGCAGGCTCTTTTGAGATGGATACGCCAAAGCCCCCGAATTCCACAATGTAAGCGATTTTTAAAAATGTTCTTGCCACCGAGTTCAGGCTCCGTTATATTATCCCTTGCGCGCTTGCGCACCCTTGATCGGGCGTTTAGCTCAGGGGGAGAGCGCTTCCCTGACACGGAAGAGGTCAGAAGTTCAAATCTTCTAACGCCCACCAAATGTTCGCAGCTCAGAGGCTATGCTCTCTGGGCTGTTTTGTTTTATGTCGCCAAATCCGCCGGCAGTTCCAACCGTCCAACCAGCCAAAAGCCGACCATCTACTTGCCGATCTATCCATCGGCATAACCAATCAGTCCGCACCGCAACTTCTCGGCAAAACGCCGCGATGTCTGCGCCCTGCGGTATCCTTGAGCCACTTGCACCTGCAGCACCAAGGAGCCGCCATGCGCACCGAGCTCGATGTCCCCTTTTCGCACAAAGAAGAAGCCAAGGCGCTGGGCGCCAAATGGGACCGGACCAAGAAGATCTGGTATGTACCCAGCGGCGTCAACCCCGAGCCCTTTGCCGAGTGGCTGCCCGGTGTTGACCGATCCGACCCCTCAGCACCGTATATATATCTAGTACTGGGCAAGCGCGAGTGCTGGAAGTGTCACAAAGAGACCTCGGTCGCGGCCTTCGGCATTCCCTATCGAACCAATAACGACGAGAGCATCGCCATCGCGCACGCGCCCAACGAAGCTGGGCACATTGCCATCGACACGGCCAACGCCAACGCACTCGCCATCGTGCCCGCTCTTGGCTGCGTGCCGGGCGAGATCCGCGACTACCTTCATAAGCGCTGCGGCTACAAGCCCGTAGGCGCGCGAGCCTCCAAAGCCCCGTCGCTCGGCAACACGTGCACCAGTTGCGACGCGCTGCAAGGCAGTCGCTATCTGTTCGAGGAGCCCTCGTCCCCGTTTGCCCTCACTGCCATCAACAAGCTGCCGGCACTGGAGTTTGTGCGCGTCGAAGTTGCCGGCGTCTTTGGCGTCCCGGCCACGCGCACCGACTTTGACCAGGCACTCTTTACCTGGGCACGCGACCATCACGCCGAGTTCCACAGGCAACTCGGTGAGGGGGTTTATTTGTAGGGACGGAGATGCCTTCACAGCCAGCTCCTCCGCATCACCTATCCCTCGTCGCCGGCGTCATACACGATATCGAGGCCACAAACAGGGCATTTCTCCGGATACACCGGCATATGAACGCCTGTCTGTTTTCTCACTTCGTCGCTGAGTCTGTCGCGCGCATCGATGAACCGAATGTCAAGACACTGTATTTGCGAGCCGCAGCAAGGGCAGGTGACGACAAACGACCCGCAATCAACCTCTACGCTCGGAAACATATTGTTGTCTATAAGGGCACAAGGCAGTTTTCCGTACTTCCCCATCGCAATATCGCCTCGCCAGCTCATACACGCTCCCCTCTCGCTATGCAAAACAGGAAGAGCATGCACCGGCGGGCGTGCGCGAGATTGCATCGCCACGCGATCCGATCAAACAACACGATCGTCAAAGAATGCCAAAGCCAAATACGCTAATACGGCAGAAGTCCCGCCTTTTCACGCTTCTTTTCCGAGCGATCGAACTCAATGCGATGGGCCTCAAGAAACACCGTATTGGGTCGCCACTGACGCTCATTCGGCTGCCTTAGCGTCGCGCCCGCAAAGGAAGCGTAGTCGGTCTTATCCAGCAGGTACGATCCGCACAGCCGATATTCGCCGCAAACAGGCTCAAACGAAATCAGGTGAGCATCAAATAGGGAATGAAGGTCGCGCCGAAGCAGAATGCCGTTGCTGGCAACCTGCGATCTGGGTCCCGAGTAATTCTCGATATGTGCAGCCTCCAGAGCTTCGCTGACGCCGCAATCCGACACCGCGCAACGGCCATCATAGGCGGCAACGAGCTGCTTGCGGAACCATTGCTGCCCCAATCGCTCGCGCCTTAACGCATAGCGGACCTTTTCGTCGTCGGTCGCACCCTGTCCGGCAAACTCAATATCGACGGGCATGTGCTTCAGATAACTCATATCGGACGCAAAACGAGGGTCCGGTCCGCCTTTATGAACAGGACCGTGCAGAACAAACCATCCGTTTTCGGGCTCGAACCGCTCAACAAACGCAAGGCCGAGCACCTTATAGCCCACCTCGGTTGCAAATATGACTCCGACTGGAACGCCACATTCCATGCAGTTGAGCATTTTACGGTTGTAATTCTGGTCTCGAAAACCAACGGTACCCGGCGCTTGAACCGAGTACTTAATGACCCACGTACCATCGTCCAAATAGAGCGGAGGCACATCGGTGTAGAAGCTCTTTTTAGAGTTATGGACCGAAAGCGCAAAGATCTTATTGGGATCTTGCTTCACCCGATCCTGGCCCGGCCAGAAGATCCCTGAATCCCGCGTTACGGGAAAGAAGTCCGAGCCAATTCTCAAACGATACTGATACTGAGGGCTATCTTCCTTGGTGTGGTGCGGAAGGCTGGTCCAAACGCCGCCGCGCTGTTCCTCACCCAGAAACCACTCCCATGCCTCAACGTATTCGGAAGGCACGAGACTGCAGGCACGGTCATAGCTTGGTCCATCCATCAACGGAACAGCAAGGTCAATGTCGTTCATCGCCAGCACCTACAACCATACGAACGCGAGTCATGCCCCTCAATAATATGGCCGAGAGTCAATTATTACGAGATCTCATTCCGCGATCGGCACGTCGTTGATGCTCTCGGTTTGCCGTTGGCGCGCTTGTACCCCGCTACCCCACTCCCCTGTATACTGATGTAGCACGTGTTTCATCCGAGCTTGTTGGGCCGGATTGTTCATGGGAGGGTCTTGTGGCTGCTTCGAATCCGCCTAAGGGGAGCGTTTCTTCTTCGTCCATCAAGCCGGTTACGCGCAAGGCCGTGCGTTGCCAGCGCGAGGTCGCTTGGCTTGTCACGCAGGCGGCGGGCAGGCTCGTGGCGACCACTCAGGACGTCAACGCGCCTACGCCGAGCTTTGTGCTGGCAGCGGCGCTGGATTTTGTGCGCCAATTGGAGCTTGCCGCACAGGATGCCAGCGGCCACCTCGACTACCAGAATGTTATGGCGCCCGACCTGCAAACGTTCTGCCACATGGCCAAGTTGCCCGCCGCGCCCAATGCGCTTTCGGACGCAGGCTACATGTTTACGCTTTCGGGCGCGGACCTTATCCGCGACATCTATACATACTGCAGCGAGCTCGCCGAGCGCCATGTCTTTGACGCGGCTGAAGTCAAACCGGGATATGTCATCAAGCTGGTTCTTAGGCTGTTCTTGATGGACGGGTTCGCGGCCATGCCGGCGTAAGCCGAGTCTTTAGCATCACCGTCAACTGGGCAACAACCGCTTAACCTTAGTGGGCGCCAATCGAGAGTCGATTATTGGGTCGCCTCGTCCACTAGCGCATTTATTCCACGCGCTCTGACAGTCGATACTTGCGGTTGCGGCTCGTCGCCGGCGCCGTGGGCTCAAGCTCGCCTTGAGCAATGAGCGCGTTGACGCGCGACCTTACCTGGGAAATTGTAAGCCCCGTACGTTCTGCCAGCTCACGCGTCCCCAGCTCGCCGTAGTGTTTGAGTGCCGTCACAATTAAGCCCCCGCCATGATCGACCGGCTCGATCTTTGAACGGTAAAGTACGACCTTGAACCGATCGAACCCCGGGCAGAACAGGGGCTCGGCCAGACCATGCGCGCGCATGGCATCGATCATCATCGGGATGCCCGAGCCATTGCCCTCAGCCGGCGAACCTGCGCCATCCGGCAGCGGGACAATCGACATGAGTTTCACGAGCGTCGCGTTACGGCATCGGGAGCTGCCGTCAAACAAGTTCTCGCGAGTCTTTCCCCCGTATAGGCCGCCGGGGTTCGTCACCTCGATACGGTCATCAAAGACGTCAACAGCGATCGACTGCCCACAGAACCGATCTCCGTATTCTCGGTGGATTACGGCGTTGGCGATTGCCTCGCGCAGAACCTCCTCGGGAATCTCCAGCGAGTCGACACGCGAGACACCTTGGACGGTCGAGGTTCGCCGCAAATTCTTGGCGACGGCCGCGACAGCATCCGAGATCATCTCGCCCAACGTTCCCTCACAGATTGTGCGGTCCATGAACCTCAGCGACCCCGCCATGCCCTTCTGAGTTCCCGCATGGACAGCCACGTCAATGAAGAGCTTGGGATAGAACTGCTGAGGGTAGGTGCCCACAACTAGGAGTCCAGCCTTGGTGACATTGCCCTGGGAATCAAGGATATTTAGGCGCTCCAGCTTCGTTTGTTTGTCCGGCGCGCCGCGCATTGCCCGGGGCGTCAACGAGAAAGCCCGATCTATCGTACGGTCGACCAGCGTCTCGTCGAGATTGTCCGCGCCCGCACCCGCCACCGCGTCGCGATCGCTCGGAGTCGCTCGACCGTATGACGCCAATGCGAGCACCTCAGTCGATGAAAGCGGCACATCTTTGTCATCGATGCGCTTGTAGCTGCCGCCCTGGGCGCCCCGCTCTATGACATAGCAGGGCTTGCTCGACGGATCGAGCTCCTCAATCGTAATGACCAGAACCACGGTGCCCTGGAGCTCCACGCGCTCAATGGTGTATTTGGGCGGATTGGCCAGCTTTCCGCGACCGCCGGCATCACCCATGCCCGCCACGAATTGGTTGAGCACTTTCTCGGTCTCAAAGTTTGCAACTGGGACAAAACCCGCGCGCTCGCTCACTCCGAGTACGATGATGCCGCCGGCGGTGTTTGCGAAAGCGCTGACCGTTTCCCATACGTCGCGGGAAAGCGTCGTGGCGCTCTCCTTGACCTCGACGTTAAGATCGTCCGAGCCCATGCGCCTTAAAGACTCGAGCAGACCGGTCAGTTCGTTTTCGTTCATCTGCACGTCCTTTCGCTCGGTTCTGCGAAGAATGCCGCGAATGGATTTCCTTCGTCTCTCAGTTATCTCTCGTAATTATCTCTCATCTTTCTGTTATCTCTCATATTAGAGATGAGTGAGAGATAAAAGATAAGATGTCTGCCATCTGTTTCATATAAACATGTTTTTGCTGGTAGAACAATCGATATTGAGATAATACCATGATTGCTTGTCTCTTTACTGCTCAGTTATCTCTCATATTTATCTCTCGTCTTTCTGTTATCTCTCGTATTCGTGACGAATGAGAGATGAGAGATGTGCGGGCGGCGGATGAGCGTGGATTTTGGACGGTCGGGAAATGAGGGTGGATATTTGGACGGCTTTTGGGCGTTTTGAGGCTGATTCCGTCCGAAAAACCACTCTCATTCGATAGGCGTCCAAGTTTCCACGCTCGCGCGGCGGGCACGCGGGGCCTTTACCCAATCCGTTGGCATCGTCTTCAGTTCGCCGCAGGGTCGCGGCCCCATATGGGTATACTCTCGAGGATTCGACTCGATTCGCCCCCGATGGGGCGTCAAAGGAGACTGCATATGCCCACCACCTCAACCGACCCGCGCGCCGTTGCCTCCGCGCTGCTGGTGCCCGGCACCACCTGTCACGGCTTTGCCGTCGAGCGCCGCGAGACCGTGCCCGAGCTCGACTCGGACGCTTACGTGCTGCGCCACACCGCCTCGGGCGCTCGCCTGCTGTACCTGGCGTGCGACGACGAGAACAAGGCCTTTGCCATTGGCTTTAAGACGCCGCCGGCCGATTCCACCGGCGTATTCCATATTCTTGAGCACTCGGTGCTGTGCGGGTCGGCTAAGTTCCCCGTCAAGGAGCCGTTTGTCGACCTGATCAAGAGCTCCATGCAGACGTTCCTCAACGCCATGACCTACCCCGACAAGACCATCTACCCCGTTGCCACCACCAACGAGCAGGATCTGTACAACCTAATGGACGTGTACCTGGACGCTGTGTTCAACCCGGCCATCTACACCAAACCCACCATTTTTGAGCAGGAGGGCTGGCACTACGAGTTGGACCTGCCGGAGGGCGCCGAGGGCGAGGGCGACGGCAGCTTCGCGAGCCTGCGCGAGGGCACGCTGCGCTATAACGGCGTGGTGTTCAACGAGATGAAGGGCGCGTTGTCCGACCCCATGAGCGTGCTGGACGACGCCGTCAACGCCGCGCTCTATCCCGACACCGCCTATGCGCACGAGAGCGGCGGTGACCCACGCGCGATCCCTGCGCTCACCTACGAGCAGTTCCTGGATACGCACGCGCGCCACTACAATCCTTCCAACTCCTATATCACGCTCTACGGCGACCTGGACGTGGACCGCGCACTGGCCTTTTTGGACGAGCGCTATCTGTCGCAGCCGAGTGCCGCGAGTCGCCGCATGGACGCTGCCGTCGCCGCCGGCGAGGACCCGTCCACGCTGGCGCCCAATCCGCTGGGCGTGCAAGCGCCCGTGACCTGCGAGTATAAGCGCGTCGAGATGGCAACCACGCCCGAGAACGCCCTGGTTGGCCTGGGCCTGGTGCTGGGCAGCGCGCTCGACCGTAAGCGCACGATCGCGGCGGATATCCTGTTCGAGGCGTTGCTGGGCTCCAACGAAGCGCCGGTTAAGAAGGCCATTCTGGCCGCCGGCCTGGGCGGCAACGTGGTGAGCTACACCGCGGCCGAGAGCCTGCAGCCCTACGAGCTCATCATGCTGCAAAACGCGCAGCCCGGCGTGGCGCGCAATCTGCGCCGCGTGTTCCAGGACGCCTGCCGCGACCTGTGCAAGCACGGCGTTCCGCGCGAGCGCTTGGAAGCCATCATCAGCAGCAACGAATACGACCTGCGCCAGCGCGACTACGGTATCGCCGACGGTGTGGCCATTGCGTGCGACGCGCTGAGCACCTGGCTCTACGATGACGACGCCGCGACGCTGGCGCTCAAGTACGGTCCGGTGTACGAGGAGCTGCGCGGCGAGCTGGACGGCAGCTATTTCGAGGACCTGCTGCGCGAACTGGTGCTGGAAAACGACCACATGGCGCTGGTCGAGCTGGTGCCGGTGGACGCCGCCGAGGGCGCGGAGAGCGCCGAGGCCGCCAAGCTGGCAGCCAAGCGCGATGCCATGACCGATGCCGAGCTGGCCGACGTGGTCGAGCGCACAGCTGTGCTGCGTGCCGCGCAGGAGGCGGAGGACACGCCCGAGGCCAAGGCCACGCTGCCGCGCCTGCGCGTGTCCGACATTGGCGAGGCGCGCCCCGAGCCGCCGCTGGTCGTGGACACGACAGCGCCCATCCCCTGCCTGCGCCACGGCATCCCCACCAACCGTTTGGCCTACGCCATGCAGTATTTCGACCTGAGCTGCGTCGCGTTTGAGGACCTGCCCTATGTGACGCTGCTCTGCCGCCTGCTCAAGCAGCTGCCCACGCGCGAGCATTCAGCCGAGGAACTCGACAACCTGCTCGCCGGCAAGCTGGGCTTTTTGAGCTTTACGACCGAGGTCATGACGCAGCCCGACGTGGACGGCGTGCGCCCCTACCTGCTGGTGAGCGCCGGCGCCCTGTCCGAGAAGATCGACGCGCTGGCGAGTCTGCCGCGCGAGGTGTGGTCGAGCACGCTGTTGCTCGATGCCGACGCCGACCGCGTGCGCGACGTGCTTACGCAGATTCGCATTGGGCTTGAGCAGGGCTTTATCAACAACGGCCACTCGGCGGCGCTCGGTCGCGCGATGAGCTACAGTTCGCCTTCGGCCGTGGTGCGCGAGCAGCTCTCGGGCGTGGACTTCTACCTGTTCCTGCGCGATCTGCTCGAGCACTTTGACGAGCGACTGGACGACCTGCGCGCCAAGCTTGCCGAGCTGGCAGACCGCATCTTTGTGGCCGATGGCTGCATGGCGAGCTTTACCGGCAGCGACGAGGACTTTGACGCGTACTGGGATGCCGCGGGCAACCTGGGACTTGGCGCTGGCGACGGCGCTGGCAGCGGCACGCTCGTGGTGCCGACGCCGCGCGACCGTCACGAGGCTTTCGTCATCCCCAGCGACATCTGCTTTGCGGCGCGCGCGTGCGACCCGCGTCGCCTGGGCATCGACGTGACGGGCGCCTGGGCTGTGGCTGCCAATGCGCTCTCCTACGACTACCTGTGGAACGAAATTCGCGTGAAGGGCGGTGCGTACGGCTGCGGATTCCGCGCGGCCGGTGAGCGTCAGACGGCGTTCTACACCTACCGCGACCCGGCGGTCGATCCTTCGATTGAGCGCGTTGAACGCGCAGGCGCATGGCTCGGCAGCTTTGAGCCCGACGAGGCCGCCTTCGAGGGCTTTATCGTGAGCTGCGTGAGCGGCATGGACGCACCGGTGAAGCCGTACGCGCTCACCAAGCGCCGCAATACGACCTACCTGGCCGGGCTCGATCCGCACGCACGCGAGGAACGCCGCGCCCAGATGCTCGCCGCCACGCCCGGTGAGCTTCGCTCGCTCGGCGCCGATGTGACGCACATCGCAGCCGAGTCGCCAACCTGTGTCTTTGGCGGCCGAGACGTCATCGCCAAGAGCAACGCCGACTTTAACGTCGTCGACCTGCTGGGCTAACCGCAAAGGTAGATTTTTGGGACATGCCTAAAAATCTACCTTTTCTTTTCCGCCGCTTGGGCGGGGCAGCTCAGCCCGTCCCGCCGGTTTCGTCTCAATCTGTAACATCTAGGCGGCAATATCGGCTCCAGATGTTACAGATCGAGACGTTTCCGAATGGCGCCGGCTCTTTGTCTCGATCTATAACAGCTAGGCCCATTTTTGCCAAGTTACTGTTACAGATCGAGACAAACCGGCGCAGACACCCGCCCTTCAGCAAAAACCACCCAAAGGCGTCTGTCCCTTTGGGTGGTTTGCGAGTGGGCTGCTACTTGACAAACGGGTTCAGTCTGGCCCCTAACGGATCGAGCTTGTACATGGTTGCAAAGCACTCACGACCATAATCGGAGTCGTTGCTCCAGCTACCCTGGTCGACGTCGTACTCTGCATCCAGACGAATCCACTCCTCCGGCTTGTTCTTCTCGTGCTTGCTGCAGAAGTAGCGCTGGTACTCGACCTCGTGCTCAAACTCAAACTCGGCATCCGAACCGCGGCCGGCATACTCGTCGACCGACGTCAGGTTGCCGTGGTCGTCGTAGTAGAACTCCGCATAGCCGCCGCGCTCGGAATCGATCCTGTCGAGCTTTCCGTCGCTGTACGAATAATCCACCGCGGCATACGAGTTCAGCGAGCCGTAATCGTTGCCGTGCGAGTCATATGCCACAGGCGAGATACGCGAAATGTTGCCGCCCTTGTCATACTCATAGCCCGCGGTGATCGTCCACCTGGTGCCCACGGTGTCGCCCTGACAGTCCAGCGTAAAGGACGTCACGCGATCCTTGTCGTATCCGTACGAATACACGACCGTCCGAGGATTGGCCGAGCTGGTATCGGTGTTGGTCACCATGTTGCCGTCCTGATAAATATACGTGCTCGCGCTCTCGCCGTAACCCGCATGGGTCGTCTTGTTGATCAGGTTTCCGTCCGCGTCGTAGGTAAACGTCGTGGTGCTCGACGAATCGCTAATGTCGGCATCGCAATCGATGCGCGTGACGTTACCGTCGGCGTCGTACGTAAACGTGTTGACGTTCTCGTAACCGCCCGCCAGATCTTCCTCAATCTCCGAAATGCGATGCGTCTCGTCGTGTTCAACGCTGTAACTTACGCCGCCACCTTGCTTGACGGCAGACGTGAAGCCCGTGACGTAACCGTTCTCGTCACGCTCGATCTCGTAGATATCGCCGTACTGGTCCGATTTATCGGTACCCTCGTAGGACACCGGCAGCCACAGCTCGTCAAGCTGCGTGTCCTTAATGCCGCTAACCTTCGTATCCTGCGGCAGTTCCAACGTGGCGAGCTTCTTTTTGCCCGAAAGATCGACGCTTTTAAGATTTTCGGCATTTTTGAGGTCGAGCTTCTCGATGTTGTCGCAACCGTCCAGGTTAACGACGGTGACATTACTCGCCGAGTTAAGCTCGACAGTTTTAAGGTCTCCGCAACCCGAAAGGTCCAGGTTGACGAGTTTGTCGTCGCCGGACTCCACTGTAACGATATTGGGGAATGTCTTGCCCAGGCCCTGCGTCGACGTGATGCCGTCCAGCTCGACCGACGTCACCGCCTTGGCCTCGTCGCGTGAGATGCGGCCGTCACCGTTAGTGTCGTACTTGGTCGAGACAAGCGCACGCATGCCGCTGTCCGGGAAGGTTTTCTCGTCGATAGGCGTGGTCGCGACCTGGGTGAAGTAGAACAGCGCTCCCCCGCCGACACCCGCCGCCACGGCAAGCACCGCGGCAAGGGCGATGAGGGGCTTCTTGGAACGCTTGCGCCGCGCGGGCTGCTGCACGGGCACGTATTGCTGGGGAGCGGGCGCGGCAGGCTGGGATTGCTGCGCGGCCGCAACCTGGTCGGGTGCTACGGGCGCGCCGCATACGGGACAAAAGAGGGCGTCGTCGACAAGCGGCGTGCCACACGAGCGACAAAACATGGCGGGCTCCTTTCGGTTCATTCCTTCCACCATGAAGGTAAACCCAAAAATGCAGCCCTTGTTGCGCAACATTCAGCCCAAACCACCGCAAAGGGGCGCAGTTCACAGGCGCCTTTGTGTTGGTTCGAACACTTGTTCTATACGTACACATGTTCTATAGTAGGGGTGCTTGCATCGGACTTAAATTGCAACTAGGATATAGTTGCAGAATGTGAGGCGGGATGACGCGGACCGATAAACTCATCGCCCAACTGCTTAGCTGCCCCTCGACGTATCGGTATACCGATTTTTTAAAAGTCATGGCTTCATATGGCTTTGAAATGGACAACAAAGGCAAGACATCCGGATCGCGCGTTCGCTTCTACAGGCCATCGGATGGCAGGATGTTCGTAATGCACGCGCCACATCCATCTGACGAATTGACAGCGGGGACCATTCGAAACATCGTTCGATTTCTGCAAGATGTCGGAGGTAGTCATGAGTAACGTTTTGGCATACAAGGGTTATTTCGCCCCAGTCAAGTTCGATGCCGAACAGCGTGTGCTAACAGGTATGGTCACCGGCATTAGGGACGCAATCGTATTTGAAGGCTCCACGGCTGAAGAAGTGGAGCAATGCTTCCACGACGCCGTCGACGAATACCTTGAGTTTTGCGCCGAGAAGGGCAAGGAACCCGAGCGGGCTTTTAAGGGGTCGTTCAACGTAAGAACGGGCTCTGAGCTCCACAAGCAAGCAGCGCTGGCAGCGGCAAAGAAGGGTGAGTCACTCAATAAGTTTGTGACTGAAGCAATCGCTGCGGCGTTATAGCATTAACGCATAGGCCCAAACAACCACAAAGGGCGCAGTTCACAGGCATATTTGCGGTGGCTTTACTGCCCATATCGCGTTTGCCCAGAAAAAACCTGCCAAAATAAACCTGTCCCTTTTTGGTAGGTTTGGGAGATGAGGCTGGGATGGATAAGGCTGAGTTGCGGCGGGCGGTGATTACCCGGCGAAATGCCCTTGATTTGGATGTTCGGGCGGCGAAGTCCGCCGCTATCTGCGCGCGGCTTGTTGAGCTGATGGAGTCCAGCGGCACTGCGGGCCAACGCACCGTTGCCGTCTATGCCGCGATGGGTTCCGAGGTCGACCCAGCCGCGTTTGCCGCTGCGGCCGCCAAACGCGGCTGGCGCGTGGCCTATCCGTGCATGCTCTCGGCAAGCGACGCCGCCGCATGCGGCCAGCGCATGTGCATGCGAGCGGTCGCCGCCGGTGATGCGTCCGAGGCCCCGTTTATCGCCCACCCTACGCGGGCCTTCGCAGCCACGGACGTCGACAGCGTCCGCTTCCCCATCGTGCCCGCCGCCGAGCTCGACATGGTTGTCGTGCCACTCGTGGCTTTCGACCGCACCGACGCGCGCCTGGGCTACGGCGGAGGCTGCTACGACCGCTACCTGCCCATACTCTCGCCCGCATGCCAAATCGTCGGCATCGCCTTTGACGAACAGCGCGTCGACCACGTTCCCACTGACGCCCACGATCTGCCGCTACCCAACATTGTCAGCGCCTAAATGCCAGCGTACCTCCCGACAGCCTAGTGCTCCTCGCCGGCGCGGGCTAGGTCGTAGGGCGTGGTCTGGTAGACGTAGTAGTTGAGCCAATTGGTGTAGAGCAGCTGAGCCTGGCTGCGCCAGACGTTGCGCGGCTCGGCGGTGGGGTCGTCACCTGGGAAGTAATGCGCCGGCACCTCCGGGTTGAGTCCGCGCTTCACGTCGCGCTCGTACTCCAGACGCAGCGTGTCGGTATCGTACTCGGGATGGCCAAAGACAAAGAAGCGGCGGCTGTCGGTCGACTTGACGATGTACAGGCCCACCTCGTCGGACACGGCCACGACCTCAAGCTGCGGCTCGGCCTCCACGTCCTCGCGGCGCACATCGGTGTTGCGCGAGTGCACGGCATAAAAGCGGTCGTCGAAGCCGCGGACCAGCGGGCTTTGCGGCTTCACCAGATGATGCTCGAACACGCCGCTCGCCTTTGCCGGCAGGTCGTACTTCTGAATACCGTAGTGGTGATACAGGCCCGCCTGCGCGCCCCAACAAATGTGCAGCGTAGAGTGCACGTGCGTGGTGGACCAATCCATGATCTGGCAGAGCTCAGGCCAGTAGTCGACCTCCTCGAACGGCATCTGCTCCACGGGCGCGCCCGTGATGATCAGGCCGTCGTAGTGGATGTCGCGGATGTCGTCGAACGTGCGGTAGAACGTCTCCAGGTGGCCAGCGCTCACGTGCGTGGCCTCGTGCGTCTTGGTGCGCAGCAGGTCCACCTCCACCTGCAGCGGCGTGTTGGAGAGCTTGCGCATGATTTGCGTCTCGGTGGCGATCTTGGTGGGCATGAGGTTGAGGATGAGCACGCGCAGCGGGCGGATGTCCTGGTGCAGCGCGCGGTACTCGGTCATGACAAAGATGTTCTCGCTCTCGAGCTGCGCGGCGGCAGGGAGGGCGTCGGGAATGCGAATGGGCATGGATGCTCCTTACGAGTCAGTTGCAGCTATGGTACAACGAGCGGCCCCATCCGCGCGAGCACATCGCCCAGCGATGCCGTCAGCGGCCCAAATCACTCCAAAAGTAGAGATTAAGGCATGTCCCAAAAATCTGCGGCGCTTTAGTCTAGCAAAGTGACAGCAGGACGCTACAATGGTTCGACGCGAAAAACTCGGCCGAAAGGATACATATATGTACCAGACGCGTAAGATCGGTGTGGTCGGCCAGGGCCACGTAGGAGCACATGTCGCCAACAGCCTGCTTATGCAGGGCATTGCCGACGAGCTGTACCTGTGCGATATCAACGAGGCCAAGGTGACTTCCGAGGTCCAGGACCTGCGCGACTCTCTTTCGTTTGTCCCGTACAACACCAAGATCGTCAACTGCTACGACCACTACGAGGAGCTGGCCTGCTGCGACGTCATCGTCAACGCTGCCGGCAAGGTCGCGTTGGCCGCTGGTAACCGCGACGGTGAGCTGTTCTTTACCACCGACGCCGCCCGCACCTTTGCCAAGCGCATCGTCGACGCCGGCTTTGACGGCATCTTCGTAAGCATCTCCAACCCCTGCGACGTCGTGTGCACCGAGCTGTGGCACCTGACCGGCTACGACCCCAAGAAGATCATCGGCTCGGGCTGCGGCCTGGATTCCGCCCGCCTGCGCACCGAGATCTCCAAGAAGGTCGGCGTGAGCCCCAAGTCCATCGACGCCTACATGATCGGCGAGCACGGCTTTAGCCAGCTGGCTGCCTTTAAGGCCGCGACCATCGCCGGCAAGAGCCTCAACGAGCTTCAGGCCGAGAACCCCGACAAGTACGCCTTCGACCACATGGAGGTCGAGGAACTCGCGCGCAAGGGCGGCTATGTGACCTACCAGGGCAAGCAGTGCACCGAGTACGCCGTCGCCAACTCCGCCGCGCGCGTCTGCGCCGCCGTGCTGCACGACGAGCACGCCGTGCTTTCCGCCTCCACGCTCATGACCGGCCAGTATGGCGAGGAGGGCATCTTTACCTCCCTGCCGTGCGTGATCGGCGCCGAGGGCGTCGAGGAGGTCTACGCGCTCGACCTGTCCGAGTACGAGCTCGAGGGCTTCCACAAGAGCTGCCAGCACATCCGCGACAACATCGCCCAGCTCGACTGGTGGGACGCCGAGGGCGTCGTCGGCAAGTAGGCCGCTGGCTGCCGCAACCTTACGAATCTAAGCGCGATACTAAGCGGGGCGCACCGGAATAGTACCGGCGCGGCCCGCTTTTTTTGCTCATGCAACACGTTTGCGAATCGAAGGTGAATACTTTTCCGCGAAGTGAACGGGTAAAAATGAGCCCCCGAAGCATCGACACTTTTCAGACGCCGTTTCCTGCGGTTTTGCCGAGTTTTTCCTGCGGTTTTGCCGTCAAAAAGTGTGGATGCTTCGGGGGTCCAAAATAGGTCGTTCACTTCGCGGAAAAGTATTCACCTTCGTTTTCGCGCAGACACGAATCCGGCCGTCACAACGCAAAACGGAGCCCGCGCGCAGCGCAGACCCCGTCAAAAAAGATAATTCCCGGTACCTAGTACTGTTCGATGCCCATGTAGCGACGAACCTCGGGGCTGTGGTCGAAGACCTTGCCGCGCGCGGCGCGCAGCTCGCAGCTCATGTTGTAGAAGAAGATCGGCTCCAGGAACGAACGCACGCTGGCAGGAACGTCGCCCACGCCGTACTCGAGCGCGTCGAGCACCATAATCGTATCGGTGTGCGTGTTGAGGAACGCAAGAGCGCGCTCCTCCATGGGGCGGCACTCGCCGGCGCCAAGCTGCACAAAGTAGAACACGCCGGGCTCGGTGGCTTCGAACGGGCCGTGGAAGTACTCGCCGGAGTGGATGTAGCAGCAGTGCTGCCACTGCATCTCCATGAGCGAGCAGATGGCCATGGCGTAGGTCTGGCTAAAGTTGGGGCCGGAGCCCAGGATATAGAAGAACTTATGCTGCTGGCAGAGCTCGGCAAAACGGGCGCCCAGCTCGGCGTTGACCTTCTCGCGGGCGGCGGGCAGCAGCGCATCCATCTGCTTAAGGCCCTCGTACATGTCGGCGAGTGCCTCGTAGCCTTCCTGCTGGTCGAGCAGCTCGGCAGCCATCAGGGCGCCGATACCCTGAGGTACCTCGGCCTGCGGCACGCCCTCGCCCCAGGGGTAGACCCAGGTGGTCCACTTGCCGTTGTCGATCTTGGAGCCCTCGCAGTCGGTGAGGGCGACGACCTCGGCGCCGGCAACCAACGCCATCTCGCAGCCGTCGACGACCTCCTGCGTGTTGCCGCTGTGGCTGCAGGCAATAACGAGCGACTTCGGCCCAAGGCTCTTAGGCACCATCAGGCAAAACTCGCGTGCCGTGTAGACCGTCGAGGTAAACGTGGTGGCCTCGCGCTTGAGTAGCTCGTTGGCCGGCATCAGGTCGATCATCGAACCGCCGCAAGCGATCCAAAAGACGTTCTCGATCTTGCCCTTGCGCTCGATGACTTCCTGAACCAGATCATGTGCGTTCATGGTGATGCCCCTCCTTGTGCGGCGGTTTTGAACGACGACAGCTCGTACCTGCGGTCGTTCTATGTTGTCCTATTTATAACACGTGTAATAACGCCCGTGAAGTCATTTCACCAAAGTTGTTTTATGTTGTTCTATCTATGGACGTTAGATGTCGAACACGTAGCGCGAGCCCACGATCTTTTGGCGTCCGAGCAGCAAGGGGTGCTCGTCCTCATCGGTAAAGTACGCCTCCATATAGAAGAGCGGCTCACCGACCGGCACCTCCAGCAGCGGGGCCGTCTGAGCATCGGCAAGCGCAATCTCCACGGTGCAGGGGTCGGACTTGAGCGGCGCGCGACCCGAATGCTCGGCAACGAGCGCAAAGATTGAGTTATCGGTGAGGTCCTCGTCAGCCAGCGTCTGCAGGTAGGGATGGTCGGCGAGCACAAAGGCGTTGTTCTCGAGCATGACGGGGATGCCGTCGGCCGTGCGCACGCGCTCGACCACGATAAGCTCGCAGCCGGGCTCCACGCCAAAGAACGCCGCATCCTCGCGCGTCGCCGCGACCACCGTGCGCGACACCAGACGCGCACCCGGCACCATGTCGTTGGCAGCACAACCCTCAGTAAAGCTCTGGACGTCGCCCTTCTGGCGAATCTTGCGCTTGAGCTTGGGCGCACACACAAAGGTGCCCCTCCCCTGCTGGCGGTTGAGATACCCCGCACGCGACAGCTCCTCGATGGCGCGGCGCACGGTGACGCGTCCCACGCCATAGGACTTCGCGAGCTCCATCTCGGAAGGAATGCGCGAGCCGGCCACGTACACGCCGCGCGCAATCTCGCCCTTTAGGTCGTCCATGACCTGCTGGTACAGCGGTACGGCGGACACCTCGGCGCGCTCGTAACGTTCGGTCTTGCTATCGGCTACCATCGTTACGCTCCATCCCGCGCATGCTCGGACTCAAACTCTTCAATTGCCGCCATAAACTGCTCGCCAAAGGCGTCGGCTTTTTTCTCGCCAATGCCGTTGACCTGGATCAGCTCGTCGCGCGTCTGCGGGCGCAGGCGGCACAGGCCGCGCAGGGCCTTGTCGGAAAAGACCATATACGGCGCCATCTCCAGCTCCGTCGAGATCTCCTTGCGGAGGGCGCGCAGACGCTCGAACAGCTCGGCGTCGTCGCCCACGCGCGGGCGCTGATCCAGCTCGGACTCCTCACGCAGCAGATCGACGGCGCGGCGGGCGCGGGCCGAGGCCTTGCGCTTGGACGCGCGACGCTTAACGGTAAAGGCAAACGCCTCGTCCTCGACCTCGCCGGCACGCGGCCCCAGTCCCACGACCGGGTACTGCCCCTGCGAGGTAGCCAGATAACCGCGGCCGCACAGCTGGCCGATGATGTCCTTGATGCGCCCGACCGATTCGCCCGACAGCTCACCGTAGCCGCAGTCCTCGTCCAAATGCATCTGGCGAATGCGCTCGGTGTTGCCGCCGTGAAGCACATCGGCAATGAGCGACTTGCCAAAGCGCATGGGACGCGTGGCCACATAACGCACGGCGGCGCGGGCCATATCGGTGACGTCCTCGACCTCGAACTGCGTGAGACAGTTGCTGCAGTTGCCGCAGCCCTCGGCGTCGTCTGCCGTGCCGCCCGCGGCGGCTGCCGCATGCTCGGCCGCGGCCTCGTCGCCAAAGTAGCGCAGCATGTATTCGCGCAGGCAGCCGGTGGTATTGCAGTAGCCCTCCATCTGGCTGAGCAGACGATAACGGTTCTGGAGCGCCCACGCGCGCTGCTCGTCATCGAGCGCCTCGTCGGCAGCATCGCCGCGATCGATCAGAAAGCGGCGCATGCGAAAATCGTTACCGTTCCACAGCAAGTGACAGCTGGCCGGATCGCCATCGCGGCCAGCGCGGCCCGCCTCTTGGTAGTACGCCTCAATGCTCTCGGGCACGTTGTTGTGAATCACATAGCGCACGTTGGGCTTGTCGATGCCCATGCCAAAGGCGTTGGTGGCAACCATCACCTGAATGTCGTCGTCGATAAAGGCACGCTGGCTCTGGCGGCGGGCGTCGTTGCCCATGCCGGCATGGTAGCGGCCAACGCGAATGCCGCTGGGGCCCAGTGCCTCGGCAAGCTCCGCGGCCAGCGCGTCAACCGTCTTGCGGGTCGAGCAATACACGATGCCGCTCTCGCTCGAATGCGCGATCACGTAGTCGCGCACCCAGGCAGTCTTGGCCTTGTCGCCCATCTCTTCGCAACCAAAGTAGAGGTTCTTGCGATCGAAGCCCGTCACCACGGTCGCCGGGTTTTGCAGGCCGAGCATTTGCTGGATATCGGCGCGTACACGCTCGGTCGCCGTGGCGGTAAAGGCCGCCACGATGGGGCGCCGCGGCAGCGAATCGATAAACTCGCGAATCTGCAGGTAGGCGGGGCGGAAATCCTGGCCCCATTGGCTCACGCAGTGGGCCTCGTCAATGGCCACGAGCGGCACGCCGATGCCGCCGTCGGCCGCGGCCTCCTGCGCAAAGGCCAGAAAGCGCGGCTCGAGCAGGCGCTCGGGCGCCACATACATAAGCTGATAGCGGCCCTCGCGTGCCCGCTTGAGCACGGTGTTTTGCTGGGCCGGAGTAAGACTGGAGTTGAGATAGCTGGGGCGCGCACCCGCCGCGAGCAGCGCGCGGGTCTGGTCCTCCATAAGCGACAGCAACGGGCTCACCACAAAGGTGATACCAGGCAGCATGAGCGCGGGGACCTGGTAGCAAATGGACTTGCCGGCGCCTGTGGGCATAACGCCGAGCGCATCGCGGCCGGCAAGAATCGCATCCACCATGCGGTCCTGCCCCGGGCGAAACGAGGTGTAGCCAAAATAGGCGCCGAGCGTGTCGAGCGCCATCTGCTGCATGCTATCGGTCATGGTTTCCTAACGTCAGAATCATCTGCCGCCGATTATACGCCGCCACGCGGACCGCTGCCGTACGGCCGCCGGCCATGGGCGGCGCAATCCAAGGCGAATGAGCGTGGATTATTGGACACTTTCCGAATGAGCGCGGAAACGTCGCTGGTTGAGCATAAGTCAGCGAAAACGCCCCTAAACGAGCAAGGTGACGTGAAAGAGGAGGGAAGCGTACTTCGGTACGCGACCGACGATTGAACGTCAGATTGCCGCTTAGGGGCGTTTGCAGCGTCGACTGGTCCGCCGTTCGTTAGAACGGCGGACCAAAGGCGCAGCGTCGAGCCGTTGCGCGGTTTGGAAAACCGCGCAACTTACATGACCATGACGTAGCGCGATCCCACGTAGTACTGCTTACCCATCAGGACCGGCTCGCCATTGGGACCGGTAAAGCCGGCACGCAGATTGAGCAGTGGATCGTGCGGAGCAATGCCCAGCTCGGCCGCCTGCTCGGCATTGGCGCGAACGGCCTCGACCGTGCGGTAGCCAACCGATGCAATCGGCGTTCCGCCAACACGCTCGACCTCGGCGAAAATCGACTTGTCCTCAAGATCGGCCGTCAACAGCTCACGGTAGGCATCAAACGGCACAAAGATGTTCTCCTCAAAGATGGGCTCGCCGTCGGCCGTACGCACGCGCTTAATATGCAGCAGCAGCGCGTCCTTCTGCAGGCCAAAGAACTCCATCTCGTTTTGGCGCGCCGGCACAATCTGGCGATCGACCACATGCGCGCCCGCCTTCATGCCATTATCGGCACACAGCGCGGTAAACGTCTGCAGCGTCGAAGCGTGGAACTGGCGGTTGATGTGCGGCGTGGAGACAAAGGTGCCACGGCCCTGCTGCTTAACCAGGTAGCCATCGGAGCACAGCTCCTCGACGGCGCGGCGCACCGTAATGCGGCTCACGTCGTACTGCTCGGCTAGTTCAAGCTCGGACGGAATACGCTCCTTGGGTGCATAAACACCTTTCTCGATCGCATCCTTGATTTCGTCGTAAATCTGCTGGTAAAGCGGTGCATTTTTGGGCGCAGGCATATCTAATCACTCTTATCGAAATATTGAAATAACTAATACGTATATAACGTCTAGTTCTAATACGTATATAACGTCTAGTTTCATGTTACCTCATAATGATAAAACGATACACCGCATACAGCAAATCCTTACCTGCCGTCGTCCTGTTGCAGGCTGTCCTGCTCGCTGAGGCGCGCCTGCCTGCTGGCCATGCGTGCGGGCTTGTCGGGATCGGGAACGGCCGTGGGCATGGGCTCGTCGACATGACCGCCCCACCAGCCGCCCACAAAGTTGAGCGTGTGGAACACATTGATCACGGCGCCGGGATCGATGTCGCACACCAGCTTGATAATGTCCTGACTCTCGTAGGTCGAGACAACGGCGTGCAGCAGGTACATCTTCTCGCGGCTGTATCCGCCGATGACCTCGGCGCAGCTAATGCCATGCTGAAAATGGTCAACATAGGCGGTCATGACCTCGTCCGCCTTGCGCGTCGTGATCTGCAGCGTTACGCGGTCGTAGCGACGATAGAAACTGTCGATGGTCTTGGTCGAAATAAACTGAAACACGATGGAATACGCCGCCTTGTCCCAGCCAAACATAAAACCAAAGATCGCCAGGATAAAGCAGTTGAAACCAAAGATGACGCCCCAGATGGTCTTGCCCGTGTGGTTGGAGACCCACAGCGCGATAAAGTCGGTGCCGCCGGTGGATGCGCCGGACTTAAGCGCGATGGCAGCGCCCAGGCCCGAGACCACGCCGCCAAAAATGATGAGCATGATCTTGTCGCCCAAAAATGGAGCGAAGTGAAAGACGTTGAGGAACAGCGACGAGAGCACGACCTGCATCATCGAGAAGATGACGAAGCGCTTGCTAATGCCGCTCCAGCATAGGAGCGCCACGGGGATGTTGAGCGCGAGCATACCGAGCGAAATGTCGATGTGAACGCCGCCCAGCGAGGTAACGCGATCGAGCAGGACCGCAACGCCGGTGAGGCCGCTCGGAAGCAGGTCGGCGGGCTGAATGAACGCCTGGATCAGGAATGTCTGGAGAACGGCGGAAATCGTGACCGCCACGGCGGTAATAGCGCGGCGGACGATGGTAAGGCGGCCGAGCATGAGCACGCGGTCCGTGAGCTGATCGATGGCGTTCGCCACGTAGGCTCCTTTCGAAGGCAAATCTGGTTGTGAGGCATGTCGGCGATTGTAGCACGGAGCGTGCGGGAGCGCTTCAATTCACCCTCCCTCGACAACCAAAGCGGGACCAGCAACCCCCACGACCAAAGGCCCAAATTACAAGTGAGTAGACTTTTTACGATCTGCCGAGCACACCCAAAACCGCCACCCCTGTGACCTGCGGTTTTACAAAGGAAGATATGCATTGTGCTTGGCCTGCGCCAAAAAGTCTACTCACTTAGCCCGAATCGAAGCCAAACGGATCAAAATCGAAACCAAATTGAGCCAATCCACCGCAAAAAACGTTTGAACCCGTGCTCTCGCGGCGGATTGACACTACAAAGCGGCCAAAATGTCGGACAGGTTGTCGATGACAACGTCGGCGGCGGACTGGTCCAGGTTGACGCCCTCGTGCGGACGCAGCGCCAGGACTCGGGCGCCGGAGCGTTTGCCGGCCTCGATGCCTAAAGGCGAATCCTCGATAACCAGGCACTCGGCAGGCTCCACCCCCAGCGCCTCCATGGCGCGCAGGTAGATCTCGGGATCGGGCTTAAACGCACTGCACTCGTGGCCGCTGATGGTGTAGTCCAGCACGTCGGCGATGCCGGCAATCTCCACCAGCTCGTCGATCAGCTCGCGATAGGACGAGCTCGCGATAGCACATTTCACGCCGCGCTCGTGCAGCTCGCGCATCACCGGCTCCGTCTGCTCGTTGAGCAGCTCGGCATACGGAACGGGGTGGTCCGGGCTGTAGACCTGCTTATACTCCACGCGCAGGCGCTCGCGCAGCTCAACATCGTCGGGCACCAGCGCCTCCCAAATGGCAGGCTCGTTAGACCCCGAAAGATCGGGGATCTCGTCAAAGTGGAAGCCCTTCTCCTCCATAAACGCCACACGACGACGGTTGTAGAACCACTCGGTATCGACCAGCACGCCGTCCATGTCAAACAGCACTGCCTTGATCATATGCATCTCCTCCCACCTGCCAAAAAGGGTCAGGTTTATTTTGGTAGGTTTTATCTGGGATTTGCGACGCGACAGACACGCCCTCCCCAGAGCAAAAAAGGGGACGGGGCGCAAACCCCATCCCCTCTCAATCAACCCGTAAGGTCTACTTACTTGTGATTAGTAGGAAAGCTTCCACATGTAGCGACGCATGGTCAGCGGGTGCTGACGGGCCTCGGCGATCTGGTTGCCGTACTCGCGCATAACGGCGAGGTGCAGCAGCGGGTTGAAGTAGGTGACGACGCTCGCGGGCACGGCGTCGGCCAGGCCGTAGTCCTTGGAGTCGATCAGAGCGACCTTGGCGCCCATGCGCTCAAGGAAGGTGAGGGCGCGGGCGTCCATCGGACGGGTGGCGCCATCGGACATGAGGAAGACGTAGGGCTTACCCTCGGTGGAAACCTCGAACGGGCCGTGGAAGTACTCGCCGGTGTTGTAGGCGGCGGCGTCGATCCACTGCATCTCGGTGAACAGGAAGGCGGCGTTAGAATAAGCCATCTTCTCGGAGGCACCGGAAGCCATGAAGTAGATCATCTTGTCGTCCTTGAAGTCCTCGGCGAACTTCTTGGCGAGCTTCTTGCAGTGCTGAGCGGCGTTCTCGCAGAGCTCGAAGACGTTGGTGAGGCCGGTGATCATGTCCTCGTAGTGGTCATAGCCCTCGGTCTGCTGAAGGATCTCGAGAGCAAGAGCGATGGCATAGCCGGGCTTCTCGCACTTGGCAGCGTAGTTGGCGTGGAAGCCGTGAACGATAACGTGGTCGGCGTCGACGGTCAGAGCGGAGCCAGCCTTGTTGGTGAGGGAGACGACCGGGCAGTTGTGCTTCTTGGCGGTCTTGTTGGCCTCGACGGTCTCGGGCGTGGAGCCACCGAGGGAGCAGGTGATCACGAAGGTGTGCTCGTTGACCCAGGAAGGCGTGTCGTAGTTGAACTCGTTAGCGGTGAAGATCTGAACGTTCAGCTTGTCCGTGTTGTTGGCCAGGAAGTACTTGGCGGGGTAAAGGTCGGACATGGAGGCACCGCAGCCGACGAAAGCGACGCTGTGGATCTCGTGGTTGGACAGGACATCAGCGACGATCTGCTTAGGGAGGTTAAGGTCGATCTCGTACATCTGACACATTCCTTTCGATTTTTGCGGCGCCACATTGCCGGGCGCTCGCAGGGTTACCGTGGTTTGGACCGAGTCGCCGGCCCGTTAAGGATGCGACAAAGGGACTGTCCCATTGTCGCATTTTGGGAATGGAAGCCTGCCTGGGGTATGGGATGCCAGGCAGGCCTCCGGGGGAAAGCGGTTAGGCGCTTAGTCGCGACTAGGCCAGGATGCCGGCCGCGGAGAGGGCGATGCCGCCCACAATGGCGATCACGAGAAGCCAACCGGTGTTGACGTTCTTCTTGATGAGCCAGTACATAAGGCCGGTGAGGCCGAGGGAGATCATCTGGGGCATCATGCCGTCCAGGATGTCCTGGATAACGACGGTACCCTCAGCGAACTGCAGCGGGGTAGTGGCGCCGATCAGCGTGGCGATCATGCCGCCCACGGACATAAGACCCACGATGCCACAGACATACATGAGCTTCTCCATGAGGTCGCCGCCCTGAAGCTTGCTCAGGTACTCGTGGCCGCCCTGATAGCCCATCTTGGCTGCGAACCAAGTGATTAGCACAGAGGGGACGATGGAGATGAGCATGGCCAGGATCGGGCCCATGATGGAGCCCTGCTGAGCCAGCTGAACGCCCAGGCCAAAGGCGATAACGCGGATGGTGCCCTGGAAGAAGGAGTCACCGATGCCGGAAAGCGGACCCATGAGGGAGGTCTTGACCGCGTTGATCGAATCGGGATCGAAGTTCTCGGGATCCTTGGCGTACTCCTCCTCCATGGAGGCGGCGAGGCCCAGGATGAAAGCGCTCGTCTGCGGGGTGCAGTTGTAGAACGCCATGTGACGGTGGTAAGCCTCTTTCTTAGCAGCGAGCTGCTTGGGGTCGGACTCATCCGGATAGAGGCGATCAAGCGTGGGAACCATGCCGTAGAGGAAGCCCATGTTCATCTGACGCTCGTAGTTCCAAGAGGCCTGGATGGCCCAGGAGCGCCAGAAGAACTGGCTGACCTTCTTGTTCAGGGACACGTCCTTGGTTGCGGTTGCCATAGTGTGTTCCTCCTTAGTCTTCGTCGTCTTCGAGCGGATCGTAGTCGGAATCGACACCGGCGGCTGCATGGGAACCGTTGAACTTGAAGCCCATGAAGACGACAGCCAGGCACACACCGATCAGAGCGACCGCGATGACGGACAGGTTGAGGTAAGCGGCGAGCAGGAAACCGATGAACAGGAACGGAGTCATACCCTTCTTGATCATCATGGTGAGCAGCAGGGCCAAGCCGTAAGCGGTCATGATCTTGGTCGAAACGTTAAGACCAGTGGACAGCCACTCGGGAACCATGTTGACGATGGCCTGAACCAGGTCGGTGCCAACAAAGACGGCGAGGAAGATCGGCAGGAAGTACATGACGGCGTACAGACCGGAGCCGGCGCAGATGTGCATACGGTAGGCGGTCTTGAACTTTCCGTTATCGATCGCGCTATCTGCCACATGAGTGAGGGCGGCGATGATGGAACGGAACACGATGCCGAGGAGCTGACCCAGGACGGCGACCGGGATGGCGATCGTCATGGCGGTCTCGGCGGAAGCATCGGTCAGGCACGCAAAGGCAGCGGCCACGATGCCGCCCAGGACCATATCGGGCGGAACGGCGGCGCCGACCTGCACCAGGCCCATGGACACGAGCTCGACGGCGGCACCGACGGCAAGGCCGGTGGGCACATCGCCCAGCAGCAGACCGACGAGCGTAGCGCCAACGAGGGGCTGCTCGAAGTTAAGACGACCGAGCAGGCGGGAGTCCCACATGCAGAACACGCCGACGAGGCCGACGAGCACCGCACTGATGAACGTATTCATACCCTTCTCCTTTCAGTCAGGCAAAAGCCTGGTTGATTACAGCTTGGCGTCGATGTCGACGCTCTGATACGTAGGGGTCTGCTGGACGTAGAGCTTAATGCCCATGTCGAGCAGCTGGTTGACGTCGGCCTTCTGGTTGGCGTCGAGGAAGACGGAGCTGTCCTTGCCGCCGACCTGATCGGCACCGTCGTGGTTGGCGGTGGCGCCCAGGTTGATGGCGTCGAGCTTGTAGCCCTGGCAGAACTGCAGCATCTCGGCCGTGTTGCCAAAGACGAACATGACGCGCTCGCCGAGGGTGTTGAGCTTGTCCATCTTGGCGAGGGCACGCTCGACGGTGAAGACGTTCAGGCGCACGCCCTGAGGCTTGGCCAGCTTAAGAGCGCCCTTCTTGATGTCATCGTTGGCGGCAGCGTTGTCGACGACGATGATGCGCTCGGCCTGAACCTTGGTGGTCCAGGTAAAGACGACCTGGCCGTGCAGCAGACGGTAGTCAAGACGTGCGAGGACGATCTTGGCGGGACCGGAGCTGTGACGGGGCGCCTTTGCCTTCTTAGCGGGAGCCGCGGGAGCCTCGACCGGCGCGTTGGGGTTGGTCAGACCGGTGCGGGCCTCGTTGATGAGGGCCGCGAGCTCGGCGCCCTTGACGGGAACGGGGCTCATAGCGAGCGTGAGCGCCAGCGGAATGTTGAAACCACTGACAACCGTGAACTTCGTGCCGTTCTTGGAAAGCTCGACCATGTTGTTGTTGACCGAGCTGCCGAGCATATCGGTCAGCACATAGACGGTGTCGTCCGCGTTGAACGTGGCGATCATGGCGTCCACCTTATCGGTGATAGGCTCCTTGTCGTCACGAGCAAGCGACACGACGTGGACGTTCGACACGTCGCCGAGAACCATCTCGAGCGTGTCTTTGGCGCCTGCGGCCAGGCCGCCATGAGATGCGAGAATGATCTGATTCATCTTGCCTCCTCCTTTTCGTTATGGTCATTATAACGTCTTATACGTTGCTTATATTGCTAATTAGTATAAAGACCGTTTGCGGGTGAAAATCGACCGTTCGCGGGTTTAACGCACTTGAAACGTGGGAGCTGGGCAGGCCGGCGACGGCGGGATAACCCCAGGTCGGACGCCGTGCGCAACCCCCTATCGCACGAAGTACCAGGGGCTTTCTTGCACGGTGGGCTCCAAGGCAATGCCCGTGCGTTCCTTAAACAGATCCATGTCCTGCGATTTCTCTGTCCACCACGCGTTGGGCTTAAAGGTCATGCTCTCAACGACATGACCGACAAACACACTGTTGCGCAGCTTGGAGAAGTCGGTGTTCATAATCAGGATGGACGCGAGCACCAGCACAATGCCCAGGACCTTGATCGCGCCGGCGGGCTCGGCATAGACACCAATGCCCACCAGTACGGTGACGACCGTCTCGAAAGACATTACGACGGGAACCTTCGATGTCTCGAGTCCCATGGACAGACCCTGCATATATAGGATGTAGGCCACGGCTGTGGGGATGAGTCCAAAACCAAGGAACAGCAGCAGCAACTGTGGCGACATTGCCGCGGCGACATCCGGCCACGGAGCCGCGATAGCTGCCATAACCGCACCGCCAAAAACAAAGCCCCAAAACGTGACAGCCAGCGGGTGGACCGTCTTGGTTGCTATCCGGCTAAACACCGCGAGTGACGCACCACAAAGGCCTGCAATCACGCCCGACGTGACGCCCCAAACCGAAAAATGAAAACCGGAAAGGTCACCATTGGTCACTGCAAGCACGCAGCCAACGATGTTAAAGACAATGGCAACGAGCTTGTTGGGGGTCACGTCCTCGCGATAAAGCACGCGGCCGAGCATGACGCCAAACACCGGCGAGGTGTAGAGCAGCACCGAGGCCGTGGACATGCCCACCTCGCCCATGCACTCGTAATAGCAGGTGTTGGCGGCGGCCAAACCGACGATACCGACAAGCGCGCAGGGAACGAGCTCTTTAGGACTTGCCTTGAACAGAGCCAGCGGACCCTGAGCCACGGTAGACCCCTCACCCGGACGGCAGCCCATAAACATCAGGACCGGCGCCAAGATAAGCGCTCCGACCAACAAGCGAAAGGCAGCCATGCTCTGGGACGAAACGCCCATGGCCGAGATGCCGTTTACAAAGATTCCGATGCTGCCCCACATAAGCGCGGCGATCAGCACCAGCACATAGCCCAGATTGCTTTTCTTCAACGCAGCCTCCTCGGTATTGTTTCCAATATGTTTCACACTACGTTATAGTCGTTATATACATTTTTCAAGACACAAATCGGCGAGCGGAAAAATCTGCTCCCCACATACTCATTGGGTAGTCATTGGGGACGCACTTAAATGACTGGTCATTCAAGAACGCCCCCAACGACTAGGACTGTCCCCAACTGCCGGCAGAAAAGGAACGTTCCCAACGTCTAAGGCGCCGCTGGTTGAGCATAAGTCAGCGAGCGGGCCGCATTTGAGGCAAGGTGACGTGAAGCGAAAGGGCGCTGACCTTCTGGTCGCGCCCTTGAAGTTGAACGTCAGATTGCCCAAATGCGGCCCGCGCAGCGTCGAGCCGTTACGCGGTTTGGTAAAACCGCGTAACTAATACTCAAGCTTCCACATGTAGCGTCGCGTCATGTAGTCCTTGTGGGTGACGGCAGAGAGCGCGCGCATGTACACGTTGTTGAGAATCGGGGCAAAGATCAGGTGGTTGAAGTATTCGCTCACGCTGTCCTTGATGTCATTGAGGCCGAGCTCCTTGGCGTCGAGCTGATAGACGCGCTCGCCACCGTACTGGTTGACGAAGCGGATGCCGCGCTCGTCGTTGCAGCGGCTGCGGCCGACGCTGATGAGCTGGAACAGCGAGGTGCGCTTGTCCAGGATCTCGAAGGGGCCGTGGAAGAAGTCACAGGTGTTGATGGTGCAGGAGTCGATCTGCAGCATCTCCTGCACGTTGCAGATGCTAAAGACGTAGGCGGCACCAAAGAGCGGACCCTGAGCCATGACGTTGATGCAGGGCTTGTCGGCGTTCTGCTCGGCCCACTTGGCAGCGAGCGGACGAGTGTACTCGACGGCCTTGCGATAGATAGGGTCGACCAAGTCGAAGGCGGCCATGGCGGTCTCGTACTCGGCATAGCCCTCGGTCTGCTGCGTAAGCTCCATGGCGATCATGGTCACGACAGCGGAGTTGGTGCGGCCCATGCAGGACTCGTCGACGGCCAGGCTGTCGTACTGGATCTTGTAGTCGCAGACCTCGGTGAGGCCGGACTCGTCAACATAGATGGCGATGGTGCTGGCGCCGTGGTCCTTGGCGACCTGGGCGGCGATGATGGTCTCCTTGGTGCCGCGCATGGACACGACGACGGCCAGAGTGTTCTCGTTGACATAGGCAGGGGTTGCGTGCACGAACTCGTTGCTGGTGTAGCTGGAGCTCACGACCTGTGTGGCCTCGTGCTCCATAAAGTACTGGGCAGGATAGTTACCGCCGTTGGATCCGCCGGCGCCAATCCACACGACGCGCTTGATGCCGCCCTTGTCAGCCTTGTCAGCCAAAACCTGGGAGACGACGTCCTTAACCTGTTCCTGAGTAGTCATCGTGCATCAGCCTTTCTTCTCGTTTGATGCTCTCGATGGCATACAAGTTACATACATGTTTTGGCTATGTCGACTAGTTGTATGCTATATTTGTCTTAGAAATTTTGCTGATGCGGTTTTCGATAACTAGCTACCAGCGGTTTTATTGTTGTATTGAATACATGCTTGATTAGACTCGCATACAAGTTAGATACAGGTTGATCGCATGAACGCTTCATCTAAAAAGAAACTGAGCCAGTACGAGCGCTTGGCGGGCATGTTGCGCGACCGCATCGCCGCCGGCACCTACGCGCGCGGAGACAAGCTGCCGTCCGAGATGGAACTCATGGACGAATCGGGGCTGTCGCGCAGCACCGTACGCCATGCCCTTAAGGTGCTCGTTGATGAGGGTCTGGTTCGAACCGAGCGCGGGCGCGGCGCCTTTGTGGCCGACACGCCGGCGCTCCACGAGAACAACCTGGTGTTTTCGAGCTATACGGCGCAGGTCCAGGGTCAGGGCATGAAGCCCACCACGCGCACGGTGGACTCGGGCTTTACCAAGGCGGGCGGCAGCATAGCCAAGTTCTTTGATGCCGCCGTGGGCAGCAAGCTCGTCAAACTTGTCCGTCTGCGTTATCTGGACGATGCGCCACTGTGCCTGGAGACCACCTATCTACCACCGAGCTTTGAAGCACTCATCGACCGCGATATCAACGGTTCGCTCTACGCCACGCTGCGCCAGGAATTCCATCGCGCGCCGGCACAGGGACATAAGACCTTTGAGGTGTGCTATGCCTCGCAAAACGAGGCGTTTTTGCTCAACGTTGAGCGCGGGCAGGCGCTGATCCTGATCACCGACTACGTCTACGACACCGACGGCCGCCCGCTCCATGTCTCCAAGCGCATCCAACGAACCGACCGCGCCAAATACACCGAGCCCATCGGCTAACCTGCCAAAACCACCACAAAGGGGACAGGCACCTTTGTAGTAGTTTTAGGCGAGGAGATCGGGGAACCAGGTTGGCTTAGGTTGGTTAGGGACGCGCTCGGCTAGGACCAGCTCCATCCAACACATGTCGTACCAGCGACCGAACTTTTGGGCGCAGCGGTCAAAGGCACCCACCAGGCGATATCCCATATGGGCATGGAAATCCTGGCTGTTGTGCGTCAGATACTCGTCGTCCTTATCGTGCGGCACGGCGATGAGCGCGCACATGTTGGTGATGCCCATCGCGATCAGGCACTGCTTGAGCGCGTCGTGCAGCTTGCGACCCAGCCCGCCATGGCGCACATCGCGTGCCAGGTAGATCGATGTCTCGACCGACCAGTCGTATGCCTCGCGGCTGTTGAGTGGACTCACATAGGCATAGCCTACCGGACGCCCGTCCAGCTCCATCACCAAATACGGATAGCGCTTGAGCGTGCGTTCGATGCGCCCGGCGAACTCCTCAACGCTCGGCACCTCGTATTCGCAGGTAATCGCCGTCTGGCGCACATACGGCTCATAGATGGCAAGCAACGCCGGCGCATCATCGGACGTCGCCAGGCGAATCGTCGGCTCGGACATCTCGGTCATACAACCCTTCTCCCCCAAAAGCAAAGGCCGCCCTGCGCCAAACCCAAGCGCAAGGCGGCCCTCTTCGTCACGTCAACCTACAGAACCGCCGCTAACGCGTCGATGTCCTCCTGCGTCGTGGCCCAGCTGGTGCAAAAGCGCACCACTGTATGAGTATCGTCGTACTTTTCCCAGTACTCGATCGCCGCATGCTCGCGAATGCGGGCCATATCCTCGTTGGGCAGAATCACGAACTGCTGGTTGGTCGGCGTCTCCAAGAAGAACTGGTAACCGTGCTCGTGCAGCACGCGGCGCAGCGCCTGAGCCGTCTCGATCGCCTGTCGACCAATCTCAAAATACAGGCCATCGGTAAAAAGCGCCTCAAACTGGACGCCCGTCAGGCGGCCCTTGGCCAACAGCGCGCCGTGTTGCTTAATGCGCGGAATGGGGTGCGCCGGGGCGTGCATGCCGCAGAACACCACGGCCTCGCCGCAGAGCGCGCCGCACTTGGTGCCGCCGATGTAGAACACGTCGCACAGCTGCGCCAGCTCGGGCAGGGTAATGTCGCACTCATCGGCCGCCAGCGCATAGGCCAGGCGGGCGCCGTCCACAAACAGCGGAATCTCACGCTTCTGGCACACCGCATGAATCGCCGCGAGCTCGGCCTTGGAATACAGCGTGCCGTACTCAGTCGATAGGCTCACGTACACGGCGCCCGGGAACACCGTGTGCTCGTAGCTCTCGTTTTCGTAGAACACCTGGATATAGTTCTCGAGGTCCTCGGCGTGCATCTTGCCCTCGTAGCCGGGGATGGTGAGCACCTTGTGGCCGCCAAACTCGATTGCGCCCGCCTCGTGGCAGGCGACGTGGCCAGTCTCGGCGGCAACGACGCCCTCGTAGGGCGCAAGCAGCATGTCGATCACCGTCGCGTTGGCCTGCGTGCCGCCCACCAGAAAAAACACGTCGGCATCGGGGGCCTGACAGGCCTCGCGGATAAGCTGCTTGGCACGCTCGGTGTGTGCATCGGTACCGTAGCCGGGCTGCGGCTCCATGTTGGTGTCGACGAGCGCCTGCAGCACTGCCGGATGTGCACCGTGGGAATAGTCGTTGTTAAACGCGAGCATGGCAATCCTCTCTAGCCGGGCACGGACCCGATGATTCAAACGGGGCTATTGTACGCCGTTGGGATAGGCAATGCGCGCGGCAAGGCACTCAAGTGCCAGTACCAGAGCAAAACCGCAGCTCACGTCACTCAAAAAGTGTGCTCCGATCACGATGCGGCCAAACGCGACGAGCGCCGCGACCACAGCCGCCGCCCAAAAGATCACACGGCGACGCGAAGGCTTTTCCGTAAAGGCTGCCGCGGGAAGCCCGGCGAGCATAAGGCCGATCGCCGCATGCGCCGTGTGTCCGCTCGCAAACGACTTGAACCCGTCCTTGATCACGCCGGCGGCGATATAGGTCAACTTGTCGGGATTGCCGATTACCCACCACGGCTGAAAATTGAGCCCCGGCGTGACCTCGATCACGCGCATGCGCGGGCGCGACCACAGCGGCTTAACAATGACGTTGAGGATGATGGCTTGAGCGGCCCACACGGCCAGCACCATCAACGCCCAGCGCATAAGCTCGTCGGGCGCGGTGTCGCGCGTGAGACGATAGACGATAAAGTTAGCAGCAATCACCAGCACAAACGTCAGCACCAGCTGAACGGCAATGAGTTTGCCGCCAACCCGCAGGGACGAGACGATCTCGTAGCCGGCCAGACCAACGTTGACGAGGATGCCGAGCGCGGCGAGCCATTTGCTCCCCCCGGAGTCGGGACGCACCGCGCGCACGAGCATAACGCCCGCGACGCTTGCCGTCAGCTCGAACGGCAGCTCGCCGGCGGCCTCGATAAAGCGGCCGTACATGCTGCCGATGTTGAACAGCGCGCTCGAGATCTGGTAATCGAAGAAGCTGCCCACGCCCAGACAAAGGCACAGGACAACCGCGATCATGGCGACATCTTTCTTATAGATATACCCGAACAATAATTTCTCCTTATTTTACGTGCTTGTTTATAGAGTTCTTAAGATTTTGGAGAAAGATTTTGGAGAAAATACTAATTTCCAATTTCTTAGGAAACCAAGAGGGAAAAGAGTTAGTCCAAAGAAATAGACATTGAAGCCTCTCGAAGCAATTTTCAAGCCTCTAAAACAAAAAAGGGGCGTGGATAACCCACACCCCTTAAACAAGCCCATTAAATGGCTACTTACCGCTATTGGCTTCGCGCTTGGCAACACGTGCCGCCCGCTTCTTTTCTTCCTCCGTCTTGAGCTTCTTCGCAGACCTTTCGGCCTGCCTCTTCTCTTCCTCTTTTGTAAAGTTATCAGCAAACTCAGCGTAGCCCGTGAAATACTCCCTCAGCGCACTTTCTGCGGCAATGGAGAAATAGACTTCGTAGGCATCTACGATAGTTTGGTAGACATACCTGTAATCATCGAAAGTCTCTTCATCAAGGGCAGTCTTAGCGTTGTTGTAGGCAGTTAGATTTGCCCTAACGGTCTGCTCAACCGTCTTAGAGCGCGGCTTGTTGAAACTAAAGGCGTTCGATTCTTCAGAGTCAACAAACAGTGCCTTGCAAATTTCACGATTGGTCTTGGTTAGCACTTCAGCCAAAGGGCTTGGCTGATAGGCAAGCGAAATATTAGGATGATTCTTTTTAAGCTCTTCAAGTACCTCAAGCGCTTTTGCCTTGTCCTCTTTATCAATAAGCTCAGAATAGGCCTTATGAATCTTAGCTTGATAATTAATAGAGGGCTTTTTAGGCTTCTTTTCCTTTGCGTCAGCCATAATTCGACCTTTCTAGCGACAAGGGCTAAACTCAAGGAAAATAATAAACGCATTTCATTAGATAGAAAACAGCAATGAGCGTTATTCTCTACAGCAAGAAAGGCTAATTTCATTAATTGAAAGGCGCTATAGATGAAAAGCAAGAAACTAATCAAGCCGATTTGCCTCGCACTGGTTTGCGTGATTATCGTTTTCAGCTGTTATCTTCTATTCAACAAAGAACCGATTGTTGGAACTTGGAAACTAAATAATCCGTCTAGCGTGCAAGAAACCGATAGACGCGATTTTAAATTTAATTCTGATGGAACCTTTGTCTACAAGAAGAGCGGAACAGAATCTTATCTGGGTTCAACTTATCGTTGGGAAAAATGCTTTGACAACGGATACACCGTAAGCGGCGAAAAGTTCCACGTTTATAGATTGGTTACTCATAACTCAAAGCACTTTTTTAAATTTCGCTATGCGATGGTCAGCAACAAACATTTCTATGCTTTTAAAACAGAGGATGATTTAAAAAACTTCATGCTCAATGGAAGCAATTTTGATAAGAGCAGAATGGAATACTCAAAAGAATAACTTTCTCTTCCGAATTTCGAAATTCGCCACTATCTATCACCTCATTAGTTGGTACACAATGCGTACTTCAGCTAATGAGGTGTAGTCATTTCTAGCCGCATTTCAATTGCGTATAGCTCTTTACTGCATTCATAAATACCTCTATTCGTTTTTCGGAAATTCAATAACTGCTTTAGGTCGGTATGTTGAGCGGGGTGGACGGGATTTAATCAAACCGTTTGGAGAATCCCGTAACATACCCCGCCCCTCTATTCTTTACCTATCAATAACTTCATCCGCATCCCTAATTACCAAATTGCTAAAGAGATAGACCGTTGCACCCTCTTCGCGTAACGCCCTAGCGCGTCCTGCGGACTGCTCTGTAGCAGATTGGATGTTTTGAAGTTGTAGCTTACGCATCTCTTCATCCTCAAAGAGATAGAGCGATTGTCGCACTCCGTTAAGCTCTATAACCTGATTCTGTCTCGTAAGTTCCTGCGGCGATTCATGGCAATCATCGTAGTAGTCTTGATAGGCTTGTTGAGGCAAATCAGACTTACCAGCGATAATTAGCGATTTGCCTTTAAAGCAATCTAGACCGCTATTGTTCAACAGGTGTATTTGATTCCCTTTGTTCTCTGCCACGTTGAATCCTTGGCTCTGCCAAAAATCAACTTCCTCTTTACTGCCCTTGAAGGTAATCAGAATTGATTTATCTATTACTTCCTGCGGCAACTTTTCCTTTATGTACTGCGCAAGTTTGGGGAAGTTGTCATTGTGCATCCCTCTAGCACCACTAAGGCCGCAGAATTGCACAATCTTGCCTTTATTCTCTGCAAGCGGCGCTTCAATGACCTCAATCTCTACTCCGTAGTACATTTCAGTTCGTTTACTTAAAGGCGTTGCAGTGAATACCCTAACGGGAATACCGTTAAACTTGGCATCGCCAATTAACGTACTTTTGCGAACCATTCGCACGCAATTATTCCCCGCATTGTCTTTCGAAAGCCTGCCGTCTGTCTTGTAACACTCAAATATACCGACTGCAATTGAGCTTGTTTGCGTTGACTGAATGTAGCTATCTAACCGCTCTTCTACTTGCGGCGCTACTTTCTCTCGTAAGATGGTTAGGTCAATATCTAAACCTTCGTCACGCTTTCTATCTTTTACATCATTAATGAATTGAGTAAGCTCTTGGGATGTTTGTAGGTCTAGAAAGGGAATTGTCGTTGCTAGGTTGGTTAGGCCTAATTTCGTCTCTTTGATTAAGCTCGAATCAATTTCTTCGTCTACGATAATCAAATCCGCATCCAAGTTACTTAGATTTGTTAGCAGGCTGTGAGTTAAAAGAAACAGCCCCTTTTCATCGGGGCTGAACAACTTATCTATGAAGCCTTTTCTCTTGGCACTTCTTGTTTTTGCGGGTAGTCCTAATTGCAGATAGAGTAAATCAGATTGAGTTACCTCTTTTTGCGGGCAACGATGAATCAACGCTATTTGATTAAAGGTTGCTTTACCCAATAAGCGCGTCTCGACCTCTTCTAGATTTGAATGCTTGGGTGCCGCATAAATAGCCTTAGCCCTTTCAAGGTCAACCTTAGTAAGAAGATAGTTGATTATTCGTTCGGTCTTTCCCGAAGCTGCTTGTGACTTAAGAATCTTAATTCCAGCGTCTCTATCATCTAGAAACTGCGGTACATGTTCGTCCATCCACTTATCTAAGTTCTCTAAAGGAACCTTGCTTAGATTGGGAACTATTGGAATATCTATGTCTTGAGAAAGAAACTCTGGGATTGTTTGCGGTACGCCTAAAGGCCCTTTGACAATCGAACAAGGCTTTAAACTGCTATCTCTGAATTTCTGCCTAATCTGTCCTTCGTCGCAGGTATGACCTTCATACGTCTCGGGAACAAAGAACTTTAAAACATCCTGAACGACAAACTTATTCTTGTCGCTGTATCTAAGGAATCGAAGGTTGCTGAATAGCGCGAGGCGCTCGTTGTAATCGAGGTAATCGCCCTTAGTCCATCTGTCCCATAACTTACAACGGCCCTGAAGTTTGCGATACCAGCCCTCATTGACCAGCACGGCATCAGGCGTTGGCATATCCGCATACTCAGGTATGAAGTTCTTCTTTTGCTTCATTGCCTTATTCGGCTCAGTACCAGAGGAAACCTTATCTAAGGCCATAATGCGCCCAATTAAGGCCGTTTCAAGTGGCTCTTGGTTAATTACTTCATAGCCCAGCTTGCCGCCGTACCAGAGCCTTGAGCAGTCTTTTGTGGCTCTATCAGGGCTGAATTTACCAAATAGACCTAAAAGCGCTTTGTAGACGCATTCGTATTCACGAGGTTTAATTTGACGTTTAAGGCACCAAACTATGCGGTAATTCCATCCATCCTTATACGCTCCGTTTTTAGACCCAAAATCGCCGTTTTGCACCTGTCTACTTAATAGATTACTTATAAGTACACAGGTGGAATCCGCACTTTTTGCTTCTTTTTTCAGAGTATCGGGGTTCATTGAAAAGCTCGGATACCAGAATGAAACAGGTAGACCAACGTTCGCCGCATATTCTATTACTTCGTATGGGCTTGTCTCGACCTTATCAAAATCAAGTGCTATCAGCTGTGCGGCCTGAGCATCCTTCTTCTTGAACGTGCCATTGTTCAAATCGTAGATACCAGCACGCCAACAATGCCCAGTGCCGCAAAGTCTAGTTATATCTTCAATTGATAAATCGTCTTGTCGATAGTTCTCTTTCCTTTGATACGGACTGGGATTACTTGGCTTTTTACTAAGTGCATCTACTGAATAGCAGAACAGCACTAGTCGTAAATGCCGTTTAAGATATTTTGCTTATGGGTATTCAGGCGTTCGATTTCTATGCGTCCTAAACGCTCAACTCTTGAATCATATTGCTTGCGATATTCGCCATTTGGTTTAAGAATCCAGTAAAGACCAGTTCCTGCGGCCTTATCTCGAAACTCAGTTACGTTAGTTACTCTATCGTCTACAGCTAATTCAATTAGACCTGTGAGCGTTAAACCCTTTCCATGAGCATCACAGTAATCTTCCCACAGTTGTTTCTTTTCCGCAGAAATACGAATGGTTACTTTCGTATCTTTTGCCATAACAGTCTCCTTTCAATAGAAATGATTTCTTCTATCTCTATTTGAAAAATTGACTGTACGAATTACAGCAATCTGCCCACATTTTTTGAAAATTGTTCTAACGATTTAGCACTGTCTCAGCAGCATACTTTTTGATACAGCGCATTGAGACACTAAGAGAACGTCAAAATACCTGCTAATGAAATTCTCAAAACTAGTCTCTTTACTTAGTATCTCAATATTCTATAATTTGAATTATTGAGACACTATCTGGATTGGAGATTGGCAAAAATGAAGTTCGGATACGCTAGAGTTTCCACCATCGAGCAGAATCTTGATAGGCAGATTGAAGCCTTACACAAGGCAGGCGTTGAGGACAAGAACATCTTTTGCGACAAAATCTCAGGAGCAAAAGCAGAGCGTCCAGCTCTAGACGATATGCTCTCGCGACTTCGCAAAGGTGATACTGTCGTTATCCTATCTTTCGATAGGTTGGCACGTTCCACTAAGCAGCTTCTCGATTTGTCTAACAGATTCGAGGCTGAGGGCGTAAACCTCTACTCAATCAAGGAACAGATTGATACCTCCACGCCGCAAGGTCGTTTTTTCTTTACCGTTAGTGCCGCTGTAGCGCAATTCCAGCGTGAAATAATCAGGGAAACCCAGCGCGAGGGCTATGAGGCTGCTAAGGCGGCAGGTAAGAAGATGGGTAGGCCAAAGGCAAGCAATGCCGCAAAGGAGCGTGCCGTAGAGCTTTATCGCAAAGGCGAAATGTCCATTGCAGAAATCTGTGCGGCTGTCGGTTTGAGTAGGGCCACTGTCTATAGGGCTATTGAGGCATCTAGGGAAAACTAGACCGCAACGGTTTATTGAAAATACCTGAATAGGTTCCTAGCGTAATCCTCGTTCCAACAGACTTGCCGCAAAAGCTCAGTAACTTCTTTATCTGTCTCTTGGTTCAGCTCTTGGTAGGCTTCGCAAATGCACTGTGCCGCAAAAGGTTTGTCCCAAAAGGTTACGGAATCGTCTAGATAAAGCTCTGTATCTTGCGGGCTGTTTTTCAGCATGAAAACGAAAGAAGGAACGAAAGCGTTAGCGATAAAGTCGATATAGGTACCCTGATTCATCTTCTCCAAGAGATAAAGCCAAAGTCTAAACTGCGGCTCAACGTAACAGGATTCATCTAGGTTGCCCTCGATTATCTCTTTGAGTGAGCGGCAATCATCGACTAAATCTAAGTCTTTCTCTGTTGGCTCTTGGTAGTTGTACATTGCTTTTTGCAATCCGTTTAGAACCGTCCAAGCGGCTTGCTCCGCACTGAAAATCATAGAAGGGTTGAACTTATTACCCTTACTTATCTTCTCTTGGAAATATTTTTTTAGCTCACCCACGCTATCTTGGTAGCGCCTTAACTCTTTAAGCAGCACTAGAAATCACTGCTTTCCTCTTGCTCCATCATCGCCGCAAGCGCCATGATGTTAGCCTGTTTTGCGTTTTCATCATCAGAAGCGTAAATGTTCAGCGTCATAGCTGCGTCTTTATGCCCCAAGATTGAAGCCAAGGATTTAATATCCATCTTTGATTCAACGGCGATTGTTGCAAACGTATGCCGTAATCCGTGCATCGTTAAGGGCTTGTCCAAAACTGAAATTAGCTCGTTTCTTTTAGCCCATTTTTCAAAGGCACTGCCCAGTATGCGTGGGTTTTTCCAATAGCAAATCAAATCCTTTGCATTGGGATTGTCTCTTTCTTCTTGAGCTTTTAAAGCCCTTGAAAGCTTAGGCATCATAGGTATTGTTCTAATCGAATAAGTTTTAGTGTCCTCAATGACTACCTTGTTATTTCCATTCTTGTCTTTGATTTGCTTTGCGGCTTTGGTGACTCTGATTGTGTTGTTGATATAGTTAACGTCATTCCAACGTAAGGCGCAAATCTCACCACTACGCAAGCCGCCATAGTAGGCAAGCAAAATCGGAAGATACAAGTTGTTATTTCGTGAGCCGATTAGTTCACCGCCATTGAGCAGACTTTGTAGCTTTGCTCTTCCTTCTTTATCAAGGTAGGCTATTTCATGCCGTCTTTTGTCTTTTGGCAGTTTTAACCCTGCTCTTGCGTCTTTAACTATCTTTCCTTGCTCTAATGCGTTTAGGTAAGCCTTATTGAAGATTGAGTAAAAGGTATCTACGGAATTCTTCTTATACTTTTTGCAAAGCTCATTGATGTACTTTTGCAAAGTCTCAGTAGTAATGTCATAGAAGGATTCATCGCCGATATAAGGGAAGATTGCGTAACCAGCTTGTTCAATGTTGCGCTGATATGTAACGCTTGCTATGTGTCCAAGGTTGTGTTGACTTACAAAATATTCCGTTACCGCCTGCTCAACAGTCTTGTAGGTTACTTGCCTTTGCGCCATTTCTTCCTCATGCTCACGCCACTCGTTGAGCATCTTCAAAGCATCGCGCTTTAGCCTAGTCTTAAAAGTCTTGTACTTCTTGCGCCACTTACCATCCGCATTTTTGTATGAAATAAAACCGCGCCAGCCGTTCCCGTTTGGCTCTTTTCTGTCTATGCCGCATGACGTGTAAATCATGGCTCCAAACCTTTCTGTTTAGGCTCTTGGATTTACTATTTCCAATTATAGCCTGTAGAAAAATTTGGAGAAAAATTTAACTGGGGAAATGTTTTGACGCTATTTTATACATTATTCTACCTGCGGTTTTATCTGGTATAAATCTTTCTTATAGATGTATCCGAACATGCTTTCCTTTCGATGGAACCAGATTGCCCAAATAGGGCGTTTACGGCGACGACTCGCTAGTCATCATCACTAGCGCCCAGCTGCTGCAGCAGCATGAGCGCCGCGGCCACGGGACCGGTGCCGTCGTTGGCGTCGAGGCCGCGACCCAGGCCGCTGCCCACACCAGCGCCTGCCTTGTAGGGCACCGACAGCTTGCGGCTCTTGGGGAAGTTCACCGCGCCATAGCGGGTCTTAAGCTCAAAGGCCACCTTCTTGGGCACGTCTACGCCCAAAAACGTGATGCGGCCGCCACTGAGCGTGACGCTCTCGAGCCCCAGGCGCTCGCCGCGAATGCGGATGCGCGCGCGATTGAACAGGTTGAGTCCCGCCAACGGCAGCTCGCCATGCGCGGCCTCGGTCTCTTCCTGCACCTCGTCGATGCTCTCCAGATCCTCGGCCGCTGCGAGCTTACGGTACACGAGCACGCGCTGGTCCACCGCCGGCAGGTACTCCTCGGACAAGAAGTAGTCGGCCGGCAGGTTAATACCCACGCTCGCCGCCTCCACGCCGGCATCGTCGTCGCCGCGCGCCTCGGCCACTGCCTGGCCCAGCATCTGCGTAAACAGGTCAAAGCCCACGCTCGACAGGTTGCCGTGCTGCTCGGCGCCCATAAGCGAGCCGGCGCCGCGAATCTCCAGGTCGCGCATGGCGATGCGCATGCCGCTGCCCAGGTCCTGGAACTCGGAAAGTGCGGTCAGGCGCGCCGTCGCCTCCTCGGTGAGCGGCAGCTCGCCCGGGAACATAAAGTACGCGTAGGCCTGCGTGGCAGAGCGGCCCACGCGGCCCTTGAGCTGGTAGAGCTGCGCCAGGCCCAGGCGCTGCGAATCCTCGATGATGAGCGTGTTGGCGGTCGCGTTGTCGATGCCGCTCTCCACGATGGTCGTGGCGATGAGCACGTCGATCTTTTTGGTCGCAAACTCGATCATCACGTCCTCGACCTCGCGCGGGCTCATCTTGCCGTGCGCCACGCCCACGCGTGCCTCGGGCGCGGCCTCGTGCACGCGCGCCACGGCGTCGTCGATGGTCTTGACGCGGTTGGACACGTAGTACACCTGACCGCCGCGGCCCACCTCCAGGCGAATCGCCGCGCTCACCACATCGGGGTCGTACTCCCCCACATGCACGATCACGGGACGACGCCCGGTCGGAGGCGTGGTGATCAGACTCATGTCGCGCACGCCGCTCGTGGCCATCTGCATGGTTCGCGGAATCGGCGTTGCCGAAAGCGTAAGCACGTCAATCTGCTCGCGCAGGTTCTTGAGCTGCTCCTTGTGCTGCACGCCAAATCGCTGCTCCTCGTCGATGATCACCAGGCCCAGGTTCTTGGGGTTCACATCGGCCGAAAGCAGGCGGTGCGTGCCGATGAGTACGTCGATCGTGCCCTCGGCAAACGCCTTGAGCGCACGCTTCTGCTGCGCCGGCGTGCGGAAGCGGCTGAGCACCTCGACCTCGAGCCCAAACGGGGCAAAGCGCTCAAAGAACGTCTCGTAGTGCTGCTGGGCCAGAATGGTCGTGGGGCAGAGCACCATGACCTGGCGGCCGGAGTCCACGCACTTAAACGCCGCGCGCAGGGCGACCTCGGTCTTGCCAAAGCCCACGTCGCCGCACAACAGGCGGTCCATCGGTTTGGGCGCCTCCATGTCGGCCTTAATGTCGGCGATGGCCTCCAGCTGGTCGCGTGTCTCGTCGTAGGGAAAGCTCTCCTCCATCTCGATCTGCTCGGGCGTATCGGGCGGGCAGGCTATACCGGTAATCGACGAGCGGCGCGTATACAGGTCGACCAGGTCAAACGCCAGCTTTTTGGCATTCTTGCGCGCCTTATTGGTGGCACGCGTCCAGTCGGCGGTGTTGAGCCTGGTCAAGCGCGGTTTGTCGCCGTCGGGGCCAACATAGCGCGTGATGCGGTCGACCTGCTCGAGCGGCACGTAGAGCTTGTCGCCGTCGGCATATTCCAGCAAAAAGTAGTCGCGTTCCTTGCCGCCCACTTCCTGGCGCGCGATCTCGCTAAAGAGCGCGATGCCATGGGTGGCATGCACCACGTAGTCGCCCGGCTTAAACGGGAACGTGATCTGCGTAATGTCCACCTTGCGGCGGCTGCGCGCGCGGTTGGCGTCCATGCGGGCGTTGAGGTCGGCGATTGAGAACACGGCCAGGTTGGCATCGGGCACCACCACGCCCTGCGGCAGAGCGGCATCGACAAAGGTCACGCGTCCGCGCGAGATGGTGGGCACGGCGGCACCAGCGGCAGCCTGGGCGGCACCCGCCTCGAGCGAGCGGGCGTTGAGCGCGTCGGCCTTACGCTCGCGAATGGAAGCATGGGCCTCCTGGCGTGCGGCACGGTCGGCGGAATCCGCCGCTGCCACGCGAACGCGGTCGCCGATAGCGCCGACATTTTCGGGCGCCGCGGTCAGCGATTCCTCAAAGGTAATGCCCTCGTCGCCAAAGGTGAGCTCCATCGACTCGCGCGCACCGCGGTCGGGGATGGCAAACACGCAGGCATAGCGCTTGCCCACGACCTCCTGGATGCGCGTCATAAAACGGTTGTCCGAGCCTGCGATGGCCGGCTGCTCAATCTTGAGCTCTGCCGTCACCGCGCCGCCGGCACGAATGAGGCTCACGTAGTTCAGGCGCTGCTGGGCACCAAAATCGAGCTGTTGGGCGCGCACGTACAGACCATCCAGGCGGTCAATCCCTGCCTCGCCGGCACGGGCCTCAATATCCTCGTAGGCGCGCAGGCAGTCGTCGAACAGCGAGCGCGGCTCGGACAGAACCACGAGTGCCTTGCCGCTCACGTGCGCCAACGGGCTTACGGTCTGGCCGTACATCACCGGCAAAAAGCGGTCGAGCTCGGGCGTGACGATGCGCGCATCCACCATCTCGAGCAGCGCCGCCAGCTTGCTGTCGTCCTGGCTGGCACGGTAGAGCGCCACGTGCATGTTGTGGACGGCATCGTCGGTAAGCGCCAGCTCGCGGCAGGGGAAGATCTCGATACTGTCCTCGTTGCCGATGGTCTGCCCCGTGGAGCTCACCATGCGGCGGATGCGGTCAATCTCGTCGCCGAAGAACTCGATGCGCACGGGCGCCTTTTCCTGTGCGGGGAACACCTCTACGGTGTCGCCGTGCACGCGGAACAGGCCGGGCGCGTCGGCGGCACCGGCATTGGTGTAGCCCATGCCCACCAGGCGCTGCGGCACCTCGTCAAAAGGAATCTCCTCGCCCACCGCAAAGGTCGTGGACTCCCAATAGCGGCTCTCGACCGGCGGCACGCAGCGCAGCAGCGCGCGGGCCGAGGCAACCATGATGCAGTTGTCCCCGCGCACGATGCGCCCCAGAGCCTCGCAGCGCTGCGCCACCACGGCATCGTCGGGCGCCTGCTCGCGCCACGGATAGTCCTTGCGCTCGGGAAAACGGCACACGTGCGCCAGGCCCACGTAGGCGGCAAGGCTGCGCGCGGCGCGATCGGCCGCATCCTCGCCACTCACAATGTAGACCGTCGGGCGCGGACGGCGCGCAAACTGGGCGGCCGCCATAAGCGTGCGGCCCGACTGCGACACGGCCAGCGTCACGTCCTCGCCGGCATCGAGTCCGGCCTCGACGGTCTGCAGCGCCTCGGCAGTGTAGAGCTGCGCGGCTATACGGTGAATGAGCATGCTGTTCCTCCGGCATCGCAACGCCAAAAGCCCGCCGGGGCAAGCTCGGCGGGTCGTACGTCAAATACATTGTCTGTCATGGTAGCGCATGGAGAGGACTCCGGCTCAAGGGCAAACCCAGCCCCGCAAAAAACGCCAGACGAAAATGCGTTCCGCCCTACCCCGCTACGCGCACGCTGGGGCACAAATCTGCCAGCGGACACTCGTCACACTTGGGTTTGCGGGCATCGCAGATCTCGCGACCAAAGGTGATCCACTGATGGTTGACCGACTTCCAATACTCGTGCGGCAAAATCTTGAGCAGATCTTGCTCGGTCTTGAGCGGCTCCTTGGCATGCGTCTTGGGGCTCAGCATCAGGCGGTGCGCAATGCGGTTGACGTGCGTGTCCACCGCAATGCCCTCCACGATGCCATACCCCACGTTGAGCACGATGTTCGCCGTCTTGCGTCCCACGCCCGGCAGCTTCACGAGCTCCTTCATGTCGGCCGGCACCTCGCCGCCATAGTCGGCGACGATCATCTGCGCGGCCTCGACGGCATGCTTGGCTTTGCTCTTGTAGAAGCCGAGTGACTTGATGGTGTCTGCCACGTCAGCCACGCTCGCCCCAGCCATGGCCTCGGGCGTGGGCCACTGGGCAAACAGCCGCGGCGTCACCTTGTTGACCTGCGCATCGGTCGTTTGCGCCGAGAGCAGCACCGCGATCAGCAGGCGGAAGGGATTCTCGTGGTCCAAAAAGCACTCGACCGGGCCATAGCGACGGTTGAGGCGCTCACACACCTCAACGGCGCGCTCGCGCTTGGCGGCATTGGTCTCGCGTGGCATAACGACTCCTCGGCTCAACGGCACAATAAACTTATGGGCACAATTGTCCCACGTCCGAGACGCTTACGCCTCCAAGAATGCGCCGGTCTGACGGCTCCACAGGCTCGCGTACTCGCCACCCGCCTCGACGAGCTGCGCATGCGTGCCGTCCTCGACGATCTCGCCATCGGCCAGCACCACAATGCGGTCGAGCGCCGCCACGGTAGACAGGCGGTGCGCCACCACAATGGAGGTGCGGCCGCGCATCAGGTTCTCGAGCGCCTCCTGCACCAGCGCCTCGGACTCGCTGTCGAGGGCAGAGGTCGCCTCGTCGAGCACCAGAATCGGCGCGTCGGTTAGGATGGCGCGGGCGATAGCCACGCGCTGACGCTGGCCGCCCGAGAGCTTGACGCCGCGCTCGCCCACCATGGTGTCAAAGCCACGGGGCAAGCGGTCGATAAACTCCAGGGCGTTGGCCAGGCGCGCTGCCTCGCGAATCTGCTCATCAGTGGTGCCGGGACGACCGTAGGCAATGTTTTCGCGAATGGAGCGGTGGAACAGCAGTGCCTCCTGCGGCACGTAGGCAACCTGGCGGCGCAGGCTCTGCTGCGTGCAGCGCGAGACATCCTGACCGTCCACGAGCACGCGGCCGCCCTGGACATCGTCCAGGCGCAGCAGCAACTTTGTGAGCGTCGTCTTACCCGAGCCCGATTTGCCCACCAGGCCCACGCGCTGGCCCGCTGCCACATGAAGTGTCAGGTCATCGAACACGCTCTCGCCCGCCGCAGCGTCACGGTACGCAAAGCTCAGGTGCTCAAAATCAATCGCGCCCTCGGTCACTTTGAGCTCAGGGGCGTCCGGGTCGTCTGCCACCAAACGTGGCTCGTCCAGCACGCGCGTCATCTCGGCCGCATCGCCGAGCGCGCGGTTGATGCGCTGCATCATGGAACTCACGTAGTTCAGGCGCATGGTGAGGTTATAGGTGTAGGTAAAGATCATGACGAGCGAGCCGGCCGAGATGCCAAACCACGCGTTGCCGCCCGCCACGAACACACTCACCACGGCCATGGTGATGACGATGAGGCCCGAGGTCGTAAAGTTGCGCTGCATCATGGCGTGCATCGAGACCGTCTCGGCGTCGCGCGCGGCACGATCGGCGGCGTCGAACAGATCGCGTTCAAAGTCCTCGCGCCCGCAGGTCTTGACGGCCAAGATGTTCGTGACCGCGTCGGAGAGCACGCCCGAGAGCTTGTTCTGCGCGGCGGACGTCGCGGCCGAAAGCGGCATGATGCGCTTGTACATAAGCCAGACAAACGCGATGTAGACGGCCATGATGCACACCAGGATCACGGTAAATGTGGGCACCACCGGGGCGAGCGCCGCCACCGTGCAGATGACCGAGGTGATGGTGGGGATGAGCGAATACACCGTCACGTCGACCAGCCCCGTATAGCCGCTCATAAAACGGCTCGTCTGGCTCACGAGCGATCCGCCAAAGCGGCTGGTGTGAAATGTCATGGATTGATTGGAGAGCGTGTCGAAGCACAGGCGCGCCAGGTGATAGTTGCCCGCAATCTCGAGCTTGTAGACGGTGTAGTCCTGCAGCTTGGAGAGGATTTGGCCCACTAGGTTAACGAGCACGAGCGCCAGAATGTAAGGACCAAAGACCTCAAACACCTGGTCGCCTGCCACGGGACCGGCCTGGACGCGGTCGACGATGAGGGCCATCACATAGGTGTTGGCAAACGTGAGCAAAAAGATGTAGCCCGCCGACGAGAACACCGAGAGAAAGACGATCAGCGGCTGCGTGCGCGTGACGTCCCAAAAACGCTGCAGCGTGCGACGCACGGTGGAGCGTTTGAGCGGACTGGTGTTTCTCTGAGACATGGGCTTCCTTTCGCGTCTGATAGGGCGAAACGCCATTGTTGCACACTAAAGCGCACTTCAGACAAGCGCGATGCGAAAAGCGCCCGCGCCGTGCTCGTACAGGCGCACAGCCGTCAGATGCAGCTAGTCCTCGTCTTTTTGGCCTGCGAGCAGCTCCGCGGATGTGAGTCCCAAGATCTCATCGGCCTCCTCGGCATCTTCCAGCGCGTCGATGTCCTTGAGCTTGCGCTCCATGACGTTAGTGCGCGTGGTGATGATGCCCTCGACCGTTTTGCCCGCGGTCTCGATCTGCTGCTGGGCGCGGCGCAGCGCCTTTTGATAGCGCGGCAGCTCGGCCTTGACGGCGGAGAGCACGCGCAGCACGTCGTCGGTACGTTTTTGCAACTTAAACGTCTGATAGCTCATCTGCAGACTGTTGAGGATGGCCGCCATGGTGCTGGGACCGGCAACGTTGACGTGATAGTCGCGGCCCAGGGTCTCGATAAGCCCGGGGCGGCTGACGACCTCGGCGTACAGCCCTTCAAACGGCACGAACATGATGCCAAAGTTGGTCGTTGCCGGCACACTCAGGTACTTTTCGCAGATGTCCTTGGCCTCGCGCTTGACCATGGTGTCGAGCGTCTTGCGCGCCGCGGCAACGGTCTCCGCATCGCCCGACTCCTGCGCGTCGAGCAAGTGCTCGTACGCGTCGCCCGGGAATTTGGAGTCGATCGGCAGCAGCACGGGATCGCCCTCGTCCACCGGCAGCTTGACGGCAAACTCAACGCGCTCCGAGGCGCCGGGCTTGGTGGCGACGTTTTCCAGATACTGATCGGGCGTAAGGATGTCCGCCAGAATTGCACCCAGCTGCACCTCGCCCAAAATGCCACGCGCCTTCACGTTGCCCAGCACGCGCTTAAGATCACCCACGCCAGTGGCGATGGACTGCATGTCGCCCAGGCCCTTGTACACGGCCTCGAGCTGGTCGCTCACCTGCTTAAACGATGCCGACAGGCGATCGTTGAGCGTGCGGGAGAGCTTCTCGTCCACCGTCGCGCGCATCTGATCGAGTTGCACGTTGTTGTCTTTGCGGATAGCACCCAGCTGGGCATCGACCGTCTCGCGCACCTTGTCCAGGCGGTGCTCGATGCCCTCGCGGTTGGCACCGAGCTGTTGGGCCGTCTCGCGGCGAAGGTCATCCATCCGGTCACCAGCTTGCGAAAACTCACGTGCGATGGTCAGGTAACGTTGCTGCTCCACGGCCGCATCTGTCGTCTGCTGCTGCGCGATGGCGTTGGCCGTGCGGCGAGTTTCGGCCAGCGCGACGTTCAGGGCATCGAGCGCGTTGTTGGCCTGCTCGAGTGCTGCCAGCGTTTCCGCGCTACTGTCGCCACGCTCCCGCAACTCGGCACGCAGGCTCTTGAGCTGGAGGGCGCAAGCCACAGCAACCCCCACCGCCACCAAGGCGATCACAACAAGCACGATATCAATAGCAGACATAGACTCCGCCCAACAAACTCAATCGGTCATCAATCAAAACCGCAATCAATCTTACCCCGCCACACACACGGACCACTCGCTGCCTCGCAGACAAATTTCTCCTAGAGCCGCGGACGCTAAAACGCTAACTCTCCCAGCCGGTGCGGATGGTTGTTATGACGTCGCCTAGGCGCTGGCCCAGGGCCGCTAGATGTTGGAGCACCTCGTTGGGCGATGCGCCGTTGAGGATGCACGTGAGGGCATACGACGCCAGAAAGATGACCGCAAGCCCCAGCGGGATGAGCACGATCATCGCCAATGTGCGCAGGCGCTGGCCCACGCGGCGACGACGCGCACGACGCTTGTCGAACGCGAGCTCCTGCGCATATGAATCTTGCTGTACGGAATAGGCCTCTGGTGCCGATTCGCCCGCAGGCGAAACCACAGGCGTGGCATTTTGCGCAGGGGGCTGGGCTGCCGCCCCCTGCATTTGCATCTCCATGAGTCGTTGCTGCTGACGCAGCATGCGCTCAGCTTGTTGCTGCGGAGTCTCAAGAAACAGATCCATGCTGGCCTCCAAAATCGGAGCATTCGACGCTTACGACCAGCATCCCGCACCGCCATGACCGCGACAACGCAATCGCCGGCAATAGCCACAAAGTTTCTTTTGCTCAAAAGCTGTCGAAAAGCTCAACAACTCCCCTACCAGCACTTTCTCTGAGCTTTTTTCGTCAGCAATCTTTTGGCCTTCCACCCTTACGCCAACTGACCAAAATCTAACCAATAGCTTGACGAAAATTGTGGAGACCGGGACCCCACACAAAAAGTGCCGCCCCAAAGGGCGGCACACAAACTTATTATCAGCTTTTCTGTAACGAGCACGCGACGACTCAACGCCGGAGCGCAGGGCGGGAAACCTTTGCCTCGCGCGACCCTGCGAAGCCGTGAGCGAGAGGGAAAGGTTTCCCCGCCCTGCGCTCCGTGGTCGGTGAGGACAGACTACATGCCTGCGAGACCTCGGGCGGCGGTGGCGCACATAAACGCCAGGGCCAGAATCACGAGCGAGCCGGCAATGTCAGCCAGGGCGCCCGCAAAGCGACGCTCAAACAACCAGCTCTCAAAGTGCGGAGCGACGTTGCGCCAAACACGCCACAGCAAGATGCCCATACCGATGACGCCCGGGATATTGAGCAGTAGGATCTCGGAGCACAAAAGACCGATCAGGTTACCGGCGGCAAAGCCCGCATCACCCTCGCAGTATTTGCGGTAGACCATATACAACATGTACGCCACAAACGGCTGCAGGCACGCAGAGATAAACGTAACCACCATCGAGGGGTCCTGAGAAAAGACATCGGTGAGTTTATCGACACTCGTGGCATCTTTCGAAGCCAAGAACAAGCCAATGACCACCACGGGCACCACGCCCAAGATAACCTCGACCAGAGTAAACAACTTAGCAGTCAGATCCTCGCTAGCCGTATTGAGGTGAGGCGCCCACTCAGGATGAGCATGCGCGCCAACCTTCTTGTCCTTCTCGACACGATCGACCTTTTTACCCTCGGCAACCCGACGACCAGGATCCTTGCGAGTTCCCGCCGCAGCAACCCGAGCCCGAGACTTCTTACCCATACAAAAACACCCCATCAGGTAGTAGATAAACTAAAAGTCGCCACCCAGTGTACCCCACCCATGAACGGTGCCGTCCCAACCAGTCCCCATACAAAAACGTGCCGCCCCGATAGGGGCGGCACACAAACTTAGTTATCAGCTTTTCTGTAGCGAGCACGCAACGAACCAAAGCGGGCCGGGAGGGCCGGACTACCTTCCCTCAACGCGACCCTGCGAAGCCGTGAGCGAGGAGGGAAGGTAGTCCGGCCCTCCCGGCCCAGCTCACGCCAGCGCCAAGCGCTAGTAGTTCACCACCTGCTCCTCAAAGTACGCCTTCGGGTGGTTACACACCGGGCACACCTCAGGCGCCTCGGCACCAACGTGCAGGTGCCCGCAGTTCAGGCACTTCCACACCTTCACGCCCTCACGCTCAAACACCTCGCCCGACTCGATGCGCTCGACGAGTTTGTTGTAGCGCTCCTCGTGGGCCTTCTCGACGGCGGCGACGCCACGGAACTTCTCGGCGATCTCGACAAAGCCCTCCTCCTCGGCGGTCTTGGCGAACTCGTCGTACATCGTGGTCCACTCGTAGTTCTCGCCCGCAGTGGCGTCGCGCAGGTTGTCCAGAGTGCCCGGAACGGCGCCGTCGTGCAGATACTTAAACCACAGCTTGGCGTGCTCGGACTCGTTGCCCGCCGTCTCGGCAAAGATATTCGAGATCTGAACGTAGCCGTCCTTTTTGGCCTTGGATGCATAGTAGCGATACTTGGTGTGTGCCTGGGACTCACCGGCAAAAGCGGTCTCGAGGTTCTTCTTGGTTTGGGAATTCTCAAAATCCATAGGTGTACTTCCCTTCAACGCATGCCGCCCACAGACTTTGAGCGGCCTTGCTTTAAGGATGCCCTCATGCCGAGAATTTAAACCTTACAATCCCGTTCTTCAGATTCGAGTGAGCTACACACTCAGCCAACGATCGCCCTCGGAGCCGCAAAAGCCCTCGCGCTCCAGATCGGCAAGAATGCTTGCGACCAGCTCGCGCTCGACCGGCTCTCGGCCGGCTGCCGTCTCCATCTCGTTAACGCCTGCAACGGCTTCATCGAGCGTAATACCTGCCGGTTGCCCATCGCGCGCCGCCAGCAGCATGCGCACAATGTGGGCGCGCTTTTGGCGACGCGAGCCCTCAAACTTGGACTGACGACTATAGCCCGCCGACCGCCTGGACGGATTGGGCAGCGTCTTTTTAAGATACGCGCCGTAATCCAGCAACGCGTAATACCATGCGCGCGGCGTGTCGGCATCGTCTTGAGGCACGGCAAAGGGCGCAATCTCATCCGCCGCCGCACCAGGGGCCGCCGGACAGGCGGCTTGAATCAGCGGCACCAGCTCGCGATCGGGAACGGCCGGCACATCGGGAAAGAAATGATGCAAAAAGACCGTGCGCACATTGGTCTCTAGATACACGCCTGGAAGATCAAACGCAAACGAACGGATGCCCTGCGCCGTTGCCGGGCCAATGCCGGGCAGAGCGACCAAGTCACGCGTCTCACGCGGAAACTCCCCGTCCCAGTCCTCTACAACGCGCTGAGCGGCCCCATGAAGCGCCAGAGCGCGTCGGTTGTAGCCCATGCCCTGCCAAGCGTCCAAAACATCGGAAGGCGCGGCCTGGGCAAGCGCCTGCACAGTCGGAAAACGATCGAGCCACACCGGCATGCGCGCCTCCACACGCGGCACCTGCGTTTGCTGCAGCATGACCTCAGAAAGCCAAATGATGTACGGATCGCGTGTGCGGCGCCACGGAAGGTCGCGATAACGCAGGACCCCTTCCGAACGAATCATCGAACGAAAGGGGTCCTGAATCATGGCTATGCTCCTTATGCGGCGCTATTCCTCCCGGTAAGCGCACGCGCAGGTGACGTACTCGGGAAACGCTTCGCGGTCGGCGAACTTGGGATCGACGGCCGGGAACTGGCGGTGAGCGACGATGTCGCCGAGCGAAACGGAATCGAGGTAGTCGCGCATCAACGCCTGGGCTCCGGCCCACAGGGGATGATAGCAGCACGCGCCCATGCGCGCACAGTCACCATCGGGCGCGGTGCAATCGTTCATAACCATAGGACCCTGAACGGCCTCGACGACCTGGCGGATAGTGACGTCGTCCGGACTGACCTTGAGACGCATGCCACCGTGGACGCCACGCAGGCTCTCCACAATACCGGCCTGGACCAAACCATGCTGAATCGAGCGGGCAAACGAATACGGGACATTGACCTCTTCGGCAGCGGTGCGAACAGAAAGCAAACGCTCCGGATCCTCAGCAAGCATCGCCAGCATACGAAGGGCGTAATCAGTCTTCCTCGATATGTCCATTTTTCCCCTTTCAAGGAATACGAACAGCTCGAACGAGCTCCGGGGCCGAGCTTGTGTCGAGACGCTAAATGACCGCCAGGACATCCAAATGGTAAATCGGATATCCACTGAGTGCCGCGCTTGGAGCGAAATGCATCAGATGCGGCGCACAGTGCAATTTAGTATAACCTAACCCCCTGTCTCGTAGAACAGGTGTTGCGCAACAAAGCTGTTGTTCAGACAGATATACTTATTAGATTTTACTTGCGTTCCCGAAGGCGCGGGGGTTCTGGGCGAAGATGCACCAGGGCGATCGTTCTATCAAAACAAAGTGCATCAAACGCAAAAAGCCACGTCCGAAGACGTGGCTTTAATTGCGTTGGCGGGAAGTACGGGGCTCGAACCCGCGACCTCCGACGTGACAGGCCGGCGCTCTAACCAAACTGAGCTAACTCCCCAGGCAGACGTTCGCGTTTGTTTCCGCTCGCGTGCGCTGCGGGGATTAGTATACACAGAAGTCTGTCTGGCGCGCAACAACTTTTTTGAAAAATTTTTTGGGTCCCTCCGGGAGGGTCTCCGGGGCTGAGGGCGGGGGTTAAGTTTGCTGCTCTACAGTCCTGCGCAAGACGGAAAGCACATTAAGTGCTTTCCTTTGCGTGCGGAACTCGCGACAAACTTAACCCCCGCCCTCAGCCCCGGAGACCCTCCCTGCTGTCACATTGTTCAATCAGTTTTGCGGGCGTGCGCCGCTGCGCGGCTAGCCCGCATGCTCCTCGACGGGGTTGGTCTGATGGATCTTGTTGAACTTCCGCCTTTGGCTCAAATGGAAACGGGGGACGCATCTGCATCCCCCGTTTTTGTTGCGGTTAGTCTAGGTCAATTAATTTGGTGCTTATGATCTTGCCGTCTTTTACGAGCATTCTGGCCATGGTGGGGCCTCGGGTGCCTCTGGGGTAGCTGGCGCTGCCCGGGTTGAGGACTAAGCAACGGCCCACTTGGGCTTCTTTGGTTACGTGGGTGTGGCCGTTGATGGCTACGTCTACGGATCCCACCGGAAGGTCTTCGCGGTAGTGGGCTACGGCGAATTTGAGGCCTTCGTAGGTAAAGAGTGCAAGACGGTCTACATCGGGGCCGTAGTCGCGGTAGTAATCGTTGTTGCCCAGTACAGCCCGCACGGGGGCGATGGTACATAGGTGCTCGTAGTCCATCTCTGACGTGAGGTCGCCGGCGTGGATAATCAGGTCTGCGCCCTCAAGCTCATCCAAGAGCGCAGGCGATAAATAGCCGTGGGTGTCCGAGATGATGTCGATGCGCTTGGCGCTTGCACTGTTCATGGGATCCCTTCCGCAAAAAACGATTCGGCAGATACATACAAAAAGGCCCCACGGCTCCGCAGACGATGGGTCTACAGGGCTGCGGGGCCAGTGTGCTAGAGACTCAGGGCCTTCTTAAGCGGCACGACGCGGCGGCGCGAAACCGGCACGCGTTCGTCGACGCCCGTAATGCCCAGCTGGATGGCACCCGAGGGCACCGTCTCGACATCCGTGACGCACGCCAAGTTGACGATATAGCGGCGGTGAACACGGAAGAAGCCAAAATCGCAGAGCTTGGCCTCAAACTGCGCCAGCGAGGTCGTCGACAAAAAGCGATCATCGACGGTATAGATGCAGGAGTAATCGTCCTTGGCCATGATAAAGCGAATGTCGTCCACGGGAATGAGCACCTTGCGGCCGCCCTTTTCCACCGGGATACGCTCGATGGTCACCTTGCTGTCCGTAACCGGCTTGGTGCGTTGCATGACCTTCTCGATCGCGCGATCCAAGCGAGCTTCCTCGACCGGCTTCATCAGATAATCGACGGCATCCACGTCGAATGCCTCGACCGCATGGTCACTATACGCAGTCACAAACACGATCGCCGGCGGATTTTTGAGCTTATGCAGCGCCTCGGCAAGTTGCAGGCCCGAGGCACCGGGCATCGAGATATCGAGAAACACGACATCCACGCGACTTTCCATAAGCATCTCGATGGCGGAGCGGACGCTCGACGCCTCCGTGATCGTGCCGATCTTGCCCGTTTGCTCGAGCAGGAAGCGAAGCTCCGAGCGAGCCGGCGCCTCATCATCCACAATCATCGCACGCAGCATAGGGATAAAACCTTTCGTCAACTAACTACGCCGGGCATCCGTCGCATGACGTTGAGCCCGTAGCCTTTTATTTTACTCTTGAATGTCAAAGATGCTCTCTGACAAATCAAGATGAAGGAGCACTTTGGTGCCCTTGCCCGGCGCCGATTCGACACGCGTATAGGAGTGCGGCCCATAAAAGCGATGGATGCGCTCCGAAATATTGTGCATGGCCACACCGGCGCCGCCACCCTGGGGAGAGCTGGCGTCGGGACGGGCAGAGCGCTCGTCAAACAGTCTGGCGGCGGTACCCTCATCCATGCCCACGCCATTATCGGCCACGGCAATCAAGATTGCATCCTCGCCGTCTTGGTGAACGGTCACGTCGATCCTCAGGGCGTCGTCATCGCCCATACCATGACGCACGGCGTTCTCGACAATCGGCTGGATCACGAACGCCGGCACCAGCGTATCTTCCACGTCCTCGGACACATCGAACGTCGCAAGCACGCGGTCCTCGCCAAAGCGGGCCTTCTCAAAGGTAAGGTAGCGCTTGGTCTGTGCAACCTCACGCGAGACCGGAATAAGCGATCCCGAGTTGTCGAGCGTGGCACGATAGAACGATGAGAACTCACGAAGCAGCTCGCGGGCCCGCAGCGGGTCGGTGCGCGTAAACGATGCAATGGTGTTCAGCGTGTTGAACAGGAAGTGCGGGTTAATCTGCGCTTGCAGCGCACGCACCTCGGCGCGCGCCGTGAGTTCCTTTTGCACCTCGAGTTCGTGGATGGCGAGCTGCGTGGACAAGATCTCGGCAAAGCCCGAGGCAAGCGCATACTGGGTACGGTCGACGGCGCGCGGGGTCTTGTAGTAGAACTTGAGCGTGCCGACGGTACGATCGCCCACCTTGATGGGGGCGATAATGCCGGCGGGGACTTGGTTGTGCGAGCCATCCGAGCCCACGACATCCACCATACGGTTGAACGACTGCACGATGCCATGTTCGATAACGTAGCGTGTGGCAAGCGTGTGGATGGGAGAATCTGGCAGTAGTTTTTCCTCAAACTCGCCCGCGCAGGCCAACACGTTGCCCTCGTCGGTGATGGCCACCGTCATGGCGCGCGTCTCGGGCAAAATGCGCCGGCACACCAAACGCGCCGACTCCTGCGTCAGACCGCCCTTAATGTCCTCGAGCATGGCCGAGGCCACCGAGAGCGTCTCCTCGGTGTACTGGGAGCGCACCGAATCGGGATTGAGCGTCAAAAAGATAAAGATGCACAGAAAGATGCACAGCAGCGCGCAGGCAATCACCGTGGCGATCGGCTCGATACCGGTCACCAAGGCAAAAATAAAGTACACCAGCACGCAAATGGCGCAGGCAACGGCAATGATGCGAAAGATTGATATTGAACTATCGCGCTGGGCGCGGCGGTCGATCATTCGGCCCCCTCCAGGATACTGATCAGTTGTGCGTCACGCCAAAGCCCGTCCATGATCTTGGGCCAAAAGCTCTGGAAACGCAGGTAGCTTGCGGCGTTTTGGCGCGCGTAGGTCTTGGCCTCGTCAATACCGTGGCGCCAGATGCGCAGGTAGCCCTCATGCTCGCGGGTAAACACGCTGCGGACCATAGCGGTCTTGCGCACGCGGTCGTCGAGCTCGCGCGAAATCCACGGGCCCGGGTAGGGCATGAGCGATGCCGCCGTAACGGGAATGAGCTCCTTTTGATGCGCGGCGAATGTCAACTTGGCCCGTTCGTAGTACCAACGGTATACATCCTGCATAAAGCGCGGTGAGCGCTTTTCGGACTCCGGAGGCAGATGGCGCACGGTCCACTCGTTATCGAACCACACGTCGTAGCCAAACATGCGCATGTTAAAGAGGTAATCCAAGTCCTCGCCGCGGGTGATAAACGGGTCAAAGGCCACACGCGTAAAGGCGCGGGCGTGCAGGGCCATCAGGCCGCCGCACACGTAGTTGGAGCGCGAGATGCGGGTGCCCGAGAGCGCCTTTTTCATCCAACGGTTGAACTCGATGCGCTTGGTCCACCAACGATGGCAGATGCCCGCCTTGTCCGTGGGAGCCAGCGGCGAGCCATCGCGATCGTAGAAATAGCCGCTCTTGACCAAGATCGGCAAGCCCTGACGCGTCTGCTGCCCCAACGCATAGGTCGCGCGCTTCATAAAGTCGGCGTCGATGACAGTCTCATCGTCATCCAAAAAGATAACCGCGTCATGCCCCAGCACAGCGGCACAGGCTAGCCCCATGTTGCGGATGGCACCGTAGCCTCGCAGGCTCACGCACTCGCCCGAACCCTTGGGCGCGATCTGAGCAACCCGGTCTGCAATGCGCGAGGCCTGGGTGTTGGTGACAACGGTGACCTTGAGCGTGGGATGCGCGTCGACAATCTCGCGCACGCGCAGCGACACATCGGCTGTGGCAGAAACGGGACAGACCACCAAAAGGATGATGCGCGGGATGTCACGTACCTGCTCAAGCGCGGCCAGGCAGCGGTCGAGTTCGGGATTGTCGGCGTTGAGTCGCGTCGAATGGTCATAGGTGCCAGGGGCGTTTGCGCAAGCGTCATCGCCCGCCCAATACGTTGGAATCACGACTGTGGCGTTCATGCCTTACCCTCCCTGCAACACAAAAACGGGACGCCGCCAAACACAGGCGACGCCCCGCGACCTAGCTGATTCCATCATACCCACTTGGGCAAATCATTGCTCGCAAGTCGCAATGTTTATTGCGGATAACCCCAAAAGAGTACCGTGGACAGGCACAATAGCCGCTCGCTCCTATGCGGCATGCTCTGCCGCCCGAGTCATGCGGGACAGGCGGACCAGCAGCATAAAGCCAACGATCAGCAGCACGCCAATGGAAAGGACGCCCAGCGACGGGTTGCCGGTCAGCGAGGTAACGACCGACACTAGGAAAGTGCCCATGACGCTTGCATAGCGACCGAAGATGTCAAAGAAGCCGTAGTACTCGTTGGACTTTTCCTTGGGGATAATGCGACCAAAGTAGCTACGGCTAAGCGCCTGCACGCCGCCCTGGAACAGGCCGACCATAATGGCAAGCACCCAGAATTCAAAGGCGGTCTTTAGGAAGAACGCGGCGAACAGCACAATGCCCATGTAGGCGGCGACTGCCACCAGGATCATGTTGAGCGTGCCCACGCGTCCGGCGAGCTTGCCGTAGATGATGGCGGACGGAAAGGCCACGAACTGCGTGACGAGCAGCGCCAGGACCAACTGGGTCGAATCGATGCCCAAAGCCGAGCCGTAGCTGGTAGCCATGGAAATGACCGTGTGCACACCGTCGATATAGAAGAAGAACGCAATCATGTAGACCAGCACGGTCTTGTTGTGGGCGATCTCGCGCATGGTGTGTCCGACCTCGGAGAACACACCGCCCACGATGTGGCCGATGGTGTCCTCGGGACCGCGCTCGCGACCGTACTTTTGCTTATAGGTGCGAATGAGCGGCAGGGTAAAGATGAGCCACCAGGCACCAGTGATGATAAACGACAGACGCGTTGCCAGCATGGTAGGGACGCCAAGAGCGGGGCCACCCATGATGAGCGCCAGGCAGATGACGAACGGCACGGTGGAACCGATGTAGCCCCAGGCATAGCCCGAGCTGGACACGGCGTCCATGCGCTCGTCGGTGGTAATGTCGGGCAGCATGGCGTCGTAGAACGTCATAGAAGAGTTAAGGCCGATGGTGCACAGCACGTACACGGTCAAAAATGCCATGGCGGACATTGGGATAGCCTGCGCCAAGCAAAGCACCAGGCCCGTGAGGAAGAAGCCCAAGAAGAACTTGATCTTGTTGCCGGCGTAGTCGGCAAGCGCGCCCAGAATGGGCATGAGCATGGCGATGACCAGCGAGGCGATCGTCTGCGCATTGCCCCAGGCGACCACCAGGTCGGCCGAAGAAGCGCCGGTATTGATGGCGTTAAAGTAAATGGGCACCACCGAGGTATTGAGCAGCACGAGGGCCGAATTGCCCACATCATACATAACCCAGTTACGCTCGAGCTTGGTGTATTTCATGGACAGGGACCCTTCGTATTCGCCCGATATGCAGTTAGTTCATCGTACCCCAATTGTCCAGAACCGCCGGTAAGGATTCGGCAAAGGGGCACGCACGGGCCCTATTCCTCGCGGTCGAACTCCTCATCGGCATTGAGCACGCGACCGCTGTAGTTGACGTGACTGGTCACGGCATCCATGTCACCGGTCTCGATAAAACGTGCGACCGTGCACTCGTAATCGACCAGCGCGCGATCAAAGACCTCGGGGAAACTCTCGTTCGAGACCTCGTCGGTAAAGGGATTCTTCCATGTCAGATGGCCCAGGTTACCGGTGCGCTCGGGCAGCTCCGTCGTCACGCGATGGGCAAGGCCGTCGAGCAGCGAGTAGTCGTGCACCAAGCCCTCAACCAGCGAGATCGCGCGCGTCTTTGCGGAGCCGGCCGGCTCAATCGCGCGGTAAAGTCGCTGCATATTGGCAACGGCAGCACCGTACTCCCCCGCCGGAATGTCAATGCCGTACACGCGTCCGGCAACATAGCTCATCAGCACGCCGGCCACGCGATTGATGCGATCGGTGGTGACGATCTCGCCCGCCGGCGGGTAATCGTCGACCGTAGCGCCATCGCGTTTAAGCTGCAGCATCAGTACATCCAGGTCGCTCTCGATCACGGCATGGACCTGACTGCTCGAATCCTCAAGCTCTGAATCGGACTCCACGATGCCAAACTGCTGCTCATAGACAAAGGGATGGGCGTTGCGGTCGAGCACGTAATGAGACAGCAGGCCCAGCGCAAAGGCGCGACCCAAGCTGGCGTCGCGCGGCAGCAGATGCGACACGCCGTCGCGCAGGCACGCGAACTGGCGAGACATGCGCGACCGATGCATGACCTGCGCCAGCAGCGTGCAGTCGGAAACACGCGGTGTCAGAATGTGAAAGAAAAACGGGTCGGGGCCTTGGTTGCCCAAGATAAAGGCAATGCGCTCTTCATCGGACGTGATGACGCCCTGCGGAAGACGGTCGATGCTTTCCTCGCCAAACAGATGATGGGTGATAAGCGCGGGCATAATGATCCTTTCGATTTCATTCGATGCCACCCATTATGCCCACCGCGCGCCCATGCCAAACCTGCGATGGTAAACGACGGCATGCAGACCGTCTACGCAAGCCCCAGGTGCGACTTGACCTCGGCGGCACGACGACGGGACACCGGTACCGTCGAGTTCACGCGGTCGAGCCTGAGCTCCATCAACCCCGTGGAGCCAATCTCAACATTGTGCACGTCTTCCAAATTGACCAGGTAGCTGCGATGAACGCGAATAAAGCCCTCGGAGCCCAAGCGACGCTCGAGCGAAGAGATCGACTCATTGATCAGGTACGTTCCCTCGGCGCAGATGGCGTTGCAAAAATCGGCGCGCGCCTCAAAGTAGCAGACGTCTGCGGCGGGAATGAACACCTTTTTGCCCCCGCGGTCCACCGTCAGACGCAAAGGTTGGCGCGGAGCATGGATAACACGACGGGCACCCAAGGCTGCCTCGATCTTGTCGAGTGCCTTTGACAGGCGTGCGTCCTCGACCGGCTTGACGACATAGTCGACCGCATCGAGGTTATACGCATCGGCGGCAAATTCGGCAAACGCTGTCACAAACACAACCACCGGCGGCGTCTTTAGGTTCTGCAGCGTCTCGGCAAGCTCAATTCCCGAGCGACCGGGCATGGTAATGTCTAAAAACAGCACGTCGGGCTTGTTCGACAGAATCGACTCCACGGCTTCGGTGACATTTCCCGCCTCGGCAATCTGACCCACACGCGCATCCTTTTCCAACAGATAGCGTAGCTCAGCCCTAATGGGAGGCTCGTCATCAACCACCAAGATGTTCCAGCCTTCGGACATATGTGCTTCCCCTCTTTTTCTCTCAATCCAACCGTGTGCTACGCCGTCAACGGCGCCGGCTCATGCGGCTCGCCGTTCAGCTCGACGATGACCTGCGTTCCCACGCCCTCCTGGGACTTCACGCGCATGCCGGAATCTTCTCCGTAAAAGAAATGGATGCGCTGAAGCACGTTGAAGAGCGCCAAGCCGCAGCCTCGTTTGATGGAGCCGTCGGCGGTAATGCTCTCGGGCTCCTCCAGGCGATGCTGCTCAAACAGATGCGCGCAGACTTCTTCGCTCATACCGATGCCGTCGTCCTCGACGATGATCTCCAAACCGTCATCGGTCTCGAAAGCCCTAACATGAATAGAAAGCGGCTCGGTCTCGCGCTGCGCGTGCTTGATGCAGTTTTCGAGCAACGGCTGCAAGATAAACGGCGGCACCATGCAATCGCGCACCTCAAAGTCGATATCGACCGAGACGCGCAGACGGCCGTCGCCATAACGAGCCTGCATAAGATTGATATAGCGAGTGCCCTGTTCCACCTCGTGCTCGAGCGTTGTGAGGGTATCGGAATCAGAAAGCGTCTGACGGTAGTAGTTGGAGAAGTCGATCAGCAGCGACCTGGCCTTGTCCGGCTCGGTTCGAACGAGCGACACGATGGTGCTGATGGTGTTAAACAGAAAATGAGGATCGACCTGCGATTGCAAGGCGCGCAGCTCCACGCGGGCCGTAAGCTCGTCCTGGCGCTCGAGCTCAAAGCTCGCAAGCTGCGTGGAAATGAGGTCGGCAAAGCCCGAGGCAAGCGCCGTCTGGCGCATATCGATGCTGCTCAGACGGGGATAATACAGCTCGAGCGTGCCCACGCAATGCCCGCGCACGGTAAGCGGTGCGACAATACCGGCGCGCAGGCGCGGAAAGTAGCCACCTGTCTCGGTCGAGGCATCGCGCGAGAACACGCTTTGCTCACCGCTGTTGATCACGTTGAGCGTAGTCCGCAGCACCACCGGGGTGCCCGCGGGGCATTTTGCCGAGTCCTCGCCCCAGCTTGCCAACACCTGCTTGCCGTCGGTAAAGCAGATGGCAGAGGCGATAGTTTCGGACAGGATGATCTTAGAGGCGCCCAGGGCAGCTTCGGGCGTAAGGCCGCGCGACGTGTAGGCGAATATTTTTGAAGCGATGGCGAGCGTGCGGTCGGTTGCGCTCGATGTGAGGTCGTCGGGAACGACAAAGACGTACGAGAAGAAGAAGCACAGCATGACCAAGCCGGCAATGACGACAACGGCCGGAACGGGATTGGGATTATCGGTTAGATCCCAGATGAGCAGCAGGATAAGCAGCGGAACGACAATACCGAGCAAGATGGCTTGAACCACATGCTGAGCGGTACGAAAGACCTTGGTAGAGTTGTAGCTCTTGCCCAGAATCAGCCTATTGAGATCCACCGTCATCTCCTTCTTACCGACGCACCCCATAGCAATAAAGAGGGCCGCAAGCGACCCTCTCCATTGCATTATGCAATCAAATACTGTGTTTTACATCAAGCCATCGATGAACGGTAGCTTAGGCGCTGTACTTGTTTGCCTCGCCGAAGGTGCCGCCCTCGACAATCCAGCCGTCCTTCATGATGACGTCCATGTTGTCGGTGTTGAGCACGTGGATGTCGGCGGCGACGTCACCGTTGACGACCAGCAGGTCGGCGCACTTGCCGGCCTCGATGGAACCGGTCTCGTCCTCGATGTGGCACATCTTGGCACCGTTGAGGGTGGCGCAGGTGATGGTCTCGACCGGAGTGAAGCCGATCTTGTCGACGAACTCGTACATCTCCTCGATGGAGCAAGTGCCGTACGGGGTGACGAAGGAGAAGGAGTCGGAGCCGATCGTCATGACGACGCCGCGCTTCTTGGCCTCGCGCAGGCAGTCGTAGTTGCGCTGCAGCTCCTTCTCGACCAGAGTGCCCTCGTACTTGTCGTGCAGCTCGGGAACGTAGACGGGCGGATAGGTGGCGTACCAGGTGGGCAGGAAGGCGATCGTCGGAGTGAAGAAGGTGCCCTGCTCGGCCATGAGGTCCATGGTGCGCTCATCGATATCGAAGCCGTGAATCAGCTGCTCGCAGCCAAAGCGAACGGAATCGTAGGCAGCGGCGTGGTTGTTGTAGCAGTGGCTCCACACGGGGATGCCGACCATCTTTGCCTCTTCGACCACGGCCTGAATCTCCTCGGAGCAGTAGTGCTGGTCGCGGCCGGAGTCCCAGCGCCAGATGCCGCCACCGGTAGCCCAGATCTTGATGGCATCGGGGTTCTCGCGCAGGCGACGGCGGACGGCCTTGCGCAGATCCCAAGGACCGTCGACCTGATCGCCCCAGGGGTGCGATTCCTTGTTGAGCTCCTGGCTGCAGTGGTGGGAGTCGCCGTGGCCGGCAACGCGGCAGAAGCCAAGGCCGGTGGCCAGAACGCGCGGGCCCTTGAAGACGCCCTTGTCGATGCAGTCACGGATCTGGATACCAAAGCGGCCGATCTCGCAGACGGTGGTGAGGCCGTGGGTGAGGCAGTCGTAGGCCTGCTTGACGGCGACGGCCTGCTTCTCGAGGAGCGGCTGCATGACCCAGTCGGTGTCATCGTCGGTCAAGTTGCCCGAGAAGTGCAGGTGGGTGTCGATCAGGCCGGGAAGGACGGTCTTGCCGGCGGCGTCGATGACCTCAACGCCCTCGGGAAGGTCCTGCATGGCGCCGGCGTACTCGATCTTGCCGTTGTCGTCGACGAGAACGAGGGAGTTCTCGACCGGCTCGGCACCGGTACCGTCGATGAGCTTGCCGCCAACGATTGCATACTTAGTGGACATGGTTCCTCCTTATGGATCCATATAGTGGGCGAGGCCGCGTTGGGTTAAGGCCTCACAAAGCTACCCAAGTGGTGCCGGGTTCGGTGCGCGGAAGAGAGGGTCCCGCGCACCCGATCCGCCCCGGCTCGGCGTTACTTTTTGCGGGAATTGGTGAAGGCCATGAGAGCCAGGCCGACGGCCAGCCAGCCGATCACGATGCTCCACTCCACCATGTTGAGGGAGGCGGGAGAGAACGGAATCACGAGCAGGCCGATGATGATGGCGCAGGCAGCGATAGCGAGGCCGATGCCAAACTTGCCGCCGGGCACCTCGTAGGGACGAGGCAGGTCGGGCTCGGTGAAGCGCATGCGCAGGCAAGCGAGGGCGACCATGCCGCAGGAGAAGATGAAGGCGAGAGCCGACACGTTGGTCAGAGGGATGAGCATGTTCTTGCCCAGGAACGGACCGACGACGGTGATGGCGCCCAGAACGACGCAGGCGAGCTTGGGAGCGCCGGACTTGGGGTCGACCTCGGCGAACTGCTCGGGCAGCTGGCCCTTGCGGCCCATGGCGAGCATGATGCGGCTCGTGGCGCCGTAGAAGGAGTTCATCGGACCCATGGGTCCAAGCGTAGCGATGACGAGCATGGCCAGGTACAGGAGCATGTTGATGCCCTTGAGGCAGGCAAGCGCGGGAACCGGGCTCTTAACAAACTCGTGCCAGTCAAGGATAGTGCCGAACGAGTAAATGCAGACCATGTAGAAGCCGCCGGCGGCCAGCAGGGCCAGGGAGATGATCTTGCCGAACTTGTTCCAGTTAAGGCCCTCGGCTGCTTCCTCAGCCTGCTGAGGAATGGTGTCGAAGCCGGCGTAGAAGAACGGGGTCAGAACCAGGACCGACACGATGCCGGCAAACAGGCTGGTGCTCTCGGTAGCGGCCTTGCCGCCGCCAGCGCCGGTGACCTGGGAGAACACGGGCATGGCGTTGTCCGGCGAGCCGGTGAACAGCGAGACGCCCATGGCGAGCAGCATGCCGCAGAGCAGAGCCTTGGTCAGGAAGGCCTGGAGCTTGGCAGCCGAGCTGGCACCGCGGAAGTTAAGGAAGATGACGTAGACTGCAAAGCCGAGCGCGATCAGCGTCGGGAACAGGTAAACGTCGGCCCCCAGGATGGTGTAGAGCTTGATGGCGCGCAGCCACTCAAGGCCGGGCAGGCTGCCGAACATCTCGGACACGAGGGTCGAAATGGCGATGGCCTCCCACGGGCACAGGATGCCGTTGCCCAGGGCCAAAAGCCATCCGGTGATGTAGCTCAGCGTACGGCCAAAGCTACGATCGACATACTCGACGATGCCACCCGAAATGGGGATAGCAGCCGTGAGCTCACCGAAAACAGCTCCGACGGGCACGAGGAAGATTGCACCCAAGAGGAATGCGATCATAGCGGGAACGGGACCGCCGCCCACGACCATCCAGTCGCCGACCTGCAGAACCCAACCGGTACCGATGATGGCACCGAAGCCGATGGTGAAGAAGTTCCAGAGCGAGAGCGTTTTCTTCATGCCGCCGTTATCCTCGACTGCAACTTCTGCGTTCTTGTCCGCCATTGTTCCCCTCCTTTCCTTTTTGACGCCCCTTGACGTCACCCCTTGCGCGGTCTGTTTTGCCGCGCGCTTTTATTTCGTGGCTTTAAGATACGGCCTTGGCACAGCAGCGCCGCTTGTAGCTCGACCGAAGGCAGAACTGCAAAACGAGCGGCGCCGTTTTTGGGACGAACGGCGGGAGACGTCATTCGTCTTGGACGCTTTCATCTTGTCTGCTTTTGAATGCCTGTTGCCGTGACGCTTGGCGCGCGGCGCGGCAACGTTCATACCATTTGTCAGGCTTTTGGCGCACATGCCCATGTGTCGTGCATCTTTTTATGTAGGATAGACAAGTTACACATGAGGCAAGGTGATTCGAATGGCATACGGATACAATGACGGCGACCAACGGCCACAAAGCGTGCGCCTTGCCGGCCGCACCACGCCAACGCCCAGAAGCACCTCCGACAACGACAACCCGCAGCGCCCCCAAGAGCAGCCCGGGGCTTCTTCGCGGCAACAAAGCCATACCGTGCAGCAGTCAGACCGTGTGAGTACGAGCACACGCCAACGCCAGACCGACACATCGCAGCCACGCCGCTACGATCGCCGTAAGACCGACTACTACGTCAAGCGCTCCTTTTCGCGACCTCAACGCGATCGCGGCAATTCCGCCCCTCACCCCGTGTCGCATACCACAAGCCACGCGCTTCCGGCCCGCCGCCTACGCCTTGCGCTTTGCTCCATCGCCGCCTGCCTCGTCTTTGTGTTTTTGGGATCCTGTATCTCCCACGGATCAGCCGGTCTTGAGCCCACTGCCGAAGACAAGCTGCTTAAAGCTCCCGTCGCACCCGGTTACTCCTTTGCGTTCTCGACCCCACGCTCGCAATGGCAGGCCGGCACCATGCCCCACATCTACCAAATTGACCCCGCATGGTCGGAGCTGCCCTATGCCGGTGGCACTATTCGCGAAAACGCTTGCGGTCCTACCTGCCTCACCATGGTCTATATCTTTAAGACCGGCCATACCGATAAGACGCCGGTCGATATATGCGCACTGGCCGAAGCCGGCAACTACGCCCCCACCGGTGCCACCGAGTGGTCGTTTATGACAGGCGGTGCGTGGCAGCTGGGGCTCAACGGAACACAGCTCTATAACGATCGCGAATCGATTGCCCAAGCACTTCGCTCGGGTGTGCCCGTCATCGCCGCAGTGCGCCCCGGTACGTTTACCAACGTAGGCCACTACATCGTGCTCTACGGCATCGACGATGCCAACCAGATTGGCGTCTACGACCCCAACTCGGCCAGCCGCAGCGCCCGCCGCTGGGGCGTCGTAGAGGTCCTCAACGAAGTCGAAGCCATGTGGGCCTACTACTAGTCATTTAAGAACGTCCCCAATGACTAGGTGAATAGCAAAAGCCCCGCAGTCGGAGCGGACTGCGGGGCTCATGAAGAGAGGCTAGTTTGTGGGCGCTTTGCCTGGCGCCCACGAGAGAGGCAACAGAGTAGAGACTACTCGTGGATGCGGGTACCGGAGAGGCCAGCCATGGTCTCGGCGGCCTTGTCCAGAGCGCCGATGATGCAGGTGCGGCCCTTGCGGGAACGGGCGAACTTGATGGCAGCGCGGACCTTGGGCTCCATGGAACCCTTGCCGAACTGGCCCTCGTCGGCCAGGCGCTCGGCCTCGTCGGCGGTGAGGTCCTCGAGCTCCTCCTGGTTGGGCTTGCCAAAGTTGATGGCGACATGCTCAACGGCGGTCAGCAGGAACAGAACGTCGGCGTCGCAGTCCTCGGCCAGCAGCTCGCCGCCCAGGTCCTTGTCGATGACGGCGGGAACGCCCTTGTAGCAGCCCTTGTTCTCGTAGTCGCGGACGACGGGGATGCCGCCGCCACCGCAGGCGATGACGATGAACTCGTTGTCGAGCAGGTTGAGGATGGAGTCAGCCTCGACGATCTTCTTGGGATCGGGGGAGGCGACGACGCGACGCCAGCCGCGGCCGGAATCCTCGACGAAGACCTTGGAGGGATCCTCGGCCATGAACTCCTTGGCCTGCTCCTCGGTGTAGAAGGGGCCGATCGGCTTGGTCGGGTTCTTGAACGCGGGATCGTCGGGATCGCACTCGATCTGGGTGACGACGGTGGCGGCGTGCCAACGCTTATAGCGCTTGTGCATCTCGCGGCCGATGCCCTGCTGCAGGTGATAACCAATGTAGCCCTGGGACATGGCGCCGCACTCGGGCAGCGGCATCTCGGGGGTACCGATGGCATCGTGGGCAGCGGCGAAGGCGTTCTGGATCATGCCGACCTGCGGGCCGTTGCCGTGGGTGATGATGATCTCATTGCCCTGCTCGATGAGACCGAGGAGAGCGTGGGCGGTGTTGCTCACGGCCTCGATCTGCTCGACGGGGTTGTTGCCGAGGGCGTTGCCGCCAAGGGCGACGACAATACGATCGGGCTTGCCAAGAGGCTTAGACATTGCTGGAATCCTTTCTGTAAAAGGCCTACAACCCATTAATAACCCGTGTCCGTGCGATACGCGAGTTTATTAAGGTTTATATTCTCTTTATCGCTCATTTTATTCATTTTGAAAATAGCGGAACGGTGAACGGTCGTTTTTGTCCGCTCAGCGTACAGAACTCCAGCTCAGACATATCTACGTAATTTACGTGCGACTTTATTTAAATGAAGCGAGGATTATGTCGGATTATGCAAACTACATCTCTGCTAAACACAAAACGGACAGCGCAATATCTTACTCGCGCTATACGAGATTCTATGCACTTATAAGTCGAGTATGCACCCCTGCAAAAACAAGGGGCTTTTCATCCAGCAAAAGGAATAAAGAAGCGCTCCGAAAAGGCGGCAACAACCACGCCCCCATCCATCCCCAAAGTGGCGCGAGGTTTCGCGGCAAAGCCGCGAAACAGCGAAAGGGACGGAATACCCGGCCAACTACGTCCTTCATCCGCCCACACAATCCAAGGACGTAGTCGTAGCAGGATCTGAGGGCTGACCTTCGCGGACACTCCGCAGGACGAAAGAACCCCCGCCGCACATTGAACTGCACCCCAAAACTTGGACGGCTTAAATAAGAACTACGCCGCAAGGGACTGTCTCCGGAACTCCTCCGGGGTCAGTCCCTTCAGTTTAACCTGGCGCCTCCTCGTGTTCCAATGGACCACGAAGTCGTCGAGGTCCGCCTTGAAGGACTCGAAGTCCGGCCACGTCCTTCCGCGGAAGAACTCGTCCTTGATGTGGCCGAACACCTGCTCCGTCGCGCCGTTGTCGATGCAGTTGCCCTTCCGGGACATGCTCTGCACCACGCCGGCCTCCTCCAACCGCCTGCACCAACCGGCCTGCTGGTACTGCCAGCCCATGTCCGAGTGCAGGATCGGCCTGGAGCCCTCGGGCTTCCTGGACACGAGCTGGTCGAGCAGCTCGTGCTGCTGAGCCATGTTGGGGTGCAGCGACGTGGACCAGGCGACGATCTCCTTGCTGCCGAAGTCGTAGACCGGCGCGAAGTAGGCCTTGCCCCAGGGCTGCTTGAACTCGGTGACGTCGGTGCCCATCTTCTCCCACGGCCCGTCGGCGGCGAAGTCCCTGCCGATGACGTTCTCGAAGGTCTTTCCGACCTTGCCCCTGTACGAGTTGTACCTGTGGTAGTCGGTCTCGCGGCGGATCCCGCAGCTGATGCCCATCTCGCGCATCATCTTCAGCACGGTCTTGTAGGCTATGCGCACGCCCCGCTCGGCGCGCAGGCACATGGCGATCTGCCTGTGGCCGCACCCGTTGGCGGCGCGCGAGAAGATCTCCGCCACCGCGCCCCGCAGCTCCGGGCGCGTCGGCCTGGCCGGGTGCGACAGCGCGTAGTAGTAGCTGGACCGGGCCAGGCCGGCGCACTCCAGCAGGCACCCCAGCCCGTGCCCCTCTTCGCGCAGGGCGCTCACGGCCTCGACCTTCGCCCTGGTCAGAGTCCGTCCCTCTCGACCAGGGCACGCAATTTTTTTAGGTAGGCCACCTCGGTCTCGAGCCTTCGGCAGCGCTCCTCGAGCTCCTGCTCGCGCGTGCGCGGCCTCGCCTTGGAACCGCTCGGCCGGCCCTTGGGCCTCGGGCGCAGGGCCTCCGCGCCGCCCTCGCGGTAGAGCGCGCACCATCTCTTGAGCGGCGTCAGGGACATGACCCCGAACGCCTCCATGGCGTCCCGCTTGCTCATGCCGCCGTCGACCACGGCCGAGGCGGCGGCGACCTTCTGCTCGTATGTGTACCTGGCCTGCTTGCCGTCCATGGATAGCAGCACCTCGCTTCCGAACGACCGGTATACGTAGAGCCATTGTCTCACGGTGTCGCGCGGGACCGACAGCGCCTTCGCCGCCGACTCGGAGCCGTGGCCTCGCTCGAAGAGCCCGATCGCCGCCTTCCTGGCCACGATGTCGTGCTTCACCCTCAAGTCGACACGCATAAAAAGCCTCCCATTTCTCATGTCCAAGAAATGGGAGGCAGTTCACATAGTGCGCAGCGGGGGTTCTTTCATGTCCGAGGACGTCCGCGAAGGTCAGCCCTCAGATCCTGCGGTGGGAGACCTAGGCCTCGTTATACACCGTTTTGAGCTTCAGCAGGTGCTGATAGCGGTCCATAGCAGCCTGCTCATTCTCCTTGAAGAGCTCCTCGGCGCGCTCGGGGAAGGAACGCGTCAGCGAAGCGTAACGGGCCTCGTTCATCAGGAACTCCTGATAACCGCCCGCGGGCTCCTTGGAATCGAGCGAGAACTTCTTGCCGGCAGCAGCCTCGGGGTTGAAGCGGAAGAGGTTCCAGTAACCGCACTCGACAGCCTTCTTCATCTCGGCCTGGCAGTTCTGCATGCCACCCTTCTTGATGGAGTGCATCTCGCAGGGGCTGTAGCCGATGATGAGGGACGGGCCGTCGTAGGCCTCGGCCTCGTGAATGGCCTTGAGGGTCTGAGCCGGGTTGGCGCCCATGGCGACCTGCGCCACGTAGACGTAGCCGTAGCTCATGGCGATCTCGGCCAGGGACTTCTTCTTGGTCACCTTACCGGCAGCGGCGAACTGAGCAACCTGGCCCAGGTTCGAGGCCTTGGAGGCCTGACCGCCGGTGTTGGAGTAGACCTCGGTGTCGAAGACGAAGACGTTGACGTTGTGGCCGGAAGCCAAGACGTGGTCCAGGCCACCGAAGCCGATGTCGTAGGCCCAGCCGTCGCCGCCGAAGATCCAGAAGGACTTCTTGGTGAGGTAAGCCTTGTCGGCGAGGATTGCCTTGGAAGCGTCGCAGCCGCGCTTCTCGAGCTCGGCAACGTAGGCAGCAGCAGCGGTCTTGGAGGCCTCGGCGTCATTGACGGAGTCGATCCAAGCCTGGCCGGCAGCCTTGAGCTCATCGGACGGACCATCGGCAGCGATGATGTCCTGGGTAGCGGCGATCAGCTTCTTCTGGACGGCCTCATAACCGACGGCCATGCCCAGACCGTGCTCGGCATTGTCCTCGAACAGGGAGTTGTTCCACGCCGGGCCGTGACCGTCCTTGTCCTTGCAGTAAGGAGCGGTGGCAGCGGGGTTGCCCCAAATGGAGGAGCAGCCGGTGGCGTTGGAGATGAACATGCGGTCGCCGGCAACCTGGGTCACCAGACGTGCATAGGCGGTCTCGGCGCAGCCGGCGCAGGAGCCGGAGAACTCCAGGTAGGGCTGCTTAAACTGGCTGCCCTTGACGTTGGCCGCGATGAGCTCCTTCTTCTCGGAGACGTTCTCGACCATGTAGTCCCAAACGGGCTGCTGGTCCATCTCCTGCTCGGTGGGAACCATCTCGAGGGCGCCCTTGGGGCAAACCTTGACGCAGTTGGTGCAGCCCATGCAGTCGAGCGGGGACACGGCCATGGTGAACTTCATGCCCTTGGCCTTGGGGCCCATGGCGTCGAGCGTGCGGGTAGCCTCGGGCGCGGCGGCAGCCTCGTCCTCGGTCATCGCGAACGGACGGATGGTGGCATGCGGGCACACGTAGGCGCACTGGTTGCACTGGATGCACTTGGTCTCGTCCCAATGGGGAACGACCACGGCGACGCCGCGCTTCTCGTATGCGGAGGCGCCCAGCTCAAACTGGCCGTCGGCGCAACCGACGAAGGCGGAAACGGGCAGGCTGTCGCCATCCATGCGATCGATGGGCTCGAGCAGGTTCTTGACCTGCTGGGCGATAGCGGACTTGGTCTCCTCGGAGAGCTCGACGGGAGCGGCATCCTCGGCAGTTGCCCAGTCGGCCGGAACCTCGAACTTACGGAAGGCGGTAGCGCCGGCATCGATGGCCTTGTGGTTGGCGTCGACGATGGCCTGGCCCTTCTTCATGTAGGACTTGGTAGCCGCGTCCTTCATGTACTGCAGGGCGTCCTCGGCGGGCAGGACCTTGGCCAGCGCGAAGAAGGCGGACTGGAGCACCGTGTTGGTGCGCTTGCCCATGCCGACCTTGGCCGCCAGGTCGATAGCGTCGATCAGGTAGACGTTGACGTTGTTGTTCGCGATGTAGCGCTTGGCCACGGCGGGCATGTGCTCGGCGAACTCCTCGTCGCTCCACTGGCAGTTGACCAGGAAGGTGCCGCCCGGCTTGACGTCGCGGACCATCTTGAAGCCCTTAACGATGTAGCTGGGGTTATGGCAAGCGACAAAATCGGCCTTGGTCACGTAGTACGGCGAACGGATCGGGGAATCACCAAAGCGCAGGTGCGAGACGGTGACACCGCCGGTCTTCTTGGAGTCGTACTGGAAGTAGGCCTGGACGTACTTGTCGGTGTGGTCGCCGATGATCTTGATCGAGTTCTTGTTGGCGCCGACGGTACCGTCGCCACCCAGACCCCAGAACTTGCACTCGATGGTGCCGGGGGCTGCGGTGTTGGGCGCATCCTCGGCCTCGGGCAGGCTCAGGTTGGTCACGTCATCGACAATGCCGATGGTGAACTCGCGCTTGGGCTCGTCCTTCTTGAGCTCCTCGAAGACAGCGAACGCGGACGCGGGAGGCGTGTCCTTGCTGCCCAGGCCATAACGGCCGCCGACGACCTTGATGCCCGTCTTGCCGGCCTCGTAGAGAGCGGAGACGACGTCCTGGTAGAGCGGCTCGCCGATGGAACCCGGCTCCTTGGTGCGGTCCATGACGGCGATCTTCTGGACGGTCTCGGGGAGAACGTCGACGAAGTGCTTGATGGAGAACGGACGGAACAGACGGACCTTGACCAGGCCGACCTTCTCGCCGTGAGCGTTGAGGTAGTCGATGACTTCCTCGAGCACGTCGCAGAAGGAGCCCATGCACACGACGACGCGGTCGGCATCGGGAGCGCCGTAGTAGTTGAACAGGCCGTAATCGGTGCCGAGCTTCTCGTTGATCTTCTTCATGTAGCCCTCGACGACGGCGGGAAGCTCGTCGTAGACCTTGTTGCAGGCCTCGCGGTTCTGGAAGAAGATGTCGCCGTTCTCGTGGCTACCGCGGGTATGCGGGTGCTCAGGGTTGAGCGCGTGATCGCGGAAAGCCTGGACGGCGTCCATGTCGCACATCTCGGCCAGATCCTTGTAGTCCCACATGGCGACCTTCTGGATCTCGTGGCTGGTGCGGAAGCCGTCGAAGAAGTTAAGGAACGGGGTCTTGCCCTCGATGGCGGCAAGGTGAGCCACCGGCGAGAGGTCCATGACCTCCTGGACGTTGCCCTCGGCGAGCATGGCGAAACCGGTCTGGCGGCAGGCCATGACGTCGGAGTGATCACCAAAGATGTTCAGGGCGTGCGAAGCGACGCAACGCGCGGAGACGTGGAAGACGCCCGGGAGCTGCTCGCCCGCGATCTTGTACATGTTCGGGATCATCAGGAGCAGACCCTGAGAAGCCGTGTAGGTGGTGGTCAGAGCACCGGCGCCCAGCGAACCGTGAACGGTACCGGCTGCACCTGCCTCGGACTCCATCTCGACGACCTTGACCGGGGTGCCGAAGATGTTCTTGCGACCCTGGGCCGCCCACTGGTCGACATGGTCGGCCATCGGGCTGGACGGCGTAATGGGATAGATTCCCGCTACCTCGGTGTACGCATACGAAACATATGCGGCCGCCTCGTTGCCGTCCATAGACTTAAACTTACGCGCCATATACCCCTCTCCTCTCATATAGGTATACAGGCCCCGGCGATCGCCGGGATGTTGGCGTGATGGGATTTACGCTGTTGCTTCCAATCATCTGGCAGGCAGGCTCAGCAGCAGGTACATGGCGTGGAGAGAAGACATGCCGAGGCGAGGGGCAGCTGATGCGCCCTACAGGCCCGACCGCCCGTCTTGCACATGACCGAGCGCCGCAAAGGCCGCATGCCGGATGCTCCCGGGCACGCCCCGGCGATGGGAAGCGCCCGCAACGGAAATCCGCATGCGGGTTTATTGTACCCCGCCTTCAAGTGTAATTTCGGCAAATATAGGCGGGCGGTAAAGGTTTACCTTGGGTGACTGCCAAGGGCCAAAATGGCCTCTCCATCCCCAGGCTACCGGCTCTGGCGCGCCGAGGAGTGTCCCCAAGTGCCGGCAGAAAAGGAACGGCCCTATCTGCCGGCTAGAGGGCACCGAAGAGAATGGCGTAGGTAGTGGATTCGCCGAGCTTGAGCTCGTCGCCGGGATTGAGTTGGGCGGAACGGCCGGGCTCGACCTGAATGCAGACGCGCGTGGCCCCGTTTACCACCACGGTTCCGTTGGTGGACGACAAGTCCTCGACAAACCATGCGCCAGACTCGTCGCACCAGATATGGGCATGGCGGGCCGAGACGTCGTCGGTGATGCCGCCCTCCCCCGTTGCCAGCGCGCCGATCTCAACGCCTTCCTCACTCGGCTGAATCCAGCGCGGGACGCTCACCACGTAGCCGTTTTGCACGCACAGCAGTCCCAGCGGATGCGCCGGCGCGACCTCGTGCTCGCCCGCGACCGAAGATGTGCTCAGCGAGCGCGGCGTCGACGTGTCGCCGCCACGGGTCGCATGAGCGCGGCGGCTCGCCCGACTTGGAACTAAGGCGGGCGTGAGAGCAAACGGCATAGGGAACGAATCTTGCGGATGTACTCCTCGACGTCAGGCAGGTAAGCCCCACGAAGTCACCGGGGAGGCCCAAGCGGCCCGGCACCACTTCCAGATTCTGACCAGGGCGAGTCGTTCGCCGGTGGCTGAAGGCTCGCTCCCACCCAAAAGGGGAGATTCGCGTTGTTCCCCAATCGCTCTCGCATCTTTCATTTTGCTCGAGGTGGGCTATAAAAACTTTCCTGGTGAAAGGCGGCGATTGGTTTCCTTTCTTTCTAGAGGAGCGCGCCTGTAATCTGTTTTCATCCTAAATCAAGTTAAGATCGGACCTTCCAGAGGCAAGTCGACTCAAACTGCGAGGCTCCATGTTGGAATAAAGAGCGCTGTCGAAGTGCCAACAACACAAAGCTTGCCAGTCTCAAATAGAACCTTTTGGGAGTCCGATTGGGCCGCACACCGAATCCCCGCTGGTGGTTTTTTATAGCTGCGCAACAATAAACAAGGTTAGTGCCAGTCCAGCATGAAATTGAGGAACGTATGCATTTTTTCTCAGTAAGTGATCGTCGTTACTGCTTCGATGAGGTCACTCGCAATTGCTTTCAGGTTGACCAAGCATCAGAAGATGCGCTTCGCATATTTGAAGCATCGGGAAGAACGGTCAACTCGAAGTTGCTAACAAAGTCACTTGCTGCGAAAGGCTACGACCAAACGACCATAGCAGAACTTGAAGACGACATTGATGAGTATCAACGATTGTCTGAGCGGACTTTCTTAACAAAAGACACGCCTCGAAAACTTAGATCCATCGAACTCCACGTTTCACATGCATGCAACCTTGGTTGTAGTTACTGTTTTGCCGGTAAAGGAGATTATGGAACGTCTCCTCTGCTGATGACAGACGAGATAGCCTTCAAGGCGGTCGACTACCTCGTCGCAAGTTCATCGGAAAACGAAACGCTTGCGATCGTCTTTTTTGGTGGGGAACCCATGATTAACGAGCCGCTGATATGGAAAACGGTCGACTATTCAAAAAGAATATACCCCAATAGAAACTTTACCTATTCTATTACGACCAACGGAACGCTTTTGAATGACACTGCTGTGAATTCTTTCAAGGAGCACGGGTTTTCTGTTCTGATTAGTCTCGATGGTACAGGATGCAAGCACGATGCATCGCGCCCGTACAAGACGGGAGGCGGCTCTTTCTCCGATATCGACAAAAACGTTCGTCGTTTTTCCGAGTCGTTCCCCTTCGGCGCAAGAGCGACCTTAACAAATAATAACTGTAACCTTGTTGAAGACTATCTTCAGTTTAAAGAGATGGGCTTCAGAAGGATTTACTTCTCGCCCGTGAGCTCATTCGATGAGAATATCAAACTCGACGAACACTCATTAAACAAAATCAGGGCGGGCCTAATAGATTTGGCGGATCAATATCTCAAACAGATTGATCAAGGGGAAAAGCCCTTGTTTAGAACATTGAAAACTGCAGTTGATTTGATTATGAGCAACAGGATCGCCTTTGTCGGATGCGGGGCTGGCAGGCGTTTTATTTCCGTGACTCCCGAAGGGGACGTATACCCCTGTCACAGGTTTGTCGGGATGATGCGATTCAAAATGGGCAACATCGTCACCGGAATTGACGAAACTAGGTATATTGAAAACTGGAGTCAGGGTGTCGAAAAAAGAATTGACTGTACGGACTGTTGGGCTCGGTCTTTCTGTGGTGGGGGCTGTAGCTGGGAGGCTGCAGACGAGCACGGCTACTTGCCCAAGAGTCTACACCCTGCATCATGTGAATATAGAAAAATGTGCTACGAGATGGCTTTTGACCTTATTTCCCGCCACTCATCTTCGCAGGAGAAAAATCAACGAGAAGCTACTGTATCGGAATAAGCGGTTCAGCGCATTGCTGTCACCATTGTGGAGGTGTTCGTTCTTCTGATTACCGTCTGCGAAGCTTATTGCTACGTTCGCCGAAACCATTCTAGAAATATGGTGAACTAGACATCTTGGTTTGTTATACACAATATTGAGGTTTTTCTGCACTCAAAGGGAGGTAGTCGTGAAGCATATTCATCCGATTAATCCAGGAAGTGGCGACGAGGCAGGCGTGAAGCCGATGTCTTTTGACTGCCTCTTGGGCATTACTGACATCTGTACTGTTTATGATAAAGCAGATGGCTGTGGTGCATACGATTACTGCGACTATGACATGGATGGCGGCAGCATCTGCGTTGTAGATCACTGTGGCATTGATCAAACGTAGTCTCTAATTTGATTAAGGTGAGGAGCTGTTATGAAGCATATCCATCCTGTTGGTTCAAATGAACATCCTCCCGTTGAGCCTTGTTGTCTTGGAGTTGATATATGCAATTTTTACGACATCGCCGAGTGCCCTGTTGCGGATTGGTGCTATGTCGATAAAGAATCAAGCTGTGTTTTGCCAGCAGATTGGTGCGATCCAGTTGACGAGTAGTTTTGTGGCTAGGAACTATTTGGTCCAATTCAGAATAAGATGGGAACAAATACCAAAATCTTGTGTCTGGGAGGAGTTATGCCATTATTGCAAGGTCTCGTTGGATTAGCCTTTATACTTGCGTTATATCTGGCACCTTTTTTAATTCTATTCTTCATTATCCGACTCTTTCTTCGGAGAAAATAGGAGTGTCACGCAAACATTAGCGTAGCTTTCTTCCAATATGAGCCGAGCATTGGCAAGTGGAATAAGAAGCCCGACCGTTCGCCACATGAAAGTGATCGGACGGGCTTCTCTATTTAACCCGGGCCGCCACCCATAGCGGCTTTCCAAGCGTATTCTCAGTGCAAAGCAATCGTCAGTTTAATCCTATGCGCTGATACCGCATTTCATTTGTTCGGCTCGAATTCTACGGCCTGGCAACCCTCGCACTCTCCGGCAAATGGATTGAACGCGAAGGCAGAGATGATGTGTGCGTGGACATCGAGGCTGCTGTAGGCAACATACTGGGACATGGACCCCCGCTGCGCGTGGTATGCGGCCCGGCATATTCATTGCCGTCCAACCCCGTGTAGTTGCAGCAAAGGGTGGAACCTCAATGCTCAGCTCATGTTGTCCGTGGGACACGAGAATCGTAAGTACACTTTGGTGCGATTCTCACGCTGATACTGAGCCACCTGGAATAAGATACGTCGCGACAACACTTCGCTTCACCTCTGTCTCGACAAGATGACGTAGACTAAAGTTTCCTTTAGTAAGAGAACGAGAACTATATCTGAAAGCGTTGCGATGGCGTGAAGGCACCGAGTCCGAACCGCCTGAATGCTACGTGCATCTGCATCGCCTTTTTGTTATCTCTGCCAGTTGGGTAGCACTACACTTGTCATCATTTACCCTGGTACATGCTGCCTAAATCCACTACCCCTTCTACCGCGCCGACCATCTCGTCATCGTGAGAGACAACGATGATCAGCTGGCTTTGCTTGTTGCGCTTAACATAGGCCGCAAGCTCGGCGCGGCTTACAGCGTCTAACCCAGTCGTGGGCTCGTCGAGTACCAAAACTGACGACTTGCGTGAAATCGCCGACCATAAGTACACTCGGCGCAGCTCACCGCCCGAAAGCGCGGAGCAACGTTTCCCGAGCAACTCCTTCACGCTGTTTTCCAGCGAAAGTAGGCCATCTACACCCCGGTGATAGGAAGAAAAGGGCGTGTCGAAATACTCTAACAGCTCTTTCACCGTTTCGTCCGGCGCGAAGCACGACTGTGGGCAGCACGATATCTCTCTCGCACGTATGTAATCCAAGTCGCATTCTTCGATTGGCACGCCGTTGTATTTTACTTTGCCTTTCGATGAGTATAGCCCGAGCATCAAGTAAAGAAGTGACGTCTTGCCTCTTCCGTTTTCCCCAACTATGCAATATGTACCAGGACCGGAAAACTTGAAAGAAAACCCGCCGAGGACCTCTCGGACAGATCCGTCTGGAAGGGCAACCGAGAATTCCAAATCAGATACCGAAATGTCATTTATTTCATCGAGTTTAGCTAAATCGGTCCGATTCCACCCCGATCTCTCCTTTTCTCTCGTCGCGATAGCCGTCCTATCCCATGATGCTTTGGCATCTTGATAGGATTTGAACAATGACATCATACTTTTCAAAGTCTTAAAGAGAACCGCGAAGTATGTACCGATGATAGTGTACTCGCCTATTGACATAGTTCCGTTAATGATTCGTACTCCGGAAACAACAAGTATCACCGCTTGAAACAACGCTGCGAAAAGACCATCGAGCGATGTCAGAGAATATGATAGCTTTCCGGAGCGCAAAACTTTGGGAAAATAGCTCTTAAACCCAGCGTCGAGCGCTTGTTCGCTCTTGCCGTACGAAGATGTCAGTTGAATGTTGAGAATCTGATTAAGCTGCGATGCAATTGCGGCGTAAAAGGCGCTGTCCGCCTCTTTCTTCTCATACGTGACCCTATACAAAAGTTTCCTCAACCCAGTAATTACACAGAAATACACGATGAGGAGAATGATGGAAAACACCGCGAGAGTTGAATCAATTGACCATATGATAAGCAATACGATGGGAATGGCTACAATGGACAGCGGCGCACTGATAAAATTCGCCAAAACGAAGGATGAGACCACGCTGGAGTCGGAAATAATCCGTTGCGTTGTATAGGCTGGATCGATGGTCCGACTCACCAAGTAATCGTCTCTTTCAAAACGCAAGACGGCCTCCCTGAGAAGATCAAAGGAAAGTCTCGTGGTTATGCGAATGGAAAGTGTTCCTGCAAAATAAGTAAAGAGGGTGGAGAAAACTCCTATTGACGCAACCAGGAGCGCGAAGAGTACGGCGTCTCTTTCGCTGCGGTTACCGAGAAGAAAATCTAAGAATTTCCCGTTCACGTATGGCATGGCATAGGAGAGAGCGGTTCCAATCACCGTGATAGCAATGAAGACGAAAGCCCCTTTTGCTCTGATGAACCTCGAGAGAACGCATCGAATCAAGGAAGGCCCCAATCTACCCGCCACAAAACATCAATCACTGATACCTTACACCTCAACACAACAGGAGCGAAGATTTGCCAATGAGACTGCTTTAAGATTGCCTTGGGCCAATACGATCTCAAGCTCTTCCTACAAGAGAGTCGGAATCGGACATCTCCTCCGACGAACCTGGCAATCGGGCGGTTGAAATATCTTTTTCAACCGCCCGATTGCCACAATAGATTTGAGCATCCGCCCACAAACGTCCGCGTTTTATACCCATCAAATCCTTTGCCTTTTGTCGTCTAGACTAGAAAAATCGCTCGAAATAACGCAACCGGCCTGCTCGCTTGAAGAAACCTAAGCCCGTAACGTAGATGTGCAAACTTCCGAAACGCCTTGCGCGGCATAGTGCGTATAAACTTCGTCAACCGCCTCAGAAATATCTGAGTATCGCGCCGGGTCAAAAGCATACGATGTCGCAGCTATACCCTGCACCCATTCGGAACGCGGATTAATTGAATAGCCACACAGCATCATCATACATGCATCTAGACCTGATTTCCCAAGTATCCGACGTATTGATGAGAGCATCGCGGGTCGCCCCTGCACCATCGTCGTCACCCCTATTAGCAGTATTTACCGTTTTTCTCTAAATGCGTATCGCCACCCTTAAGAATACGAAGTGTTTTATCCAGACCCGATTGTCCTCCATCTCAAACGAAGGGATAAGGAATCTCATCCGGAATCGGCAGTAACGGAGGATTCACAACGACAAGCGAAAAACATGAGTCATCTCTCAGAGGGGAGTAAAGGCTCCCCTCAAGCACCCCAGTTTCGTCATCCAAAGAGTTGATGGCAGTGTTTTTCTTACAAAGGTCGACAACAAAAGGGTTGATTTCTACAGATGTTACATCCATGCCACAGTTGGTAAGTATCAGGCCCTGTATTCTGGGGCCAGAACACAAATCGAGAGCCTTCCGTGCGCTCTGCGGTGTAAGGCGCCAATCTCAGCAAATCTGTCCCACAATACTGCGCTGAAGAACAAGACGGAACCCCTGAGCCAAACTCCCCTATACCTTATTAAGGCTAAGACAGGCAAGTTCACGCACCCGGCATATTCCAGAATAACATCCTATTGTTTTAGATGCTCTACAAGCATGAACAGCCGCGAATCGGAAAGATCTTCTAGTTTCGCCCCGACTGACCGCCAAGGGCCAAAATGGCCCCTCCATCCCCAGGCGACCGGCTCTGGCGCGCCGAGAAGCGTCCCCAAGTGCCGGCAGAAAAGGAACGTCCCTAACTGCCGGCTAGAGGGCACCGAAGAGGATGGCGTAGGTAGTGGATTCGCCGAGCTTGAGCTCGTCGCCGGGATTGAGTTGGGCGGAACGGCCGGGCTCGACCTGAATGCAGACGCGCGTGGCCCCGTTTACCACCACGGTTCCGTTGGTGGACGACAAGTCCTCGACGTGCCAGATATTTTGAGTATCGCACCAGATATGGGCATGGCGGGCCGAGACATCGTCGCCGACGTCGGTAATATCGCCCTCACCAGTGGCCAGCGCGCCAATCTCAACACCCTGCTCACTCGGCTGAATCCAGCGCGGGGCGCTCACGACAAAACTGTTTTGTACGCGCAGCAAGCCCAAGGGGTGCGCCGGGGCGGGTTCGCGTTCGCCCGCGGTCATCGACATGCCAAGCGAACGCGGCGTGGATGTTCCTCCGCCACAGGTCGCGTGCGCGTAGTCGATGGCATAGTTCACCGAGGACCGCACATCCGCCGAACAGCCGACGGCGACAAACAGCACCAGCACGGCCTCGGCGCGCTCGGCAGGCATGAGTTCTGCCGCCTGGGACAGGCGATCGAGCGCGTTGCGATAGAGATTCGTGTCCTGGTGGCACTCTTCGAGCGCGCGTACCATCGGTTCACCTGCAGGACCGCACACCATATTGATCACAGCCGTGGAGTCCATGGGATTGCGCTGGCGCAGGGCCAGTTGCGACATAATACGCGCAGCCGAGGTGCCGTATTCGGCAAAGTAGCGCTGCTGAAGCGTGCCGACCGGCGCGCGAACGATAAAGCGGGAAACCCAAGAGCGATCGGCGGCTCGGCTCTGCGGGCTGCGGCCGTCGGCGAGCGGACGGGACGAAAGCACCAAGCCGCACAGCTCGATATGGCTCAGATGCGCCGCGCGCTTAAAGATGTCAAACATGGCCCCGCATGGGGTGAGCTCAACTTGAGATGCCATGACCTAGGCCTCCTTGGTCGTAGAAATAGAATCGGACGATACTTCGACAGGTCCGCCAAAAGTACGGGCAGCTGCGGCTCCACCGGCAAGCGGAGTCGCCATCTGGGCTTTTGTGCGTCGCGGTGCCGAAACGGGAAGTTCAAAGGCAAAGCCCATCGCAAGCAAAAACCACGTAAGCGTATAGGTTGCAACCAGAGCGGCAACAAGGCCGCCCGTCACGGCGCGTTGGGAAAATACGCTACATGCAGCCACAACCAGCACCGGAACCTCGCAGGCAGAAAGCGCAAGCACACCCCGCAGGAACCCCGAGCGCCGATCGCGCGCAAGTGCCCCCGCGGCAACGCCGGCTATGCCTGGCAGCGCCAACGCCAGTGCGGCAATAATACCCGGTAGCGACCCAGACCACACGAGCGATCCCAAAGTCGCCGTCACGCGAGCGCCCGACGCCAGCAGCGCGGCCGAAACCACGACCACAGCCCAAACCACGCCACAGACGACCGTCGCGCCGACCATCAGCGCGCGACGAACCGCGCGGCCAGACGCATCCATGGGGCACGGCGTGAGCGGCTCGCCGCGGAGCGAACGACCGACATTTTGCGCATAGTGGTCACAAAACGCCGAGAGCGCCGCCTCGACCGCCGCCGGCTCGGGACGATCTTTTTGATGGCTGGACAGACAGGCCATCACCACGTCGAACAGCTGGGCATCGACAAACGCCAGCGCATCGAGTAGCTCTTCGGAATCCGGCTCAAGCCCTAGCTGCTGGGCCTGCTCGGCCGCGGCGAGCGCCACATCGGGCTCACGACGAAGCAGCTGAGTCAAATCACAACCGGGCGCATGGGCACCAATGGGATAGTCGGGCCGCGTGTCCATCTTGAGACGATAGGGGCTGGCGATGTCGCGCGTCTTTTTGCGCGAACCCGAGGTGCCCGAAGTGCCCGGCGCGGCTTCGTATGGCGCGACGCCGGCAATGAGCTCGTAAACCGTGCTTGCCGCGGCATAAACGTCAATCGCCGGCGACATACGCAAAGCGCGCAGGTCGGGAATATCGTCGGTGAGCATCTCGGGCGGGGCATAGGCAACCGTCGCGCGACGCAGCGTGGCATAACGCTCCGTAAACGACGCCTTGCCGCCGGTACCGGCCACGGCCGACGCAGGCTCAAGCGCCAGCGACGAGCCAAAGTCGATCAGGCACAGGTCAAAGGTGCCCTCGGCAAGCTGCCGGTCAAGCGGCAGACGCGCCGTGCGCACCATAATATTAGCGGGCGAGATATCGCGATGGACAAAGCCCTCGCCCACCAGGCTCATACGGCAGAGCAGATCGAACAGGTCGCGACCCAGACGCGCCGCCACAAGCGGCGACAGGCGTCCGGCATCGTCCACGGCAAGTCGCGAACGCAAGCGGGCAAGCGTCTCGCCCTCGACCCATTCCATGACAATTGCAGGCACACCGTCGACCTCGCCCCAGCCATAGAGGCGGGGAAAGCCCTTGAGGCCCGAAAGGGCGCGATGGCATTCGTATTCCTCGCGAAACGCTGCCTTGAACTTGGCGACCAGCGCCTCGTGAGCGGCATCGTCGTCGAACTCATCGCGCGCCGGCAAGATGAGCTGCTTGAGTGCCACGGCCTCGCCTTGGGCGTTGACGGCACGCGTCACGCGGCCGATACCGCCACGGCGTATGGTGGCATCGTCGGCAAACAGCATCGTAAAACGACGCAGATAGGCAGGCAGTTCGTCCTGACCGAGCGCAATGGCCGGCTCAAACCCGTCGACACGCGCAAGGCGCAGGCCGACCATGGGATCGCGACCGAGCGATTGTGGTGTGGTGGATGCAAGATCGGTCATCATAGGGCAAGCGCCGCCACGTTATTGTTGAAGTTACCGAGCGCGACGTCATCATCGCCGTAATGGCCGACCCATTGACATAGGTTGGTATAACAGCCCCACAGATTGGCATACTGCTGATACCACTTTGACCGGGGCGAGAATGTCTGACGACCGAACTCGGCTCGAATGACAAACATCTCCCCGACCAGGCTGTCGCACGGCCTAGGATCTCCCGTAGAGTTATAGGTCGAGACCACATCATTGGCACGAGAAACATAGCCGTCGAGCATGTTGTACTTGGTCACAAGCCAACTGTGAATGCTCTCTTCCTCAGCAGCGGAAAGGCCACCGGAGTTTGCATCGTTGTCAGTGTTGCCGCCCGTCGAGCCGCCGTTTCCAGACCCTCCGGTAGAGGAACCCGACCCAGAGCCGCCGCCCGAACTCGATGAATCCGAGCCGGAGCCAGAATTATCCGAGCTACCGGGCTTTCCGGACTGCTGGGCGTCCTGCTCCTTCTGCTGCTCGACCTTATTCACCGTTGCCGCCACGCTATTGTTGGACAACCGATCGATGATCTTGGTGTTGGTGAGCACGATGGTTTTGCCATTGGCAAGCGTGACTTCGTTGTCCGGGGCCTCGGCGCCGTCCGCATCGTCGGTGCCAAACACAATATGCGCGACCACACTTGCCCAAGCATATCCAGTCGTGGTGCCCAGATCACTTTTGACCTCATGCCCCACGCGCGGTTCGCGTGCGGCATGCGCCTGCATCATGGACGGCACGGTCATGCCATAGGCAGAAACGCCAGCTATGACCAGCACCAGCGAGCACGATAGCAGTGCGTACGCCCGCGGCGCCAAGCCCAGTCGGCGTCGCATGCGCACCGCGGCGCCGCGCTTTGTCTGAGTGCCACCGGGCCGCATGCGTTCTCCTCCAACAAAAACACGCCGCTCGGGAGCGGCGCATTCATTCGAATCCATATTTGAGTGTATCAGCGAACCCAAAAGGTTGCGCAACGAATGAGCAAATTAAGGATGCGAGTGGAAGCATCCATGCGATAAGCGGATACAAAGCATCTTTGTTGCACAACAAACTTACAGTCGCACAGGGAAATTATGACTACCCCGTGCGTCGCGAGGAAAACATACGGCAGGAGCAGGCTCGCCACCTAAATCGCGCGACGGGCCTCGATGGCGCGGCCAAGCGTAAGCTCGTCGGCATACTCCAGGTCGCCGCCCACGGGAAGGCCGCTTGCCAGACGCGACACCTCGACGCCCAACGGCTTGATAGTGCGGGCCAGGTAGCTCGCCGTGGTCTCGCCCTCGATGTTGGGGTTGGTGGCGATGATGACCTCATGGATATCCTCGTGGCCCAGACGCGCCAGCAGCTCGCGGATGTGCAACTGCTCGGGACCAATCTTGTCCATGGGACTGATCACGCCGCCCAGCACATGGTACAGGCCATGGTAGCTGCCCGTGCGCTCGATTGCCTGGACGTCGCGCGGCTCGCCCACCACACAAATGCGAGTGGTATCGCGCATCGGGTCCTGGCAGATGGAGCACTCGTCGGCCGTGGCGTAGTTAAAGCAACGGCTGCAAAAGTGGACCTCCTGCTTGACCTCCAGGATGGCCTCGGCCAGGCGGCGCGCCTCCTCGGCGTCGGCCTCCAACAGGTAATAGGCGATGCGCTGGGCCGACTTGGGACCAATGCCCGGCAGGCGGCCCAGCTCATCGAGCAGTTTTTGCAGACTGTGATTCGCACTCATATATATATGCGTGTCTTAGAACGGCATGCCCGGGATGTTGAGGCCGCCGGTGATGGCGCCCATCTGCTTGTTGGCGAGCTCGTTGACGCCGCGGACGGCCTCGTTGACGGCAGCCATAATCATGTCCTGCAGCATATCGACGTCCTCGGGATCGAGGGCATCGGGATCGATGGTGAGGTTGACGAGCTCCATCTCGCCGTTAACGGTCACCTTGACCATGCCGCCGCCGGCAGAGGCGTCGACGGTCTGGGACTTGAGGTTCTCCTGCGCGGCGGCAAGCTGCTCCTGCATCTTGCGGGCCTGCTTCATCATCTGCTGCATGTTCATACCGGCCATGATGGCTCCTTTACGTGCGGCCGCACGCCGAGCTGCAAGGGCAGCCGGGACGCGGCGGGACTTTCAAACTCAAAAATCGTACCACGGCGCGCGGCCAGCAAGCGGGGCAGTCACGCTACCTCAGTCGATATACATGTCCTGGAGTGCAAGCCGCACCCGAAGATTATGCAAAGTTGAATAATTCGCATCTGCATAATATTGAAAGCTAAATCTTGTAGAGCCGGAATCCGACATTTCATGTGCACCGCTAAAGACCTGCATGCCGATCCGTTGCTCACGGTGACGCGCATGGCAGCGGGGTATAATTTGATTGCCATAGATAGTAATTTGGAGGTGCCCCATGAATGCCCCCAACGCGCTCCAAAACATCCGCTCAAAACACCCCGTTGCATATGTGGTTCTCTATCTCTTTGTCGGCTGGGCATTGCTGGTTGTCATCACCCATGCCATAGCTTTTGGAGCAGAACTGCTGATAGCCAGCTCGGACCAGCCCGTCGTCAAATGGGAGACGACCGATGAGTGCACCGACGGAACCCGAACCGTCTACTACAACAGCCCGTCCCTCTATCAAGAGTTCAAGGTCAAGATAAAGGACTTCAAGATTGTCGATGCCGAGCTAGGCGTTTATTTGGCAATCGGAGCAACCATTAACGCCGAGCAAGTCGAGTACACGGACAGCCATGCGACGTATCGTATCGACCTCAGCATCCTAGGCCGACCGTCACGCACCTGTCTGCTCAAATGCGACATACGCGGCACCACACTACACATGTCCGAAATACAAATGCGCCCGGGCAAGGGGTTCTCTTCTTGAGCAGTATACCCGCCCGTACGGCTACTCCACCGGTTTGAAGATGGTGGCCTGACCGAAGACGCTGCGGATGAGGTCTTTGGCCTCGTCCTCGGTCTGCGGGATGCTCGGGGCTGCGCCCTGGTGGCCGAAGGGGCTGCCGGCGCCGGGGTTGGACTCCCAGGGAGCTGCAGGAGCGTCCTCCTCTTTGGGGGCAGCTACAGCGGACTTGGGCGCGGGCGTCGCACCCGGCACGTCGAACGGAGGCAGATCGTCCCCGCTCGCATCGCCAGCGAAGCCGCCGACCATAGCGTCGTCGTAGGGCACCTGCTCGGATTCCCACGGCGCGGACTGCGCGACAGGCTGAGCTTTGGGGGCAGCCGAGCGCTCGGGCGCACGGGGTGCGGGCTCGGTCGGGAGCTTACCCGTGGCAGGAGCACCGGCGGGGTTGTCGGAGCGTAGCCAGGGGGCTTTGCCCAGGTCAGACGACTTGGGCGCGGGCGAGACGGGCTTGGGCGCGGGTGTCGGAGCAGCCGGTTTGGGCGCCGCGGGCTTAGGCGCCGACGAGGTCGATGCCGTTACCGGTGCCGCTTGCTGCTGCGGCGCGCTGGCGCTCGAGGATACAGGGGCCGCCGAGGACACGGGTTGCGGGTCCGCAGATGCCGCAGCCCGTGCAGATGGAGAATGCTCCTCATGTTGAGGAGCCGGCGTGCCACCCCCATCCAAGACATAGTCGACGGTGCGACGACCGAAAACCGCACTGACTGTCGGCAAAAACACCGCCTGTGTATCAGCACGCCCGAGCATCTTGATAGCAAATGCCGTAGGGAACGAGACCGTGAGCTTAGAACCATCGTCTGCCGTAGCGCGAGCGTTCAACAGGAGAGCCGCATAAGAAGGTTGTTGGGCCTTGACGCGCTCGACGACCTCGGCCCATTTGCGCTGGAGCTCACCGGCGTCCTCGACCGCGGGGGTCTCGGCAGCACCGGCGGCAGCAACCTGGGCGGCGTTGTTGAGCTGGGGCTTAGGTGCCGGAGCGGCGGCAGGCGCGGGAGTCGCAACGGGCTGAGACATCGGAGCCGATGTAGGCTGAGATGTCAGCGCGGCAGGCTTGGGGGTCGGCGCGGGCGCAGGCTGGGTCGCCGGAGCGGCAGTGCCTCGGTCCCAGGGCATGCCGCCCTGGCGCGCAGACGCAGCGGCGGGCACGGCAGGTGTTGTCGGAGCAGCAGCTCGGGCACCCGAAATCAGCGTCGGCTGTTGTGTCGTCGCAGGCGCAGCCGCGACAGCCGCAGGCGCACTCGCTTGAGCAGCAGCCACGCTCGCCGGAACGGCGGCGTTGGCAACCATGGCCTCCAAGCGTGCCACGCGCTCGGCCAAAGCCTCAATCGTTAAATCGGCCTCGGGACGCGCCAGACGCGTACAGGCGATCTCGAGCACCAGGCGCACGTCGCTCGCGCCCCTCATCTCCAACGCGGCATCGTCGAGCACCGTCAGCACGCGGGCCAGACGGTCGGCCGGATGCTCGCCAAAGGCAGCAGCCTCGGCAGCAAGCGCCTCGGCCTGCTCGGCCCCGCCCTCAAACAGCTCGGCACGGGCACCGGCAACGCAGGCCACATACACGTCGCGCACATGCGCCACCAGGTCGCGCGTCAGCTCAAGCAGATCATTGCCCTCCTCGACCTGTGCGCGAATGAGCCCATAGAGTTCAGCAATATCACGCTCGGCAATAGCGCGGGCAAACTCGCCCAGGATCTGGTCCGAAACCTCGCCCAAAAGCGAGCGGGCATCGTCCGCATGCACGGCGCCGTTGCCAAAAACGCTCAGCTGCTCCAGCGTGGAAAGCGCGTCGCGCATACCGCCCTTGGCATGGCGCGCCACGATGGCGAGCGCCTCGTCGTCGTAATCGAAGCCCTCCTGCTCACACACGTAGGACAAGCGATGTTCGATATCCTCGTTGCTGATGCGGTGGAAATCGAAGCGCTGGCAGCGCGAGAGGATGGTCTCCAGAATCTTTTGCGGGTCGGTGGTGCACAGCACGAAGATCACGTGTGCCGGCGGCTCCTCGAGCGTCTTGAGCAGCGCGTTGAACGCCGCCGTCGTGAGCATGTGAACCTCGTCGATGATATAGATCTTGTACTTGCCGCGCACCGGGGCAAAGTTGACGGAGTTGATGATCTCCTCGCGCACATTGTCCACGCCCGTGCGGCTTGCGGCATCGAGCTCGTAGACATCGGGGTGGTTGCCCTCGGCGATGAGCTCGCACTCCTCACAGGTGCCGTCGGGCATGCACCCGCTTGCGCCCTCGGCGCGCGCTGCCTCGGCATTACGGCACAGCAGCGCCTTGGCAAGGATGCGCGCCATGGTGGTCTTGCCCGTGCCGCGCGGTCCGCAGAACAGGTATGCGTGGGACAGGCGCCCCTCGGTGATGGCGTGCTCGAGCGTCGAGACGATATGCTGCTGGCCCACCACGGAGTCGAAGGTGAGCGGGCGATACTTTCGGTACAACGATTCCATGGGTGCTCCCCCGGGTATACTGAGTCTTGTTGCCGCGACGGCCATGCGGTCGCACGGCATACTGCATTCATAATAACCCGTACGGCGAGCCCGCCGCGATAGGAGTCCAAAGAGCATGGCAGACGCAGAGAGCAACCTCGTCCCCTCCGAAGCAGCCGACCAGGTCGAGGTCGCGCTCGAGGAGCAGGCCGCAGCCGACGACGGCATCCTGTACCTCAACGAGTACCAGTACGAAAACGACCTGGTCACCGACTTCGCCCGCCTGGTCGCCTCGCCCAGGCGTCGCGGCTCGCTGTATGTCGCCGCGGCAATTGCCGCGCTGATCGGCATTGGCATGCTGGTGGCCGGCGGTAACTGGATCAAGTTTGGCGTCGTCCTGATCGTATTCGGCGCCTTTTTGGCCTGGTGGAGCAAAAACCTGCACCACACGCTCGCCCGTGACTTTATCGACGCCGTCGAGGCCGACGAGTCCATGGGTGGCCGCTATCGCCGCGTCGCCGCCAACGAGGACGGCCTGATGGTTTGGGGCAAGAGCGGCAAGTCGCAGTTCTTCCCGTTTGACAAGCTCGACCACGTACTCGACGGCGAGCGCATCTTTGTGGCCATGTTCGCCGACCAGGGCGTGACGATCCCCAAGGACACCTTCGTCCGTGGCGATGCCGAACAGTTTGGCTCCTTCCTCAAGGCCCGCATCAACAAAAAACTCCGCATCGAGACCAAGAAGAAGAAAATGAAGGCCGAGAAGGCCGCCGCCGAGGCCAAGCAGGGCGACAAGCCCCAGGAGACCAAGGGCAAGCGGCGCAAGCAGAAGAAGAACAAGAAGAAGCGCTAAGGCCAAGCCAGGCAGGCAGCCTCGCATCCCGCTATCCTCCCCATGCACCCGAGCGTGCTACACTAGCAGCATCTATGCCACCGCGAACGGCTCGGCCCCGCGCCCGCCGCTCGCAAACGAACTTTAAACGCACGAGGGTTGGCCATGCCGCTTTTCTCGCAACATACCGCCCGGTTCTCGCCGGACGTTCCTTTGGAGGGCACCAGCTCTCGCGAGCTGCTCAAGCGGTACCAGCCGCTCGAGACACTTGCGACCGGCGGTTTTGGCTCCATCGAGATCTGCCGCGACACGCACCTGCGCCGCCGCGTCGCCATTAAGCGCATCCCCCTTATTAACGGTGTCGGCATGCCCGCCAGCGACATCATGGATGTCCTGCGCGAGGCGCACACTGCCGCCATGCTTCAACATCCCAACATCGTGCAGGTCATCGACTTTACGCACGACACAGCCTATGCCTACCTAGTTATGGAATATGTCGATGGCATGTCGCTGGCCGAGTTTTTGCACCGCGTGGACGGTCACTCACTTACCTTTGACGAGGCCGCGGCCATTGCCGATGCCCTAGGCCAGGCGCTCACCTTCGCCCATAGTAATGGCGTACTCCACCTGGACATTAAGCCCGCCAACGTGCTCATCGACCACTCGGGCAATGTAAAGCTCACCGACTTTGGCATGGCGCGACTGTCGTCCGCCGGTGGCTTTGGCGGCTCGCGCGGCGGCACCATCGGCTACATGCCGCCCGAGCAGCTCGATATCGAGACCGGCACGGTCGATGAGCGCGCCGATGTCTTTGCCCTCGCCTGTGTAATCTATGAGGGCCTGTGCGGCAGCGCTCCCTTTATGGCGGCCACGCCCGCCGACTCACTCGACCGCATCATCGGCGGCGCCACCTATCCCAGCGAGCTGATACCACACTTTCCCCCGGGAGCCGAGGCCGCGCTCATGAGCGCGCTCTCCCCCATGCCGCAGGACCGCCCCAGCAGCGTCGAGACATTTTGCGACCAGCTCCTTGCCGGTCTGGGCAGCGTGCGCGAAGGCCGTCGCAGCCTGGAGCAAATGGTTGGCGAGCTTTCGGATGACGAGCAGGAGCTCGACGATATCGAGCCGTCGCACTACGAGGACGACGCCATCGAGGTCGACCCCGCACTCGGCTGGGCGGGCACGCGCTGGAGCCATGCGCGCGACTACACCATGCGCGCTATCTCGGCGCTAACGTGCGGCACCTTTAGCTTTTTGCTGATGCAAACGGCCGGGGTCGCGGCGCTTCCCGGCCTGGTCATTGCGGCCATCGCGATCGGCGCGGCGGCTGGCCTGGCCCCCCAGATTGGCTCGGCCATCTCGGCTGTGGGCTTTTTGGTGCTCATGGCCAACGCCACCATGCAGGCACAGGGCATCCTGTCGATGCTGCCCGTCGCGGTGATCTTTGCCGCCGCCATGTCCGGTTGGTGGATCGCCTGGGGTCGCACCGAGGCTGCCGCGAGCGCCGCGCTCACCTGTGCACTCGCGCTTGGCTGTCTGACCGGCAATACCTTCCTGGCAGCTGGGGTCGCCGCCGGCGTCGCGTCATTTTGGCTCGGCCCGGCAAGCGCCGCCGCGGCAACGGGCATGGGCGCGCTTTTTGCCCGTCTGGCGACAGTCGCGCTTTCAGCCGGAGGCGTGCTGGGGCTCGGTAACGTTGCCGCAGCGCTGGGAGACCCGCTCCTTTGGGCTGCCTTTGTGCTGGTCGCGGCAACTGCCGCGGCGTCATCTGCGCTGCTCAATGCCCATGCCAAGCGTGCCGATCAGGGCTCAAACCTTGCCGCAATCGCCGCCATCGCTGTCACCGGCATCGGCTGCGCAGCGGCGTCCTGTCTTGCACACCATATGGAAATTGCCAGCCTTGCAGCCGCGGTCATCGCCAAGGCGGCGGTTGCGGGAATCCTATCCTCTATAATCGTTGGGATATGCCTATATTTGCTCGGATACCAAAGAACCTATACGGAGAGTGATCTTTCGTGAACTTCCTGAACATCTTCGAGGACCACGTGGCCGGCATCTTCGGTGCCACCCGTGCCCCGTTCTCCTTTAAGAAGCTTGCCAAGCAGGCCGCTCGCGACATGGAGGATCAGACTCTGGTGATCAACGGCGTCAACACGGCGCCGGCACTCTATACCATCCTTATCGCCGCCGACGACGATCCCATGCTCGCCCCGTTCTACCCCGAGCTTTCGCGCGAGGTCCGCGAGTTTGTGAAGGCACAGGCCGAAAAGCGCCGCTATGTCTTTGTCGGCGAGCCCCTCGTACGCTTTATGATCGATCCGCAGCTGCGCGCCGGCAAGTTCTCGGTCTTTGCCGAGAACGTCGATGCCCCCACGCTCGGCCGCCTGTACGAAGAAGAGCGCGCCTATCAAAACGGCCTGGGCCAGAACAACTCCGCGGCAAGCCGTGCCGCCAGCGCCCCGCGCGCCGGCCAGCAGCAGTTTGCTGCCCCGCAGCAGCAGCGCCCCGCCGCCATGCCCCAGCAGCAGCCGACGCCTCGCGCCGCCGCTCCCGACCCGCTTGCCGTGGCAGACCCCTTCGCGCCTAGCGTCCCCGACCCCGCCGCTCCCATCCCGGTGCCGCAGACCGTCTCGCGTGACGCGCTTGCCGGCATGGGCGGAGCCGCCGCGACCGGTGCCGCCGTGGGCCTAGGCGCCGCAGCCGGTATCGCCTCCAACATGGCGAGCACTCGCGCCCCGCAGCGCCCGCTCGCCCAGCTCGTCGACGTCGTGAGCGGCGAGAGCCATAGCATCACCTCCGCACAGGTGACCATCGGTCGCGAGCGCTCAGTTTCCGACATTGCCCTGCGCGACCCCAACGTGTCGCGCCGCCACGCCCAGCTCACCTTTACGGGCTCGGATTGGTCGATCGAGGATCTCAATTCCACCAACGGCACGCTCGTCAACAACCGCCGCATTACGCGCTGCCCGCTGCGCAACGGCGATCTGCTGACGTTTGGCCTGAGTACCTTTGAATTTAGGGGATAGTCGCTTATGAACATCGATATCGTCCTTTTTGCAGGCCGCATCGTCCTGGTCGCCCTGCTCTATATCTTTCTGTTCGCCGTCATGAAGACCGGCGTGGGACTTGTGCGTGGACAGCGCCGCGACTCGGCTATCTGGACGATCGATGTGGACAAGGGTCCGCGCGGTATCCGCGGCATCCACGTAGACATGCTCGGCCCCGTCATCGTCGGTCGCTCGCCATCTTCGGACATCTGCATCAACGAACCGTTCGTCTCGGCCTCGCATGCGCGCTTTTCGCTACAGGGCCCGGCGCTCATCATCGAGGACCTCAACTCGCTTAACGGCACGCTCGTCAACGGCCGCCAGCTCGTGGAGCCCGCAACGCTGCGCGAGGGCGACGAAGTCCAGATTGGCGACGTGGTCATGAAGGTGAACCGTCGATGATCGACGAGGAGAACAAGTCCGCAACTATGACCGAGGCACCGGCCGCCACCACAGCTGCGCCGGCCCACGCCGCTCCGGCGGGCTCCGCACCCGTGGAACCCGAGGACACCGTGTTCTCCCTGCCTCTTTCGCATGTAACGCATGATATTTCGGATCTCGCCGATAACGAGGACGAAGGGGATGCCGTAGCGGCGCCCATCGGCGCACATGCTGCGGAGCAGCCCACAGCGCCCGAAGCAACCCCGGCGCCGGCTCACTTTGCAGAGCCCGTCGCCGTGGCAATCAACGAGAGCGCTGCGGTGTTTGCAGCACCCGAGCCCGCCGCGCCGGCGTTTCCCATAGCCCCGGCATCCGAGGTTGCGCCCGCGTCTACGCCGGCGCCCGAGCCTATAGACGTCAGCCCGCAAGACGACGAGTCGACCGCCCGCGTGTCCGAGGAGCCCGGCTCCCCGGACACCGGCGATTCTGAATCAAACGCCGAGACCGACACCGTCTCTCCCGGTGACACAGCAGAGATCGACGTTGCCGCCGTTGAGGCCAAGCTCAAAGACCCCGGGTCGACCATGAGCTTTGAGCCCCTGACCGAGGAACGCATCGAGACCGACTCGACCTATGATGCCGGCACCACCACGCAACTCATGTGGGGCGCCCGCTCTGACGTTGGCTGCGTGCGCCCGCACAATGAGGATTCCTACCTGGTGCAGTCGCCGCTCTTTTGCGTATGCGACGGCATGGGCGGTCACGCCGCCGGCGAGGTAGCCTCTTCTATCGCTGTCGAGACCATCGCCAAGACAGCTCCTCAGTCTGCCGACGCCGCACGCCTGGCGGCAGCCGTCGAGGCTGCTAACGCCGCCGTAATCGAGGCCGCCTTGAATGGCCTGGGCAAGCCCGGCATGGGCTGCACAGCCACTTGCGCCTATATCGAAAACGACACGCTCGCCATCGCCCACGTGGGCGACTCGCGCGCCTACCTGCTCCACGAGGGCACGCTCATCCGCGTGACCCGCGACCACTCCTATGTGGAAGAACTCGTGGACGCCGGCGAGATCACGGCAGACGAGGCTCGCGTCCACCCCAACCGTTCGGTCATCACCCGCGCACTGGGCTCGGACCCCGCCATGTATGCCGACCACTTCACTCTGCATATCGAGGAAGGCGACCGCCTGATCCTGTGCTCCGACGGCCTCTCGAGCATGATTCCCGATAGCGATATCGAGAACATCGCCACGCAATCCTCAACCGCGCAAATCTGCGTCGACAACCTAGTGGACGCGGCGCTTGCCGCCGGCGGCCACGACAACGTGACCGTAGTAGTCGTTGACCTGGTTGACGATGGCGTCATGCGCGAGGCGCAACGCGTGCGTCGCCGCAACGTTACCATCGCCGCCATCCTGGCCCTCGTCTTTGTGCTGGCAGCTGGCATCTGGGCCTACACGGGTGTCACCGGCTCGTACTACCTGGGTACCTACCAGGGCAATGTCGCCGTCTGGCGCGGCCTGCCCGGCAAGCCACTCGGACTCAAGCTCCACTGGCTCGAAAGCGAAACCAGCATCAAGCTGTCCGACCTGCCCGAAGACACGCAAAACCGCCTCAAGGCGGGCATTCCGCAAACAAGTGTCGACGATGCGCAGGACACGATATCCAAGTACCGCCACCAGATCGACGAGGAGCAGACCCGCCAGGTGATCGACGCGCAAACGATTCGCGACAACACCAATCAGGGATCGACCTCCGAATCAGATTCCGAGAAAACCGCCGAACAGTCCGCCGAGGCCGAAGCCTCCGATAAGAATTAGAAAGGGAGTGCCGCTTATGAGTCGCCGCAACACCGAGCTGCTCTTGCTCATCGCCTCGGCGTTCCCCGTCATCCTGCTGTATGCGATGTACGTCCTCACCGCGGGCGCTGCCATCTCCTTTGAGACGCTCGCCGTACCGATCGGCCTCTTTGCCGCCTTTGCCGCGGCCCACATTGCCGTGCGCATCTTGGCGCCCGGTGCCGACCCCGCCATCCTGCCCATCGTATTTATACTTTCGGGCATCGGCATCACGTTTGTGACGCGTCTCGCCCCCGCTCTCGCCATCTCACAGCTCATCATCCTGTTTGTCTCGGTGGCCCTGATGGTGGGAACGCTCGCGTTGGTTAAGAACCTCGACGTGGTCATGCGCTACAAGTACACCTTTGGCATCATCGGCATCATTCTGCTGATGCTGCCTATCTTTATCGGCACCACGATCTCGGGCTCCAAGCTGTGGATTCGCATCGCGGGCTTTACCATCCAGCCCGGCGAGTTCGCCAAGGTCTTTATCGTGCTGTTCCTGGCCGGGTACCTGGCCGAGAACCGCGAGCTGCTCTCCATCTCCAACCGCAAGATCTTGGGCTTTAAGATCCCTCGCCTGCGACTGCTACTGCCGTTGTTTGCCGTGTGGGGTGTGTGCCTGCTCGTCGTCGTCTTCGAACGCGACCTGGGTTCGGCCGTGCTGTTCTACACCATCTTCTTGCTGATGCTCTACGTTGCCACGGGGCGCTTTTCGTATGTCGTTATCGGCCTTGCGCTCTTAGCCGTCGGAGCCGTGGGCGCCTACAAGTTCCTGTCGCACGTTCAGGTGCGTTTCCAGGTTTGGGTCGATCCGTTTAAGGACGCCCAGGGTCAGGGCTACCAGATCGTCCAGTCGCTCTTCTCGCTTGCCGATGGCGGTCTGGTCGGTGTTGGCATCGGCAACGGCATGGCCAACAACATCCCTGTCGTCGAGTCCGACTTTATCTTCTCGGCTATCGGCGAGGAGATGGGCCTTTTGGGCGGCGGCGCCGTGCTCATCCTGTTTATGCTCTTTGCCGTGCGTGGCCTGACCACAGCTGCCCGCGCAAAGTCCGACCTCGCCGCCTTTAGCGCCACCGGTCTTACGGCAGCCATCAGCTTCCAGGCCTTCTTGATCGTTGGCGGCGTTACCCGCCTGATCCCGCTGACCGGCGTCACCCTGCCCTTTATGAGCCAGGGCGGCTCCTCGCTGCTGGCGAGCTTTATCATCGTCGCGCTCCTGCTGCGCGCCGGTGACGAGGCTACCGGACGCGAGGCCGAGCTTACCGGCACCGGCACCATGGCCGCCATCACCGATGATCAGGTCGCATCTGCCGCCGCCCCGACGGGCACGCGCTTTGCCACCTCGTCTTCCTACGGCAGCGGCAGCCATTCCGTCGGCTCGCGCATGCGACGTCGCCTGCTCGACACGCCTGAATCCGGTGTGCTCGGCCGCGTTGCGCTCGCCAACCGTCTAACCCGCGCGGTGCTCGCCTTTACGGCGCTGTTCGCCATCCTTATCGGGAACCTCACCTATGTCCAGGTCATCAAGGCCAAGGACTATCAGGACATGCCGACCAACAACCACACCATCGCCCGCTCCAAGTACATCCAGCGCGGCTCCATCATCACGTCCGACGGCGTGACGCTGGCCGAGTCGCTGCAGCAGGAGGACGGCACCTACGTACGCTCCTACCCCAACGGTAACCTGGCAGCGCACGTGGTTGGCTACGTGAGCCAGCAGTATGGCACCACCGCCATCGAGAGCGTCATGAACGACACGCTCACCGGTTCTAAGGACTACTCTAGCTGGAACAACGCCATCGCGTCGCTCGCGGGCCAGACCCAGCCGGGCAACACCGCCAAGCTCACCATCGACTCGCGTATCCAGACGGCGGCCGAGCAGGCACTCAAGGGCTTTAAGGGCGCTGTAGTGGTCATCGACCCGCGTACCGGCGCGGTGCTCGCATGTGCCAGCTCGCCCACCTACGACAACACCAACATCGATGCCCTGCTGCAGACGGGCGGCGGCGAGGACGGCTCCATGTACAATCGCGCCATGGACGCGCTGTACACGCCGGGCTCAACGTTTAAGGTCGTTACGCTTTCCGCGGCACTCGAGACCGGCACCGCCAGCCTGACCAGCACCTACCAGGCGCCCGGCTCCATGGACATCGGCAACGCACCAGTCACCAACTATGCCAACGAGAGCTACGGCACCATCAGCCTGCAGCAGGCCTTTGCCGTGTCCTCCAACGTCGTCTTTGGCCAGGTGGCAAACGAAGTTGGCGCAAACACGCTCGTGCAGTTTGCCAACGCCTTTGGCTACGGCCAAAAGCTCGGCCAGGACCTGACCTCCGCGGCCTCCATCATGGCCGACCCGTCGCTCATGACCGAGTGGGAGACCGCCTGGGCCGGCGCCGGCCAGCCTGTCGGCATGGACCACACGCCCGGCCCGCAGACCACCGTCATGCAAAACGCCGTGATTGCCGCCGCCATCGCTAACAGCGGCGTGGTCATGGACCCGTACTTTGTAGCCCAGGTACTCGCCCCGGACGGAACCGTGGTCAAGACCACGCAGTCCCGCTCGCTGGGTCAGGCCGTCAGCTCCGCCACGGCCGACCAGGTCAAGCAGGCCATGCTTGCCGTCGTCCAATCCGGCACCGGCACCGATGCCCAGATCCCCGGCGTCAAGGTCGCCGGCAAGACCGGCTCGGCCGAGATCGGCGGCACCAACGTCAACTCGATGTTTGTTGGCTTTGCACCTTACGATTCACCCACGGTCGCCATCTCGGTGGCCTTGGAGGATTTCGACAAGCATGACGTCAAGGCCGCCAAGATCGCCGGTATCGTCCTGACCGCGGCGCTTGCCGCACAGGGAGCGTGATGCCCATGATCGAATCGGACACCCGAGGCGCGCCGCGGCCGAAGAGTTAGCGGCAACGCGCCACACGGCCCCAGCGGCCACATCGTAGGTACTACACACATCGTTGAGCGAATAGTTATGTTAGGAGCAGGAATGGAACAGAGGGTCCTCGGGGGAAGATACCTCCTCAAGGATAAAGTAGGGACAGGCGGCATGGCGACCGTCTACCGTGCACAGGACCAGGTCCTCGACCGCACGGTTGCCGTCAAGATCATGCTGCCGCAGTATGCTGGCGACGCAACCTTCGCCGCACGCTTTAAGCAGGAGGCCCAGGCAGCAGCCGGTCTCTCCTCCCCCTATATCGTGGGCGTCTACGATTGGGGCAAGGACGGCGACACCTATTACATCGTCATGGAGTACCTGCGCGGCACCGACCTTAAGAGCGGCATCAAGAGCCACGGCGCCCTCGACCCCAAGAAGGTCGCCCAGATCGGCTCGCAGATCAGCTCTGCGCTTTCGGTCGCCCACAAGCACGAGATCATCCACCGCGACATTAAGCCGCAGAACATCATGGTGCTGCCCGACGGCAACATCAAGGTGATGGACTTTGGCATCGCGCGTGCCAAGAACAGCCACCTCACACAAGACAACAACGTGCTGGGAACCGCCCACTACGTCAGCCCCGAGCAGACCCGCGGTCAGGACCTCGGCCCCACCTCGGATATCTACTCGCTGGGCGTCGTGATGTACGAGTGCGCCACCGGCCGCGTTCCCTTTGACGGTGACGACGCCATCTCGGTCGCACTCAAGCAGGTCAACGAGCTGCCTATTCCGCCGAGCCAGATCAACTCCGGTGTCGACGCCGACCTTGAGCGCATCATCCTCAAGTGCATGGAGAAAGACCCGGCAAACCGCTTCCAGACCGCCGACGAGCTGCGTCAGGTGCTCAACAGCTACCTGTCGGGCCGTGCCGTCAACGTCTCGGAGCCCACGCGCATCATCGGTGCCCCCGGTGAGCTGGGCGCCACCAAGACTCGCGAGCTTTCCGATCAGACGCGCGCCATGGTGCGTCCCGTTTCGGGCGTGAGCGGCCAGAATACCGCCCGTAGCTCGGTTTCGGGCTCTACCGGCTCCTACGAGGTCGAAAAGCCCAAATCCAACAAGAACAAGATCATCGCCGCCGTGGTGGCAGCCGTTGCCGTCATCGGCATCGTGGTGGCCTTTGCCACAGGACTCTTTGGCGGCGAGCAGGTCACCGTGCCCGATGTGCTGGGCAAGGACCAGCAGACTGCCGTCGAGCTGATCAAGGAAGCCGGCCTCGAGGTCGGCACCATCGACCAAAGCTACAACGACGATGTCGACGAGGGCGAGGTCGCCGAGCAGACGCCCAACGGCAACACCAAGAAGGCCAAGGGCACCAAGGTGAACCTGGTAATCTCCAAGGGTCCCAAGCCCTCCGAGAAGGTTGAGGTTCCCCGGCTTGTCGGCCTGACCAAGGACCAGGCCGAGGCCGCGCTGGCAAGCGTTGGCCTGAAGGGCAACGCCTCCGAGGAGGCCAACGAGGCCGATGAGGGCCAGGTCTTTGAGCAGGGCACCGAAGCCGGTAAGGAAGTCGCGAAGGGCACGACCATCTCGTACAAGGTCTCGAGCGGCCCGGATACCACGTCCGTCCCCGATCTGACCGACATGACCGAGGCCCAGGCGCGCAACGCCCTCGATATGGCAGGCTTTGGCGTCGACGTTAGCTACCAGGAGAACGACTCGGTTACCGAGGGCACCGTGATCAGCTGGAACCCCAGTGGCAAGCAGAAGCCCGGCGCCACGATTACCGTCGTCATTGCCAAGAAGTCCGGCAAGGCCAGTGTTCCGGGCAACCTGTACGGCAAGAGCATCTCCGCCGCCGTCACCGCGCTCAACAACGCCGGTTTCTATAACATCGGCTTCTGTGACCAGAACGGCAATCCCGTAAGCGGTAACGAGGATGCCACCGTTACGGGCGTCTCCCCCACCGGCAAGCAGTCCACCGACAGCACGATCACGCTAACAGTCGCACTTTCTGGCTCGGGCTCTGACTCTGGCTCGGGCACGGGTGACGATTCCGGTACGAACAACTAGTCGCCACCCCACCGCTCATCACGGCTTTCGCCGCAAACATATTCGCTCACAGGCGCCCGCTTGCTCCCCCAGCAAGCGGGCGCCTCGTTTTTGACATGGCATGAACCAGAAGAGCCCGGCACCTTAGCGGTACCGGGCTCGATATTCCTCTGGTGCCCCCGGGCGGATTCGAA
>CAUCUN010000005.1:0-125850 GCA_958445985.1 uncultured Collinsella sp. | reverse complement strand
GGACTTGCAGCGACGGACCTCAGGACGCTCTTACACCACGTCTGCGCGCGCCACCGTCGAAATGGCGATGAAAGCACGATTTTGATCCAACTGTTAGTCCTTATAATGGACATATGTTGCGTAACTTAAGCAAATACTATCTTTTTATATGTTGCAAACAAAGTAGCAGTACTCATTTTTGCCATTTTTTGGCCACGGACCTTGAAATAAGGGGTCCTTAGGGTTCGAATCCCATGCGCTGGGCCCAAACAAAAAACGGTCCCCTTGCGAGGACCGTTTCCAATTCAGTGGTGGGCGATGAGGGATTCGAACCCCCAGCCTTGTGCGTGTAAAGCACCTGCGCTAACCGTTGCGCCAATCGCCCGTGCGGAGAGAGTATAGCAAAACAATCGCCCCATTCACCTCATATCCATTAAAGGTAACTCGCGCGTGTCACAGCGGAGCTGATTCAGTTGAGATTGCCTGAACATTCCGCCCCTCTTTACGCCCTCGGGTATACTCAAAAGCTACTGATTCGATTTGATGCCCAGCAACAGCAGAGGGGATAGTATATGTGCGGTTTTGTCGGTTTTGTCGGTGGGACGGATAACCAATCCGAGGTGCTCACCAAGATGATGGACCGCATCGTCCATCGCGGTCCCGACATGGGCGGTCAGTTTATCGACGGCCGCGTTGCCCTCGGCTTCCGCCGCCTGTCGATCCTCGACCTGACCGAGGCTGGCGCCCAACCCATGGCCAACGAGGACGGTAGCGTCGTCATTGTCTTCAACGGCGAGATCTACAACTTCCAAGAACTCCGTTCCGAGCTCGAGGCCAAGGGCTACAAGTTCCACTGCGGCGCCGACACCGAGAGCCTCCTGCACGGCTACGAGGAGTGGGGCGAGGCCGTCCTCGATCGCTTACGCGGTATGTACGCCTTCGTCATCTGGGACAAAAAGAAGAACAAGCTTTTTGGCGCCCGCGACATCTTTGGCATCAAGCCGCTTTACTACTATCCCATGGCCGATGCGGGCGACGGCGCTCCGGGCGTGCTCTTTGGTTCCGAGATCAAGAGCTTCTTGGACTACCCGCACTTCCACAAGGCGGTCAACAAAAAGGCCCTGCGTCCGTACATGACGCTGCAGTATTCGGCAACCGAGGAGACCTTCTTCGAGGGTGTCTACAAGCTGCCACCGGCGCACTACTTTACCGTCGATATCCCGACCGGCAAGATGAACATCGAGCGCTACTGGGATTGCGATTACTCTGCCGTCGAGAAGCCGTTCGAAGAGTATGTCGATGAGCTGGACGAGGTCGTGCACGAGAGTGTCGAGGCCCATCGCATCGCCGACGTTAAGGTCGCGTCGTTCCTCTCCGGCGGCGTCGACTCCAGCTATATTGCCGCTTGCCTCATGCCCGACAAGACCTTCTCGGTGGGCTTTGACTACAAGAACTTCAACGAGACCAACTACGCCAAGGAGCTTTCCGATAAGCTCGGCGTCGAGAACGTCCGCAAGATGATTACCGCCGACGAGTTCTTCGGTGCGCTTGAGGATATCCAGTATCACATGGACGAGCCGCAGTCCAACCTGTCTTCCGTGCCGCTGTGGTTCTTGGCCGAGATGGCCCGCAAGGACGTCACCGTCGTGCTTTCGGGCGAAGGCGCCGACGAACTCTTTGGCGGCTACGCCTACTACGAGGATACGGTCCCGGTGCGCAAGTACAAAAAGATGGTGCCGCTGCCCGTCCGTCGCGCGCTCGGTAACCTGGCGCTGCATATGCCGTACTTCAAGGGACATAACTTCCTGGTCAAGGGTGCCGAGATCCCCGAGAAGTCGTTCCTGGGACAGGCTCTGGTATGGCCGGAGCGCGAGGTCGACGGCGTGCTCAAGCCCGAGTACAACACCGGCGACGGCGCCTTCGAGCTCGCTGCACCCATCTACGCACGCGTGAAGGGTCAGCCCGAACTGGTCAAGAAGCAGTACCTGGACATGAACATGTGGCTCCCGGGCGACATTCTGCTCAAGGCCGACAAGATGTGCATGGCACACTCGCTGGAGCTGCGCGTGCCCTTCCTGGACCGCAAAGTCATGGAGTTCGCCGAGCACATTCCCGACCGCTACCGCATCAACGAGAACGGCAACAAACAGGTACTCCGCCACGCTGCCAACAAGTCGCTGCCCGATGAGTGGGCCACCCGTCCCAAGGTGGGCTTCCCGGTGCCGATTGTCTACTGGCTGCGCGAGCAAAAGTGGTACGACTATGTCAAGGAGTACTTCACCGCGCCGTGGGCAAGCGAGTTCTTCGATACCGACGAGCTCATGCACCTGCTCGATCTGCACTTTGCGGGCAAGGGCGATTTCCAGCGCAAGATCTATACGCCGCTCGTGTTCCTGGTGTGGTACAAGCGCTTCTTTATCGACGAGGACCAGCCCGCTGTTCAGGCTGCCTAGCCTCGGCTGACGAACGCCTGCGCGTAACGGCTCCTCCGGGAGCCGTTTTTGCGTGGGTGCGTTTCAGTTACTATAAAACCGTCCCTGCCAAATGGCTGAGAAAGGTGAAAGATGCACCATTCGGATTCCGCGACCGTGACCACGGTCGATACGCTTGCCAAGCTTCTCGATGTGTGCGGCGAGCTGCGCGCATCAGAGCAGGTTGACGAGCGTGCCGTGACCGGTTGCTCGTTTGATTCGCGCGCGGTCTCGGCAGGTGACGTGTTCTTCTGTAAAGGTGCTGCCTTTAAGCCCGCGTTTTTGAGCATGGCGCTCGATGCGGGCGCCGTCGCATTTGTGTGCGAGGAGTCGCTGGTCGAGTCTCTGGAGCCGCTGGCGCAGGAGAGCGGTGCTGCGATGCTGGTTGTTGATAGTGTTCGCACGGCCATGGCCCTGTTGCCGCCGGAGGTCTACGACCGTCCCGACCACGACGTCAAGATCGTGGGCATCACCGGCACCAAGGGAAAGACCACGGCCGCTTTTATGCTCCAGTCCATCATCAAGGCGGCGGGCGAGTCCTGCGGCATGATCGGCTCGGTGAGTACCGACGATGGTATCGAGTGCTACGAGAGCACCAATACTACGCCCGAGGCCCCCGAGGTTTGGCGCCATATCGCCAACTGCCGCACGTCCGGTCGCCAGTCCATGGTCATGGAGGTCTCGAGCCAGGCGCTCAAGTACCAACGCGTCGAGAATCTGCCGTTTGACGTGGCGTGCTTCCTCAACATCGGCCGCGACCACATCTCGCCGATCGAACACCCCACGTTTGAGGATTATTTTGAGAGCAAGCTCAGGATTTTTGACCAGGCAAAGACCGCCGTGGTGAATCTGGGCACCGAAGAGGTCGACCGTGTGCTGGAGGCAGCGTCGACGGCCGAGCGCTTGGTGACCGTTGGCGTCGAGCATCCCGAGGCAAGCCTGTGGGCGAGCGACGTACGCATGGTCGGCTTTAGCATCGAGTTCAACTTGCATGGCCTGTGTGCCGACGAGTCCGAGGCGGGGGAGAAGGTCCTGCTGGGTATCGCGGGAGACTTTAACGTGGAAAACGCGCTGGTCGCTATCGCCGCTGCGCGCGAGATCGGCATCGGTATCGAGGCTATCAAGAAGGGCCTCTCAAAACTGCGTGTGCCGGGCCGTATGGAGGTCGTGGAGTCGAAGGACGGCCGCGTGATCTGCGTCGTCGACTACGCGCACAACCAGCTTTCGTTCCGCTCGCTTTTCTCGTCGGTCAAGCGCGCGTTTCCCGCTAGTCCGGTCATTGCGGTGTTTGGCGCTGCCGGCGGCAAGGCGCAGGAGCGCCGCGAGCAGCTTCCGCGCGAGGCCGCACCGTATTCCGACCTGATGATCTTTGCCAATGAGGACCCGGCTCACGAGGACCCGATGAAGGTCTGTCGCGAGCTTGCCGAACATGTTCCCGACGATACGCCGAACAAGATCATCCTCGATCGCGAAGCCGCTGTGCATGCGGCGTTCAAGGCGGCGCGCGAGGAGTACGTCAACCCCGATGCTCCCACCATTGTCTTGCTGCTGGCAAAGGGTGACGAGGAGCTCATGCACGTGGGTGACGAGTTCGTGCCCATCGAGAGCGACCTTTCGTTGGCCAATCGCCTGATCGATGTTACCCAGTTTGACTAATGAACCATGATGGCGGCGGCGCCCTGAGTGCGCTGTCGCCATAAGCGTGTTCCCTCAATCAAAACATGCCGTCCAAGTCCAAACCCTTCTACGTAAACGGAGTAACCATGTCCCACAATACCCTGCCGACCGTCGCTGAGCTTTCGGGCGAGATGCGCGAGCGCTTGGCCAAGGTCAAGTACGTCTTTACCGACCTGGACGCCACGATGCTTGCACCCGGCTCGTGCGTGCTGCGCGACAACGACGGCAACCCCTCGACCAAACTCGTCGAGGCCGTCGTGGCGCTCGCTCGCGCTGGTATTCAGGTGGTTCCCACCTCGGGCCGCAACCGTACCATGATCCACGAGGACGCGCGCGTGCTCGGCCTCAACTCCTACATCGGCGAGATGGGCGGCCTGGTCATGTACGACCTCAAAGCCAACGATTGGGAGTATCTGACCGGCGACATGCCTTACGACCCCGCCTGCGGCCTTACTCCGCACCAGGTGATCGAGCAGACCGGCGTGTGCGAGAAGATCCTCGCCCGCTGGCCGCACAAGATCGAGTATCACAACGACATGTCGACCGGCTACAAGTACCGTGAGGTCACCGTCGGCATGCGCGGCGATGTGCCCGACGATGAGGTTCAGGCCATCCTGGACGAGGCCGGCTGCGGTCTGATCTGGGCTTGCAACGGCCATCTGACGCATCTGTCCAAGCCGACGACGCTCGAGCTCGATCGCGTCGAGGACGGTCGCGCATTCAATATCAACCCCGCGGGCCTCAACAAAGGCGTCGCCATTGCGCGCTTCTGCGAGCACCTGGGGATCGAGCGCGAGGAGACACTCGCGCTCGGCGACTCCGAGTCCGACTTCTACATGGCCGATCACGTGGGCACGTTCTGCTTGGTCGAGAACGGCCTGACGAGCGCCGGCGCGCCCGAGTTCCTGGCTGCTTGCGAGAACGCTTTCGTTACGCGAGGCAAAATTGTCGACGGTTGGGCGGCGACGGCAGAGCTGCTGGTCGCGGCGCGTTCGTAGCGCGGCGTCGCCGCACGTGGACATGTCTTTTCGAGAGAGACTGGTGAGGTAATGTCCGATATCGAGAATCCGGCAGGCGACACGCGCCCGATTGGCGTGTTCGATTCTGGTTTGGGCGGTCTGACGGTTGCGCGCGCGATCGCGACGGCGCTGCCGCACGAGTCCGTCTACTACTTCGGCGACACCAAGCGCTGCCCCTACGGCACCCGCACCGAGGATGAGGTGCGCTCGTTTGCGTTGCAGGCGGGTCGTTGGCTTTCGAAGCACGACGTCAAGATTATGGTCATCGCCTGCAACACGGCGACCGCTGCGGCCTTGCGTCTGGCCCAGCAGGTGCTCGACGTTCCCGTGATCGGCGTGATCGCGCCGGGTGCCCGTGCGGCAATCAACAGCACCCGCTCGCGTCGCGTGGGCGTGCTCGCCACCAACCTCACCATTCGTTCGGGCGCCTACACGCGCGCCATTCAGGATCTAGATGCCGGCGTCGATGTATACGGCTGTCCTGCCTCGAGCTTTGTCGAGGTTGTCGAACACGAGCTCGCCTCGGGTGCACATCTGCAGGAACAGTGGCTTGAGAACGAGGACATCTTCGATACGCCTGCCGTGCGTGCGCTGGTGGGTGCCACGGTTGAGCCGCTGCGCGACCACGGTATCGATACCGTGGTGCTCGGCTGTACGCATTTCCCGCTGTTGGTGGGACCTATCCGCCATGCGCTGGGGCCTGGGGTGCGCGTCGTGAGTTCCGCCGAGGAGACCACGCGCGAGCTGACCGATATCCTCACGCGCCGCGAGCAGCTGGCGGGCGACGCCGCCGAGCCGCAGCATCGTTTTGCCACGACGGCCGATAACATTGCCGAGTTTGCGGTGGCGGGCAGCTTTATCTTTGGTCAGCCGCTCAAGAGCATCGAACATATCGATATCGATGAGCTGAAATAGATGTAAGGCAGCCGCCAAAGCCTTCGTCACATCTTTTGCCGAAAGGAAATTTCTATGGAGTACATGCAGGTCAACCGCGCCAACGGTCGCGCCGCCAACGAGTTGCGCCCCGTTAAGCTCACCCGTGGCGTCATGAAGCACGCCCACGGCTCGTGTTTGGCCGAGTTCGGTGACACGCGCGTGCTGTGCGCCGCCACTATCGAGGAGGGCGTGCCGGGCTGGCGAAAGGGAGCTAAGGCCGGCTGGGTGACCGCGGAATACGCCATGCTGCCGGCGTCGACCGGCAAGCGCTGCAAGCGCGAACACGCCAACCGCAAGGGTCGCTCCATGGAGATCGAGCGCCTCATTGGCCGCAGCCTGCGTACCGTCGTCAACATGAAGGCGCTCGGCGAGTACACCGTCACCGTCGACTGCGATGTGATTCAGGCCGATGGCGGCACGCGTACAGCGAGCATCACCGGCGCCTGGGTGGCGCTGCACGACGCCCTCGCCATGTGGGTCGAGGCGGGCAAGATCGAACGCATCCCGCTTATCGGCCAGGTGGCTGCCATCTCCATGGGCGTTGTCGACGGCAATACGCTGCTTGACCTCGATTATTCCGAGGACAGCCATGCCGAGGTCGACATGAACCTCGTCGCCACCGACACCGGCGAGATGATCGAGCTCCAGGGCACCGGCGAGCAGGCGCCCTTTGACCGCAAACGCCTCAACGCCCTGCTCGACCTGGGCGACAAGGGTATCGCCGAGCTCATCGAGCTTCAGCGCCAAGCCATCGCCTAACCTGCCAAAAGGGACGGGTTTATTTTGGTAGGTTTTATCTGCTGAAATGCTGCGTTGAAAGGTCCGATCGCCTGAGAGGGGAGAGGTCAAGTGCCCAAACGCCCCTCACGCGGCTTGCTATAGAGACAAGGAGGCCAGTTATGGCACTTGAGAAGATCGACATCGACACCCTCGACCCGGCGGCGACCATCGTCGTGGCAACCGGAAACGCTCATAAACTCACCGAGATCGAGGCCATTTTGGGCAAGGTCATGCCCGAGGTGCGCTTTGTAGCGCTCGGCCAGCTGGGCGATTTTGAGGATCCCGAGGAAAACGGCACGACGTTTTTGGAGAACGCCATCATCAAGGCGCAGGCTGCGGTCGAGGAGACGGGTCTTATGGCCATTGCCGACGATTCGGGCTTGGTCGTCGACGCGCTGGACGGTGAGCCCGGTGTGTATAGCGCGCGCTACGCGGGCGTTCACGGCGACGACGCCGCCAACAATGCCAAGCTGCTCGTGAATCTGGATGGCGTGGCCGACGAGGATCGCACCGCGCGCTTTATGAGCGTCGTCGCGCTCATCGACACGGACGGTTTGGTCACCTATGGCGAGGGCGCCTGCGAGGGCGTTATCGCGCACGAGGGCCGCGGCGATCACGGCTTTGGCTACGACCCGCTGTTCCTGCCGGTCGACACGCCGGGCAAGACCATGGCCGAGCTGACGGCTGACGAGAAGAACGCCATCAGCCATCGTTTCCACGCGCTCGAGCATCTGTCCGCCAAGCTGACGGGCGAGGAGTAGACCGTGCGTGCGGTGGTGCAGCGCGTGCTCAACGCCGGCGTGACGGTCGACGGCGAGTGCGTGGGCCGCATTGGACGCGGCTACCTGGTGCTGCTGGGTGTGGGCCATGGCGATACGCATGCCGAGGCCGACAAGCTGTGGGGCAAGCTCCGCGGGCTGCGTATCAACGAGGACGAGAACGGCAAGACCAACTTGGCGCTTGCCGATGTCGACGGCGAGGTGCTCGTGGTGTCGCAGTTCACGCTGTTCGCTGACTGCCGCCACGGTCGCCGTCCGTCGTTTACCGATGCCGGCGCGCCCGATGTTGCCAACGAGCTCTACGAGTACTTCCTGACGCTCGTTCGTCAAGATGTCGAACACGTGGCGCACGGCATCTTTGGCGCCGATATGAAAGTCGATCTTGTCAACGACGGTCCGTTCACCATCGTCTTGGACACCGACAACCTTTAGGTTACGCGGTTTTACCAAACCGCGTAACAACTGGTCATGCGAGATTGTCGTCTGGTACGTATTTGGGACGGGGCTTATTTAGCTACTTGCGTATGGCGGCAGCAGGGTGCTATAGTATTAGAGTTTTGTCTATCTTAGGGGTATTATCCCCTTTTTGAATTGCACCTTCTGGAGGCCCTGTTCATGGAAGAGATGGAAGTCAATCACGTCGACGACATCCACGAGAAGCTGACCGATATGGTGGGCGATCGCGTCAAGGTTAAGGCCAACATGGGCCGTACCCGCGTCGTCGAGCGCATGGGCACCATCAAGAGCGTCCACCCCGCCGTCTTTATCGTCGAGGTTGACGAGCGTCGTGGCCGCAAGTCGCGTCAGTCCTACCAGTATATCGATGTGCTCACCGGTCAGGTCGAGCTGTTCGACCCCGAGAGCGGCGAGCACATCTTTACCCCGCTCGGCAATCAGCTCGAGGAGCATTAACGGTGACCGATCGGTCCCTGACTCTTTCCGCGCCGGCAAAGATTAACCTCTACCTGGGGGTTCATACCGAGCGCGATGACCGCGGCTACCACAGGGTCGATTCCCTGATGGCGGCCGTCGGTCTTTCCGATACCGTGACGGTCACGCCGTCGCAGGCGCTGACCGTCCAGACGGTTCCAGCATCAGATTTTCCCATGCAAAAGAATACGGCGTATCGGGCTGCGGTTGCTATGGCCGAGCATTATGGTCGCGAGGCAAACATCTGCGTGACGATTGAGAAGCGCATTCCATTGTGCGCCGGCTTGGGCGGCCCCTCGACGGATGCGGCCGCGGTCATTGTCGCCTTGGCAGAGCTCTGGGGCATTGATCGCACCGACCCAGCGCTCGATGACATTGCGCGGGGCATTGGTGCTGACGTCCCGTTCTTTTTGCACGCGAGTCCTGCGTTCTACGTAGGTGGGGGAGACGTGCTGGCAACTGAGTGCCCCGCGCTGCCCGCGACGCCCGTCGTGCTGGTCAAGCCGCGCGAGGCTAGCGTTTCGACAATTGAAGCCTATCGACGTTTTGACGAGGCCCCGGTGCCTGCGGACAAGCCCGGCGCGATAGCTTCTGCCTTGCGTGCTGGTGATGCCGAGACGGCATATGCACTCATCCATAACAACCTTGGTGTCATTTCCGCACAGATGGAGTCGCAGATTCAAACGGTCCTCGACTGGCTGCGTAAACAGGACGGAACCGTTGCTGTAGATGTGTGCGGATCGGGTGCCTGCTCGTTTGCCATTTGCGACACCGCTGCCACGGCCGAAAGGCTTGCCGATGCTGCCCGGCAAAATGGCTGGTGGGCCTGCGCGACTGAGCTTATTCCCAACACGGTTCAAATCGACGCGCCAAAGAAATAAAAATTTCTCTAGCACGCGGCGAAAATCTTTGTTACTATAGTCGAGCTAACGGGTTGTGGCTCAGTTTGGTAGAGCACTGCGTTCGGGACGCAGGGGTCGCTGGTTCAAATCCAGTCAACCCGACCAGAGCATGAGGAGGGACCGCTTCTTGCGGTCCCTTTTTTTAGCTAGTGTTGTGATACCGCGATACCCGCGGTATACTCATTCGAGCTTGTCTCGCTGTATTGTGGAGGTCTACATGTTTGGACTGAGGGCTCCTGAGCTCATCATTATTCTCGTCGTTGTCCTGATTATCTTCGGGCCCAAGAACCTGCCGAAGCTCGGCAAGTCCCTCGGCTCTACCGTCAAGAATATCCGTGAGGGTATGGAGGGCGACGATAAGGCCGAGACCAAGCAGGCCGAGGAGGTCGTGGTCGAGCAGTCCGAGGAGGACAAGGAGATCGCTGAGCTCGAGGCCAAGCTCGCTGCTGCCAAGAAGAAGCAGGCAGAGGACAGCGACGCGGACGCAGAGTAGTCCCATCCCTTTGGGGTGAGCACCTGACCGGCTTGCCCGCAGGCTAGCCGGTCTTTTTCGTTTTGTTGACAGTTGATTGTTTGATCAGAGTTGGGGAGATATCCGTATGGACGCAAGCCAGATCGTACTGACCGCTGAGGGCCGCCAGAAGCTCGTCGAGGAGCTCGCTTGGCGTGAGGGCGATTACGCCAAGGAGATCGTCGAGGACATCAAGGAAGCCCGCGCGTTCGGCGACCTTTCGGAGAACTCCGAGTACGATGCCGCCAAGGACAAGCAGGCCCAGAACGCTGCTCGTATCGCCGAGATCCAGGCCATTCTTGCCAACGCTCAGGTTGCTGCCACCACGGGCGATCTGACCGTCTCCATCGGTTCCACCGTTTCGCTGATTGATCCCAACGGCGAGGTCATGGAAGTCACGCTCGTCGGTACCACCGAGACCAACTCGCTCGAGCACAAGATCTCCAACGAGTCTCCGGTCGGTCACGCCATCATCGGTCACGGCGAGGGCGACTCCGTCGAGGTCGTTACGCCTTCCGGCAAGACTCGCGTCTACACCATCGCCAAGATCGCACGCTAGACCACGGTCCCGCGTAAAGGTATGTTTTCGCTCCCTGGGACCGAATCCTGGGGAGCGTTTTAGTTTGAGGAGCTAACTTATGGCAGAGAACCAGAACGCCGCCGATCAGGCATCGACGCTCAACGACGAGCGCGCCACCCGCCTGGCCAAGCGCGCCGCCCTGTTCGAGGCGGGCCAGAACCCCTATCCCGAGCACTCTGAGCTTGAGGACTACGTCGCCGATATCGAGACTAAGTACGCCGATCTTGCCGATGGTGAGGACACCGAGGATGTCGTGAAGATCGCCGGCCGTGTGGTCGCCAAGCGCGGTCAGGGCAAGATCATGTTCATCGTCGTGCGCGATGCGACTGCCGAGATTCAACTGTTCTGCCGCATCAACGACATGGACGAGGCTGCCTGGAATACGCTCAAGGCCCTCGACCTGGGCGACATCCTGGGCGTGACCGGCGTGGTCGTGCGCACCCAGCGCGGCCAGCTTTCCGTTGCCCCTAAGAGCGCGACCCTGCTTTCCAAGGCCGTTCGTCCACTGCCCGAGAAGTTCCACGGTCTTTCCGACAAGGAGACCCGCTATCGCCAGCGCTATGTTGACCTGATCGCCAACGACGACGTTCGCGAGACCTTCCGTAAGCGTTCGCAGATTCTCTCCACCTTCCGTCGCTTTATGGAGTCCGACGGCTACATGGAGGTCGAGACCCCCATCCTGCAGACCATCCAGGGCGGCGCTACTGCCAAGCCGTTCATTACCCACTTCAACGCGCTCGATCAGGAGTGCTACCTGCGTATTGCCACCGAGCTGCACCTCAAGCGCTGCATCGTCGGTGGTTTTGAGCGCGTGTTCGAGATCGGCCGCATCTTCCGTAACGAGGGCATGGACCTCACCCACAACCCCGAGTTCACCACGATGGAGGCCTACCGTGCCTTCTCCGACCTCGAGGGCATGAAGGCGCTCGCCCAGGGCGTCATTAAGGCGGCTAACAAGGCCATCGGCAACCCCGAGGTCATCGAGTACCAGGGCCAGACCATCGACCTTTCTGGTGAGTGGGCCAGCCGTCCCATGACCGACATCGTCTCCGATGTGCTCGGCAAGCAGGTCACCATCGACACGCCGGTCGAGGAGCTTGCTTCCGCCGCGCGCGAGAAGGGCCTGGAGATTAAGCCCGAGTGGACCGCCGGCAAGATTATCGCCGAGATCTACGATGAGCTGGGCGAGGACACCATCGTCAACCCGACCTTCGTGTGCGATTACCCCATCGAGGTCAGCCCGCTTGCCAAGCGTTTTGAGGACGACCCGCGCCTGACGCACCGCTTTGAGCTGGTTATTGCCGGCCACGAGTACGCCAACGCGTTCTCCGAGCTCAACGACCCGGTCGACCAGGCCGAGCGCTTTGCCGCCCAGATGGCCGAGAAGGCCGGCGGCGACGATGAGGCCATGGAGTATGACGAGGACTACGTGCGCGCCCTCGAGTACGGTATGCCTCCCGCGGGCGGTATTGGCATTGGTATCGACCGCGTGGTCATGCTGCTTACCAACCAGGCTTCTATCCGCGACGTGCTGCTGTTCCCGCACATGAAGCCCGAGAAGGGTTTCCAGTCCGGTGCCGCTGCCGCCAAGGCTGCCGAGGCCGGCAACGCCGCGAGCCCATTCGTTAAGTCGCTTAAGCCCACGCTCGATTACTCCAAGATCGCCGTTGAGCCGCTGTTTGAGGAGTTCGTCGACTTTGATACCTTCTCCAAGAGCGACTTCCGCGCTGTGAAGGTCAAGGCATGCGAGGCCGTCAAGAAGTCCAAGAAGCTGCTTAACTTTACGCTCGACGACGGCACCGGCACCGACCGCACCATCCTCTCCGGTATTCACGCTTATTACGAGCCCGAGGACCTGGTTGGCAAGACCTTGCTCGCCATCACCAACCTGCCTCCGCGCAAGATGATGGGTATTCCCAGCTGCGGCATGCTGATCAGCGCTGTCCACGAGGAGGAGGGCGAGGAGTGCCTCAACCTGATCCAGCTCGACGCCTCCATTCCCGCCGGCGCAAAGATGTACTAGGGGGTTACGGCGTTTTGCCAAACGCCGTAACCACTCGACGCTGCGCGGGCCGCATTTGGACAATCTGACGTTCAACTTCAAGGGCGCGACCTAGGTGGTTACGCGGGTTTACCAACCCGCGTAACCAGTTGACGCTGCGCGCCGCCCAGGGCGACAATTTGTCATTCAAAAGGCAAGGCATGACCAGAAGGTCTATGCCTTGCCTTTTTCATGCCAACTTGTTCGCCCTGGACGTCGCTCGCTGTCCGTCCTCTACCTGCGGCGTTGACTTGGTTGACACTTAGAACATCGATGTAGTCATTGGGGACGTTCTTAAACGACTGCCCAACGGCTGTTGAGCACATGGCTCGCATGACAGTCGTCTCTTTTATGTTTCCTTTAGCCGTTGCTGCCTAGGATGGGGGTTAGTCGGCAGGAAGGGAGCGTCTATATGGACGACGCGAGCGAGCGTTCAATCGAAGAGGACATGCTCGATCAGTTCAATTACTTTGATGATGAGGACGAGGAGCTGATCGACCGTCGCGAGCCAGCGCCGCTTGATTCCTTTGATCTGGTCGATGAAGAGACTGATGAGGTTGAGGACGAATCAACGGAGCCCCCACAGCCTTCGCGCCTTGACTCGCTGCTTTCGAGAGCCCCCATGCACCACGGCGTTCGTGCCGGCGCGCTCCATATGAAAACTGACTGGCACCAGATCGTGACGGCAGGCGATGAGCTTGCCGTCGATGCGCCGCTCACCGATAAATCATCCATCATCTGCCGCACCGGCATGCTTATGCTGGCAAGCGGAACGGGTGCCTGGCGCGTGCGCGATACCATGAATCGTGTTGCCGCCGTACTCGGTGTCACCATCCACGTTGACTTAAGTCTTCTGTCGTTTGAGTGCACCTGCATCGAAGATGGCCACTGCTTTAACGAGGTTGTCAGCCTGCCCACAACGGGAGTCAATACCCATCGCATTTGGATGATGGAGAGCTTCTTAAAGGAAATCGAGACGTATGGGCGCCGGTTTACCGTGCACGAATACCACGAGATGCTCAGGACCGTTGAGAGTTCAAAACCCGATTACTCTCCCTGGCAACAGGGCCTTGCGGCAGCTTGTGCTTGCGGCGCCTTCGTCTTTTTGCTCGGCGGCGGCCCTATCGAGATGGCCTGCGCGTTTGTGGGCGCGGGTGTCGGCAACTTTGCCCGCTCCCATATTCTCAAGCAAGGCCTTGGTCAGTTCAGCGCGCTGACGACCGGCGTTGCGCTCGCTTGCGTTTCGTATCTGCTGGCATTGCTCGGCCTTGGCCAGGTCATACCGGGGGCAATGTCGCACCAAGAAGGCTATATCGGCGCCATGCTCTTTGTGATTCCCGGCTTTCCGCTCATTACGGCGGGCCTCGACATCGCCAAGCTCGACATGCGAAGCGGTATCGAGCGCCTTTCATATGCCGTATCGATTATTGTGATGGCGACGCTCGTAGGTTGGATGGTTGCCGAGTGTGTTGGCCTGGCGCCGGACGACTTTGCCCCACTGGGCCTTTCGCCGCTTGCCCTTACGCTCCTGCGCGTGGTGATGAGCTTCGTTGGCGTATTCGGCTTCTCGGTGATGTTCAACAGCCCGGTAAAGATGGCCGCGGCAGCTGGGTTGATCGGCGCCGTGTCCAATACCCTGCGTCTGACCCTTGTCGATGCGCCGACGATGATTCCCTTCCTGGGCCTCAGCACGGGAATGCCTCCCGAGGCAGCAGCGTTTATCGGCGCGCTGGTATCGGGTCTGCTGGCAAGCTTGGCCGAAGTCAAGCTCACCTACCCGCGCATCGCCCTCACGGTGCCTTCGATTGTCATTATGGTGCCCGGTCTGTATCTCTATCGCTCTATGTATTACATGTGCACCTTCGACACGGTCAACATGCTCGGCTGGTTTGTGCGCGCAGTGCTCATCGTGGCGTTTCTGCCCGTTGGCTTGGGCGTGGCGAGAACCCTCACCGACCCTCGCTGGCGCCATACCAGCTAATTGGTGCAAGGGGGACAGGTTACTTTGCACCAAATGAGTTGCGGTGAAATAGGGACTGAATTGTTGCTTAAAGGGTCAAAACAGTCCGTATTCCACCGCAACTTATGGGGTCGGGGGTTTTGGTGCCCTGCATCTCCACAAACTCAACGCTTACGAAGCGCGCGCCGTTCGTGTTAGGGTAGTTCCACCACATAAGTAGTCGCAGACGCGCGTAACACGGGCGGGCGAGATGAAGTTCCAACAGCTCCATCTTGCCCGCCCGTTTTTGTTGCGTGGCGCCGCGGTACAACACAGAGAGGAATCTGCCCTTTATGCCTATCAACAAACGAGAGAGCCTGCTGTTCACCTTTATCATGTGCTTTTGCATGGTGCTCTGGATGAGCATCTACAACGTTGCCCTGCAGCACGGGGCCATCAACGGCGAGGTCGTTGCCGCTGCGTGGCTCGGCTTCCCCGTTGCCTACATTTTTGCCATGTGCTGCGACTGGTTCGTCGCCAGCCCGCTCGTCAAGGGTTTCGCCTTTAAGTACTTGGTCACGCCGGGCAAGAGCTCGCCACTTGCCATGACGCTCGCCGTCAGCTCCTGCATGGTCGTTCCCATGGTCATCATCATGTCGCTGTACGGTGCCTGCGAGGGTCTGACGCACATGCCCGGCGGCATCCTTGCGAACCTGTATTCCGTGCCCGCGATCTGGATGATCAACATTCCGCATAATTTTGTGATGGCGCTGCCGTGGAACCTTTTGGTAGCCGGTCCGATTTCCCACTTCGTCTTCCGTCGCGCCTTCCCTGTGGGGACGGTTTTCGAGGAGGAGCATGCCGAGCTCTTGGAGCAGGCTATGGCTTCTGAGTGCGAGTAGCTCGCTTAGGGATCTGCTGAGCGCGGGCGACTTGCTTGGTTGGAGCCCTAAGCGTGGATAGCTCTCTCGGCGACATTGCGGGCGTGAGCGGTGCGCATGACCGGAGGGCCCGTGCTGCTCCGTTGCCCGACGTGCTAGCGCGCAGAACAATCTGTTGGTGCATTCGGCGGCTGCTGAAGCGTTTCGGCAGCCGCTTTTTATACGGAGTTTAAATACAACAGTCTGTTGTATTACGTAGAGTGGTATATCTCTAGCAGGAAAAATGCGAGAGACGGAGCATTATGGCGTTGCTAGTAGGACTGGACGTAGGGTCGACGACGACCAAAGTTTACGCGATGCACGAGGATATGACCGAGGCGTGGTGGGGATATCGCCGCCACGGGGCGTGTCAGACAGCGAGCGTGCGCGCCATGCTCGGCGAGCTCGCCGAGCGCTTTCCCCATGAGTCGCTGCGCGTTGCGGTGACCGGCTCGGGTGCGCGCGATATCGCGACCGCGCTGGGCGCCTCGTACGTTCAGGAGGTGGTCGCCAACGCGCTCGCGATCAGCAGGTTCTATCCGCAGACGCGCTGCGCCATCGAGCTGGGCGGCCAAGACGCCAAGATAATCTTCTTCCGCACCAACGATAAGGGAGACATCGAGGTTGCCGACATGCGCATGAACGGCTCGTGCGCAGGCGGTACCGGTGCATTTATCGACGAGATGGCAAAGCTCATGGGGGTCGGCACCGAATCGGGCGAGTTCGAGCAGCTCGCAAGCCGGGGAACGACCGTCCACGAGGTCTCGGGCCGCTGCGGCGTGTACGCAAAGACCGATATCCAGCCGCTGCTCAACGAGGGCATTCCTACCACCGACCTGGCGCTTTCGGCGCTTCACGCGGTCGCCCGCCAAACGATCGGCGGTCTGGCCCAGGGTATCGACATCGAGCCGCCGGTAATCTTCGAGGGCGGTACGCTCGCCTACAACCCCACGCTGGTCCGCGTGTTCCGGGAGCAACTGAATCTATCGGACGATCAGGTTATCGTCCCGCGCGATCCGCAGATCATGGTCGCGCGCGGTGCCGCCCTGTCGCTGACCGACATGTTCGCATCGTCCCAACCGATCGACCTTCCCGACGCTTTTGTCCGGCTGGATAAGCTCGAGACGGTCGCGCCCGCAAGCGGGGAGGGACGTCTTGCCCAGCCCTTTTTTGCCACACCTGCCGAGCAGGCGGATTTTACGGCACGCCATGGCAAAGAGACGCCGGCAAAGGGTCCGGATGCGTATACGCCCGGAGAGACGGTGCGTGTGGCGCTCGGTATCGATTCGGGGAGCACGACGACCAAGTTCGCCCTGGTCGATGAGGCGGGTGAGCTTGTCGATTCGTTCTACGCGTCTAATAACGGCAGACCGCTCGACGTCGCCCAACAGGGTCTTGTCAGCTTGAAGAACCGCTGGGAGACAGCGGGAGTCACGCTTGCGATCGATGCCGTGGGCACCACGGGATACGGCGAGGAGCTTTTCGCGCGCGCGTTCCACGCCGACTACCATACGGTCGAGACGGTCGCGCACGCCCGCGCCGCGTGCGCATGCGTTCCCGATGCGACCTTCGTGCTCGACATCGGCGGACAGGATATGAAGGCCATCTGGCTCAACCACGGCGTGCTGACCGATATCGTCGTCAACGAGGCGTGCTCTGCGGGCTGCGGCTCGTTCCTCGAGGGTTTTGCCAAAAACCTCGGAATAGCCGTTGAGGATATCGCGACCGAGGCATTTTCGTCCAAAGCCCCCGCCGTTCTCGGCAGCCGCTGCACGGTGTTCATGAACAGCAGCGTCGTTTCCGAGCAGCGGCGCGGTAAGGGTCCGGGCGACATCATGGCCGGTCTCTGCCGTTCGATTATCGAGAACGTGTTCACCAAGGTCATTCGCGTTTCAAATCTCAACCGTCTGGGCGACAAAGTCGTCGTCCAGGGCGGCACGTTCCGAAACGACGCGGTGCTGCGCGCATTCGAGCAGTATCTGGGCAAACCCGTCACGCGTGCGCCCCACCCGGGGCTGATGGGCGCTATCGGTATCGCCCTGCTCGCGCGCGAGGAATGCCGCAAGGGCGACGCCGACACGTCGTTTATCGGGCTCGATGCCGTGGAGCGCTTCGAGCATCGCGAGTTCGGCGGCGTTACCTGCCGTCGGTGCAACAACCGCTGCCAGCGCGCGGTCGTGGCATTTGGCGACGGCTCGCTTTACGTCACGGGCAATCGCTGCCCGCGCGGCGGCGCCATCTCATGGGATGAGCTCGTGCGCGAGGTTCCCGCGGCGGAGGAGCTGCGTCCGCAGGGTGCTTGCGAGGCACAGGCACCCGGCACGGGGCGCGACCGGACCGCGGCTGCCCCCAATCTCTTTGTCGACCGCGAGGAGCTGCTGTTCGAGTCGTACCCCACGGTTCCCGTCTGCGGGGGGCGCGATGTCACGATCGGCATTCCCCGTGTGCTCGAGTTCTGGGACACCATGCCGTTCTGGTCGACGTTCTTCAGCACGCTCGGCTTTAAGGTGCGCGTCTCGGGACGCAGCACCAAGGCGATGTACGAGCGCGGTCTGGCGCACGTCACATCCGACACCGTGTGCTTCCCGGCCAAGCTCGTCCACGGGCACATCCGCAATCTCGTCGACGCCGGCGTCGACCGCATCTTCATGCCCATCATCACGACGGTGCCCACCGAAAACACCGCCTCTACCAGCGAGTGGATGTGCGCCGTCGTAAAGGGATACCCCTACGTGATGCGCAATTCCGATAACCCGGAGGAGCGTTTCGGCGTTCCGTTCGATACGCCGCTGTTCCACTGGTACGACGAGGGCGACCGAAACCGCCAGCTCAAGGCGTGGTGCAAGGAGACCTTCGATATCGATGCCGACCTGGTTGCCAAGGCGACCGAGCAGGCGGACCGCGCGCAGGAGACGTTTGAGAACCAGCTGCAGCTGCGCGGCAGGCAGGTGCTCGAGAACGTGCGCGAGGACGGCGGCTACGCGGTGGTGATCGCTTCGCGCCCGTACCACAACGACCCGCTGGTCAACCACGGGCTGCCCAAGCTCTTCTCTGAGCGCGGCATCCCCGTGCTGACGCCCGATGCGGTGCCGGGGGTCTGCAACGTCGATCTTTCCAACAGCCGCATCGACATCGTGAACAACTACCATGCGCGCATGCTGTCGTGCGCGGTCATCGTCGCATCGACGCCCGAGCTCGAGCTCGTGCAGATGGGCAGCTTCGGCTGCGGCCACGATGCGTATCTCACCGACGAGATCGCGCGCATGATGGGCGAGATGGGCTCCAAGGTTCCGATGATGATCAAGCTCGATGAGAGCGACGTCGCCGGTCCCATGGGCATTCGCGTGCGTTCGTTTATCGAGTCGGTCAACCGTCGTCGCGCGGAGGAGCGTGCCGAGGGCGCCCGGGTGCACGCGGTCCATCCGCTCGACGACCCGTATAAGGTCAAGTACACCAAGCGCGACCGGCACGACAAGATCGCGCTGGTCCCCAACACCTCCCATGCGTTCTGCAGGCTCATGACCGCGGCGATGCGCAATCAGGGCGTGCGCGCCGAGGCCCTTGATATCGGGCGCGAGGATGCCATCCGCCTGGGCAAACGCTATGTGCACAACGACATCTGCTTCCCCGCGCAAATCGTGATCGGCGAGGCGCTCGCGGCACTCGAGAGCGGTAAGTACGACCCGCACGACGTCGCCGTGGTGACTGGCAAGTATATCGGCGACTGCCGCCTGACGCACTACATGCCCCTGCTGCGCCGCGCGCTCGACGACGCGGGATACGACTATGTCCCGGTGCTCACCAACGACGACGTCGATGCCCACAATGCGCATCCGGGCTTCAAGCTCGGCCTTGGCCCGAGCATCCAGATCGCCTACGGTCTTCCCATGATCGATGCCCTCGAGGCCATGCTTAGGCGCATCCGTCCCTACGAGCTCGAGAAGGGCGCGGCGGACGCTGCGTTCGACCGCGCGCTCGATGAGGTTATCGAGGGCATGGAGCGCTCCGGGCTGAGAGGCCAGGCGACGGGCTTCAAACGCGCGCTTGCGATCATGGACGCCGTTCCGTACGACCGCTCGAACCCGCATCCGACCGTTCTCATCGTGGGCGAGTACCTGCTCAATTTCCATCTCGGCGCCAACCACGAGATCGAGCGCTACCTCGAGGACAACGGGCTCGAGGTCATCGAGGCGCGCATGACCGACGTGATCCGCAAGACCTATTTCTACAAGCATGCGCAGTCGCGCGAGTTCCACGTCGACCTGTCGCTGCCCGAAAAGGCCTGGTACGCCACGGCGGACAACCTGTTCGAGCTCGCGCACGACCGTTGCGACCGCCTGGGCGCGGCGAGCCCGCTCTACGAGCCGCCGACGCGCATGCCCGAGCTCGTGCGCGCGAGCGATAAGATCCTGCACCATACGTTCGATGCGGGCGAGGGCGTGCTGATTCCCGCGGAGATCCTCGAGCACGCCAAGCGCGGCTGCCGCAACTTCGTGATCCTGCAGCCGTTCGGGTGTCTGCCCAACCATGTCGTGGGGCGCGGGCTCATCCATGCGCTCAAGGAGCAGTATCCCACGGCGCAGTTCCTGCCGCTCGACTACGATCCCGACGTGAGCTTCGCCAACGTGGAGAACCGTCTTCAGATGCTCATCATGAACGCCAAGGCGCAGGGGTGCGGTGAGGCGCATGGCGAGACCGCGTAAGGACGCCGATGCGCCCGATGCACGCACCCGTATCATCGAGGCGTTTTGGGAGCTCATCGAGAACAACAGCATCTTCGAGCTGTCGGTTGGCGAGGTGACCCGCGCCGCCCAGTGCAATCGCGGAACGTTTTACTACTATTTTCACGATTTCGATGAACTCGTCGCCATCGCCATAGCCCAGCTGCTGCAGGATAACGAGCTCATCACCGATGCCCTCTGGCATTTTTCGAGCGAGGGCGACCTTTCGGCGTTCGACCGGCGCGACGTCCGCTGCCTGCTGCGGCGCATCGTCATCACCATGAGGGCGGGTGCCGCCGAGCAGGTCGTGCAGGGCATCCATACGATCATCATCGACCGCGTGAGAGAGATCGTCCACCCCGACGGAGAAGAGCTCAAGGCAGATTCGAGCTTTGCGGTGGGCTTTCTGGTCTCGGGCATCATGGGCTTTGTGATGGCGGTCGGCTTTGCCCGGGAGGGCGGCGAGGAGATAGACCTCGAGCAGCTGGGGGACAGCGCGTGCGCGTACCTGAGGGCGGTCGCCATGCAGACGGTGGAAACGGTCGCGCAAGTCGAGGGCGTCGATACATCCGAGCTGCTCGAACGCGTCTCCAAGGAGGCCGATGCCTATCGCGCATCGCGTGCGACGAGTCCCGACGTGGTGAAAGACACCTAGGGTTTCTCTTGCGGGGCGCCTGTCGCGCATCGCGCGGTGAGTCCCGCGATGCGGTCATAACCTGCATTCATGTGAGCCGGGTTTATAGATATTCCTCCAGCTGTTAACATAGACAACCTGTGGGTAAAGAGACAAAAGCGCCGCCGACGGGCGGGCGTTTTGATTTCGATGAACTCATGTAAGGAAACGAGCATGTTAGATAGATTTACCGATCGAGCGCGCAAGGTCATGTCCATGGCCAAGCAGGAGGCGCTCGATCTTCATTCAAATAAGGTGGGTACCGAGCATCTGCTGCTCGCGCTTGCCAAGGAGGACGAGGGCATTGCCGCCGAGGCGCTGCGCTCGCTCGATATCTCCTACGACGACATCATGGACACCCTCAAAGAGGTCCAGACCACCGTTCCCGAGCCCAGTGAGGAGACCGAGGCCGCTAAGCTCGCCTTTACGCCGCTCGTCATTAGCGTGATGGAGCGTTCATTCCGCGTGGCGCGTGAGAACAACCAGACCTACGTGTCGACCGAGCACTTGCTGATCGGCATCGTCGAAGAGGGCAACGGCATGGCCATGGACATCCTCATGCGTCTGGGTGTGTCGTCCGCCTCCATCAAAAAGGCTATCGAGAAACTCACTGCCAAGGACCAGGACAAGAAGCGTCCGCTCGCCGGCGCCGGTGCTGGTCGTCCCGGTGCGGGCCTGCCGTTCTTTAGCGGCTCGGATGCCTCTCAGCAAAAGGGGAGTGGCACCGATACGCTTAAGCAGTTCGCGACCAACCTCACGCAGAAGGCGCGCGATGGCGAGCTCGACCCCGTGATCGGTCGCGAAAAGGAAGTCCAGCGTATGATGGAAATTCTTTCGCGCCGCACCAAGAACAACCCGCTCATTCTGGGCGACCCCGGCGTGGGCAAGACGGCCATCGTCGAGGGCCTGGCTCAGCAGATTGCAGCCGGCAACGTGCCCGAGAACCTCATGAACCAGAATATCTGGACGCTCGACCTGCCGGGCCTCGTGGCGGGCGCCAAGTATCGTGGCGAGTTTGAGGAGCGCCTCAAGAACGTGATCCAGGAGGCCACCGAGGCCGACGACGTCATCCTGTTTATCGATGAGATGCACACCATCATCGGTGCCGGTTCTGCCGAGGGCTCCATCGACGCGAGCTCCATGCTCAAGCCCGTGCTCGCGCGCGGCGCCTTCCAGATTATCGGCGCCACCACGGCCGAGGAATTCCGCAAGTACCTCACCAAGGATCCGGCCTTCGAGCGTCGCTTCCAGACCATCGATGTCGAGGAGCCGAGCGTCGAGGACACGGTCAAGATCCTGACCGCGCTCAAGCCGCGCTACGAGGAGCACCACCATGTGCGCTATACGCAGGGTGCTATCGAGGCCGCCGCGAACCTTTCCAACCGCTACATCCAGGATCGCTTCCTGCCCGATAAGGCCATCGACCTCATTGACGAGGCCGGCGCACGCGCTCGCATCGCCGCGAATCGCGCGCCCGAGCCGGTGCGCGAGGCCGAGCATCGCATAGAGGAGCTCAAGGCCGCCGCGCAGGAGGCCACCGAGAGCGACGACATGAACAAGGCCGCCGAGATCACCGAGCAGCAGAAGGCCGCCGAGATTGAACTCGCCGAGGCCAAGGCCGCCTGGACTGCCGAGCTCGACGCCAGCCCGCTCACCATCGATGTCTCTCAGATCGCCGACATCGTGTCCGTGACTTCGGGCGTGCCGGTGTCCTCGCTTACCGAGAGCGAGAGCCGTCGCCTGCTGCAAGCCGAAAGCGTGCTCAAGACGCGCATCATCGGTCAGGATGAGGCTGTCGAGGCAGTTGCCAAGGCCGTGCGCCGCAGCCGTTCGCCGCTCAAGGACCCGCGTCGCCCCGGCGGCAGCTTTATCTTCCTGGGTCCCACCGGCACGGGCAAGACCGAGCTCGCCAAGACGCTCGCCGAGTACCTCTTTGGCAGCAAGGATGCACTCATCAGCTTCGACATGTCCGAGTTCGGTAGCGAGTTCGAGGTCTCCAAGCTCATCGGTAGCCCTCCGGGTTACGTCGGTCACGACGAGGGCGGCCAGCTCACCAAGGCCGTTCGTCGCCACCCGTACTCGGTCGTGCTGTTCGACGAGATCGAGAAGGCGCATCCCGACATCTTCAACATCCTGCTGCAGGTGCTGGAGGAGGGTCGTCTGACCGATAGCCAGGGCAAGACGGTTGACTTCCGCAACACCGTGATCATCATGACGTCCAACGTGGGCGCCCGCGAGATTGCGCAGGATGCGAGCGTTGGCTTTGGCACCACCGGCGAGCAGGGTCTTACCTCGAGCGAGATTAAGGGTCGTGCGATGGGCGAACTTAAGCGCCTGTTCCGCCCCGAGCTGCTCAACCGTATCGACGACATCGTGGTGTTCCAGAAGCTTTCGGGCGAGAATCTGACCAAGATCGCGCACCTGCTGGTGGACGACCTGCGTCAACGCCTGATTGCCAACGGCATGAACATCAAGCTCACCGATGCGGCCTACGACAAGATTGTGGCCGAGGGCACCGACCTCACCAATGGCGCGCGTCCGCTGCGCCGTGCCATCCAAAAGCTCATTGAGGACCCGCTGTCCGAGGAACTGCTGGCCGGTGAGTGGGGCGAGGGCGATACCGTTCAGTGCGATGTGGCCGACGGCAAGTTTGTCTTTAGTCACGGCACGGGCGAGATTCCGGCACCGCGTCCGGCGGGCACGCTCGGTGGCGATACCGCCCCGGCGGCTCCGCACACCGGCAACGTCGCGCCCGTGAGCGGCGGCGTGACCTCGGGCCCCGGCGGCATGATGCAAGCCGGTTCCGGCGCGCTGTAGGGCGTGGCGACAATTTGATACGCGCAATCGAGGCGCTCCGGAAAGGGCGCCTCGATTTGTAGAGCTGCGGAAGTTGTGACCGTTACGCTATACGGTCCACCGTTAGCCGATGATGCGAGGGCGCTCGGCGTTTTCGACTGGTTTATGCACGCAAAGTCTGGGAATATACAAGTCGCATGTCTTACTGTCTAACCAGTTGCGCCAAGGAGGCACCATGGACTACAAGATTACCGGCTACGAGCCCGCCCAGCTGTTCCATTTCTTTGAGGAGGTCAGCGCGATCCCCCGTGGGTCTGGCAACGAGAAGGGCATCAGCGATTTCCTGGTCGCGTTTGCCAAGGAGCGCGGTCTCGATGTGTATCAGGACGAGGTCTACAACGTCATCATTCGCAAGCCCGCATCTGCCGGCGCCGAGAATGCCCCGACCGTGATGCTGCAGGGCCACATCGATATGGTGTGCGACAAGTTGGGCTCCGTTGAGCACGACTTTACGACCGATGGTATCGACCTGGTCGTCAAGGACGGCGTCCTTACCGCCAACGGCACCACCCTGGGCGCCGACAATGGTATCGCCGTCGCGCTTATGCTTACTGTGCTCAACGACGATTCGATTGCCCATCCGGCCCTCGAGTGCGTGTTCACCACCGACGAGGAGACCGGCCTGGTTGGCGCCGAGACGCTCGACAAGTCCCAGATCAGCGCCCGCACCATGATCAACCTCGACTCCGAGGAGGAGGGCGTTGCCACCGTCAGCTGCGCCGGCGGCGTCGTCGTTACCTACACCTGCCCCATCGTGCGCGAGCACAAGACCGGTAGCACCCTCACGCTCGACATTTCCGGTCTGTTGGGCGGCCACTCCGGCAGTGATATCAACCTGGAGCGCGGCAACGGAAACCTCATCATGGCCCGCATCATCGACCGCCTGATGGTCGCCGGCGAGCCCGCCATCGTCAGCTTCAACGGCGGCACCAAGGACAACGCCATCAACCGTGAGTGCAAGGCCGTTCTGGTCTATGCCGATCACGCTGCCGCCGAGGCCGCGGCCCAGATCGCAAAGGGCATCATCGCCGACGTCACTGCCGAGCTCGAGGTCTTCGACCCCGGCTTTACCTGCACCGTCGAGATTGCCGACGACGCCGAGGTCGAGGCCATGGACGAGAAGTCCGCGCTTGCCCTCATCCGCGCCCTGCGTCTTGCCCCTAACGGCGTGATTCGCCGCAACGTCGCCACCGACGGCTCCGTCGAGGTTTCCTCCAACATCGGCGTGGTCGCCACCTCCGATGACGAGGTCAAGATTATGCTGTCCCCGCGCTCCTCGATCACCTCGCTGCAGAACGAGTTCAAGGACCGCCTGCAGACGCTTGCCGATGTCCTGGGCTTCGACGCCAAGTTTGAGTTCGAGTATCCCGGCTGGAGCTATGCCGAGCATTCGCCGGTCCGCGAAGTCTTTGTCGAGAGCTATCGAGAGCTCTTTGGCTCCGAGCTGCGCATCGAGTCCATTCACGCCGGCCTTGAGTGCGGCCTGTTTGCCGAGGCTCTGCACGGCCTGGACGCCATCGCCGTGGGCCCGACGCTCTCCGATGTCCATACCCCGGACGAGAGCATGGAGCTCGCTTCTGCCGAGCGCTTCTACGAGCTGCTCATCGACGTCCTCAAGCGCCTCGCTGCGTAAAGGTTGCGCTAGCAGCAGTCCGAGCCACGTGCTAGCGGATTGCAAATGACATTATGAGAGGGGGCACCCGGTCTTTTGCGACGGGTGTCCCCTCTCTTTTGTTTGATAATTGCGAAATTAAGGCCACCTAGTCCATTTCTGCCTTGATGAGGTCGAGGGTGCGCTGGCAGTTTTCGCGGACGGGGCCGAGCATATGCTCGCGCAGGTCCGCCATGCCGGGCAGGTCGGCGTATTCGTCCATGACCTCTTCCATGCAAATGGGCACCTCGTAGGCGAGGTCCATCATGGTCGCAAAGCAAAACTTCTCGGATAGCCCGGCATCGGTGAGTGCCGCCTCCAGCGCGGGGTCGCCCATACCGTGGTATCGGCGGATAGCGCCTGGACCGATGCGCCCCACACGATTTTCGCCGCCAACGCTCATGGCAAGGCGCGCCCGGCGGCGCATGCGCTCGTATGCCAGCCCCGATGCGACATCGTACATGGGTGCGAGCGCCGCGTTTGTGCCTTTGCCAAGGATGAGCGAGTAGTTTTTAGCGTGTGCGTCAGGCGCTCCGATAATGGCGTTATAGAACAACATATAGGTAAAAAGCACAAGATTCATGTGGTGGGGGACTGTGTTAATCAGTCGTTCTTGGATGTCTCGTGTAGTTGGTCCTCCGTCGGCGGTGTATTTCTGGATTGGCAATACACCGAGCGCCTGGCAAAAGTCCTCCTGATGCAGCCTTTCGATATTTCCGCTGCTATTGACCATTCTGTCGTACCGTTCAACGACGAGCGCGGCTTCGTCTTCAAATGTGTAATAGGAGACGTTGGCAGTTGGAATGCCAACACGCCGAGCCGTTTTCATGCAGACGAATTCGTTTAAGGCCTGATGTTTGAACCCAACGACACCATTTTTGAAGATATGGGTAGTGGGGGATGACCCTAGACATTCGCACCATTGGCCATCATGCCAAGCTAGTGCAAATTTGCCTTGATTGCCGCCCAGGGACCAGCTTTCGTTGGAGCCCATCCATGTCTCTCTTTCGTCATCGCGAATTGCTTTGAGCTTGTGAGCGATTTGAGAATTGGTAAGCGGGCGGTATGCCGAGACCCTGCCGCGGGCGGCGTCTAATTGATCGGCTCGACAAAACTGAACGGCCCCCGCGCAGTCTAGACCGATATGGCACAAGAGGGCGACGGGGTTGTTGGATGCAACATCATGCTCGGTGGCAATAGCGCGACGCTGCTCTTGACTGTCGGGCAAAAGGCCAAATAGGAACGGGCGGACGATGCTATGGCCATACGTGCGATTGGAAAGCGGCATTGTTAGCGATAACGGTGCTCCGCGATAGGTTGGGGCGTATGCAAAGCTGCAGAGTCCATGCTCGTCTTGGCGGAGAGTGCCGGCGATTTCGCCACAAATGAGGGTCGCAAGCTCCATTTCTGCCATTTATTTCACAACCTTACAGCCAAAGGAGAGGTCTGAAGTGCCGGAAAGGCCTTGCTCGGCTGCGATTTGGGCCAGCAAGGCACCATAGGAAGATGGCGTTCCTTGTCGAGTGGGTCGTCTGCCTACGCTTGGCTTTGGCAGGGTATTCGAGTTCGCGATAGGGAGGTTCACTATCGTCGTCGGATGTTCGGAGGGCGATGCGATGGAATCGTTATCGCTTTGCGCGAAGAGGCCTATGCCGAGTGCGTTAAAGACGGTCAGCAACTTGTCGAGTCGAATGCCCGTGGCGTCTCCTAGCTCGAGCGATGCGAGCAGGCGCTCCGAAACACCGGCCTTTTTAGCGAGGGTCGCACGGGTGATTCCCTGCGACTCGCGTGACTGGCGCACGTAGATGCCAGCTTGGCGCGGTGTGGTGATGGGAAGGGTATCCACGGCGATCTCCTAACGTGCAGACTTTTGCATATCAGTATGACATGCAAAAGTCTGCACGAAAAGACCTCATGCAAAACTCTGCATGAGGTCTTGTACGAGCGTTGAGTTTTGAGCGATTGTGTTTGGCGTTACAGCACCAAAATCCCCAGATGCTCAAGCAAGATCTTAAGCCCGATGAGGATGAGCACGACGCCACCCACGATGGTGGCGGGTTTTTCGTAGCGCGCGCCAAAGGTGTGGCCGATTGCTACGCCGGCGACGGAGAAGATAAACGTTGTGACGCCGATAAGCGATACAGCGGGAACGATGTCAACCGAGAGCGCCGCAAACGAGATGCCCACGGCAAGCGCGTCAATCGAGGTGGCAATGGCAAGAATCAGGTATTCTACCAGGTCAATCTTTTCGGCATCCTTGCCGTCACCTTCATCCTCGTCCTCGGTAAAGGCCTCCCACAGCATTTTGCCGCCGATGAAGGCGAGCAGGATAAAGGCGATCCAGTGGTCGATGGGGCCGATGATGCCCATAAACTGGCTGCCAAGCGCCCATCCGATTACGGGCATGGCGGCCTGAAAACCGCCAAAGAACAGGCCAAGCACCACGGCGACCTTAAGGTTGATCTTTTTCATGCCGAGACCCTTGCAGATGGATACGGCAAAGGCGTCCATCGAAAGGCCAACGGCGAGCAACACGAGCTCTGCGAGTCCCATAGTCTGGCTCCCTCTCTGCGGGCGAGCCCGATTACGCGACTACTCCCTCATTTATATGAGACCCGATGCTACCACATGAGCAGTCAAAGGAGCCCCGTCCCAAATGAGCTACCTAAGCGGTGTTCGCTCATTCTGTAAGCATCGGATTTCGCAAGCGCCGCAGGGACAAACCGTGAGAAACTATTTAGCGTTTATGGAGCGTATACGATGGGAGCGATGCCTTGGATAAGAACGAGCTGCAAAAGCGTATGGAACAGGCCATCCGCCTGACGGCACCTGGTCAGCCGATCCGCACCGCCCTCGACATGATCATCGCCGGTCACCTGGGCGCCCTTATCTGCGTCGGCGACACCGAAAACGTGCTCGCTGCCGGTAACGACGGCTTCCCGCTCAACATTTCGTTTACCTCGAACCGCCTGTTCGAGCTTTCCAAGATGGACGGCGCCATCGTTATCGATGGCGACCTCACCCAGATCCTGCGCGCCAACTTCCACCTCAATCCCGATCCCTCGCTCGCCACGAGTGAGACGGGCATGCGTCACCGTACTGCCGCTCGCATGTCGGTGCTCACCGATGCCATCGTGATCTCGGTTTCGGCTCGTCGCGCCGTCGTCAACGTGTACGTCCACGGCAAGAGCTACGAGATCCAGCCCGTCACCACCATCATGAGCTCGGTCAACCAGCTCGTCGCCACGCTCCAGACTACCCGTCAGTCGCTCGATCGCTCCCTGCTGCGCCTGACGGCCCTCGAGCTCGACGACTACGTCACACTCGCCGACATTACCGGTATTTTCTCGAGCTTCGAGATCATGCAGCAGGCAAAGACCGAGCTTAAGGATTGCATTGTCAAGCTGGGTAACCAGGGTAAGCTCGTGCAGATGCAGCTCGAGCAGCTCGCGGGCTCCAGCATGGATACCGAATACGACTTGATGATCCGCGACTACGCGAGCGATTCCTCTGAGGCCAACGCCGAGAAGATTCGCGCCGAGCTGAGCCGTATGACGCCTAAGGACCTGTCCGACCCGCAGCACGTGGCGGCAGTTCTGGGCTATGACGACTTGGACGAGGACTCCGTCATGACGCCGCTGGGCCTGCGCACGCTTTCGCGCGTGTCCGTCGTGCGCGACGGCGTGGCCGAGAAGATCGTCGACGAGTACGGCTCGCTGCAGGAGCTCATGGACGACATCAGCGAGGATCCGGAGCGCTTGGGCGACTTTGGCGTCAACAACCCTGCCATTCTTGCGGACTCGCTGTACCGCATGAAGGGCACCAAACAGGGGAACGCATAATGGCGCCCGTATGCGCCGTGGTCGTTGCCGGCGGCAGCGGCCAGCGCTTTGGAAATCCCGGCGGCAAGCAGCTCGTTAATGTGGCGGGCCGTCCGCTCATGAGCTGGTCCATCCGCGCGTTCGATCGTAGCGATAAGGTCGGCCATATCGTCGTGGTTTGCCCTGCCGAGCGCCGTGCCGAGATGCGCCGCCTGGCCATTGACCCGTTTGACTATGACACGCCCATCAGCTTTGCCGATGCCGGCGATACCCGTCAGGATTCCACCCGTGCCGGCGTGCATGCGGTTCCGGCGGGTTTCGAATATGTCGCCATCCACGACGGCGCTCGTCCGCTCATTACGACCGAGGCCATCGACCACGCTATCGACGTGCTCGTGAGCGACCGTGCTCTCGACGGTGTCGTGTGCGGCCAGCCTGCCATCGACACGCTCAAGATCGTCGATGGCGACAACATCGTCGAGACGCCGCCGCGTGAGCTGTACTGGGCCGCGCAGACGCCGCAGATCTTTAGTGTCGACGCCATGAAGCGCGCCCATGCCGCGGCGATTGCCGAGGGCTTTATCGGTACGGACGATTCGTCACTGGTCGAGCGCATGGGAGGACGCGTCCGCTGCGTCCAGAGCCCGCGCGATAACCTTAAGGTGACGGTGCCCGAGGACCTGCGTCCCGTAACCGCGATTCTGCTCGGTCGCATGGCCGAGGGAGAGGATCTTCCCCATGTTCAGTAACCTGCGCATTGGCCATGGCTACGATGTTCATCGTCTGGTGGAGGGGCGTCGATGTATTATCGGCGGTGTCGACATTCCCTACGAGCGCGGCCTGCTGGGCCACTCGGATGCCGATGTGCTCGCGCACGCCTTGGCCGACGCCATTCTGGGCGCCTGTCGCGGGGGAGACATCGGCAAGCTATTCCCCGATACCGACCCTGCCTACGAGGGCGCCGACTCGATGGTGCTGCTCGCTCGCGTGATGGACTACGCGCGCGAGCTGGGCTTCGAGTTTGTCGATGCCGATTGCACCATTGCCTGCCAGCAGCCTAAGATCACCCCGCATCGCGATGCCATGCGCGCCAACCTTGCCCATGCCCTGGGCGTTGACGTCGAAAACGTGGGCGTCGCCGCCACTACGACCGAAAAGCTCGGTTGGGAAGGCCAGGGCGAGGGAATCGGCGCCTGGGCCGTCTGCCTGCTACAGAAAACCGTTAAGGAGTAACGAATGCGTATCTACAACAGCGCTACCCATAAAAAGGAAGAGTTCCAGCCCATCGAGTCCGGCAAGGTCCGCATGTACGTGTGCGGCCCCACGGTCTACGACAACATCCACATCGGCAACGCCCGTACGTTCATCAGCTTTGACGTGATTCGCCGCTGGCTCATCGCGAGCGGTTACGAGGTCACGTTCGCCCAGAACCTCACCGATGTCGACGACAAGATCATCAAGCGCGCCAACGAGCAGGGCCGTACGGCCGCCGAGGTCGCGACGGAGTTCTCCGACAAGTTCATCGGCGTCATGCGCGCCGCCAACGTGCTCGATCCCGATGTGCGCCCCCGCGCCACCAAGGAGATCGGCCCCATGATCGCCATGATCAAGACGCTTATCGAGCAGGGCCACGCTTACGCAGCCGATAACGGCGATGTGTACTTTGCCGTGCGCAGCGATCCCAACTATGGTCAGGTCTCGGGCCGCAACATCGACGACCTTATGGTTGGCGCACGCATTGAGGAGAACGAGGACAAGAACGACCCGCTCGACTTTGCCCTGTGGAAGGCCGCCAAGCCCGGCGAGCCCAGCTGGCCGAGCCCCTGGGGCGAGGGCCGTCCCGGTTGGCACACCGAGTGCGCCGCCATGGTGCATCGCTACCTGGGCACTCCGATCGACATCCACGGCGGCGGCTCCGACCTTGCCTTCCCGCATCACGAGAACGAGTGCGCCCAGGCCACCTGCGCCTGGCACCAGGGCTTCTCCAACACCTGGATGCACACGGGCATGCTGCTGGTAGACGGCGAGAAGATGTCCAAGTCGCTCGGTAACTTCTTTACGCTGGCCGAGGTGCTCGAGCAGCACTCCGCTGCCGCCCTGCGCCTGCTGATGCTGCAGACGAGCTATCGCTCGCCGCTCGACTTTTCTTGGGAGCGCCTGGAGGGTGCCGAGAACTCGCTCACGCGTATCGCCGGTACGGTCGAGAACCTGCGCTGGGCCGCGAACCATGCGACGGCCGATGCCGATGAGGCAGCATCCGAGGCGTTTGCCGCCAAGGCCGCCGAGACCCGTGCCACCTTTAAGGAGTGCATGGACGACGACTTTAACACCGCCGGTGCCATGGGTGCTGTCTTTGGCTTTGTGACCGAGTGCAACCAGTACCTGGAGCAGGCGGGCGATGCTGCCGACAAGGCCGCAGTCCTGGCTGCCGCCGATACGCTGGCCGAGCTGCTCGATACGTTTGGCGTCGAGCTTCCCGAGCCCAAGGTCGAGCTGCCGCTGGGCCTGCTGGGCGTTGCCGCCGGTTTGGTTGCCTACACGGGCGACGACGTGGACGAGGCTGCTGCCAAGATTCTCGAGGCCCGTGCCGAGGCCCGTGCCGCCAAGAACTGGGATCTGGCAGATGCCATCCGCGATCAGCTCAAGGACCTTGGCCTGACGATTGAAGATACCGCCGCCGGCACTCGTATTAAGAGTCTCTAGTATTTGTCGACCGTTCGAGGTGCGGCAGATTGCCTTGAAAGAGGAGGGCATAGACCTGGTGGTCATGCCCGACGATTGAAAGGCAAGGTGCCGTGGCTCGGACGGTCGATTCTTGTTCGTTATCTTTTTAAGGAGGCCGTTTTATGGCCGACAATCGCAAGCGTGCACCTCGTGGCGGCAAGCAGGCCGCTTCTGGCTCGCGTCCGATTCGCCGCAATGACCGCGCTGCCGCTCCCAAGGGCCAGCGTGATCGCACTCAGGCCGCACGTCCGCAGCGCGATCGCAACCGCGACGCTGTCCAGGCTCCCAAGGGCGAGTTTATCGAAGGTCGTCGTGCTGCCGCCGAGGCGCTACGCACTGGTTTTCCCATCAAGTGCGCGCTCATTGCCGAGGGCGGGGAGCGCGATGCCGCCTTGTCGCGCCTGGTCGACGACCTCAACGCCGCGGGTGTCCGCATTAAGTATGTGCCGCGCGCGCAGCTCGACGCGCTGTCGAGCCATGGCGCCCACCAGGGCATCGCGCTCGAGGTTGGCAACTTCCCCTATGCCGATGTCGCCGATATTCTCGACCGCGCAGGCGAGGGCCCGGCACTTGTCGTGGTGCTCGACCACGTGACTGACGACGGCAACTTTGGCGCCATCGTGCGCTCCGCCGAGGTTGTGGGCGCGGCCGGCGTCATCATCGCCAACAAGCGTGCCGCCGGCGTGACCGTGGGCAGCTACAAGACTTCAGCCGGCGCCGTCATGCATCTGCCTATCGCGCAGGTGCCCAACATCGCCCGTGCGCTCGATGACCTCAAGGCCGCTGGCTTTTGGGTGGGCGGTGCCTCTGAGCACGCCGAAGGCAGTTGCTGGGATGCTCCCTTCGAGGGTCGCGTGGCGCTCGTCATGGGCTCCGAGGGCGACGGCATCTCGCGTCTAGTGCTCGAGAAATGCGACTTTTTGACCAAGCTTCCCCAGCGCGGCATGACCGAGAGCCTCAATGTTGCCCAGGCGACTACGGCCCTCTGCTTTGAGTGGCTGCGCCGCAACGCCGGCGAGCTCATGGGGGAGGAGTAGCGCATGTCCAAGAAGAACCGTGCCAAGTCCAAGGCCAAGCGCTTTGGCGAGGGCTCGGCCAAGCCGATTGTTTCGGCCGCGACCTACGGCGTGGGCGGCAATGCGTTTGCGCAGGCTATCGCCGACCCAGTCTCGACGGTGCACTCCAACAAGCCCGAGCTGCTGGTGGTCGACGGTTACAACGTGATCCACTGCACGCCGCGCTACGAAAAGCTCGTCTACGACCATTCCGACGATCCGTATTCCAGCGACGTTCACGATATGGCGCGCACCGCTCTCATCAACGACGTTGCCGCGTTTGCCCAGGGCCGCTACGAGGCCGTGATCGTGTTCGACGGCGCGGGCAATATCTCCAACGAGCGCCCCAACCTGCCGGCCCGCGGCGTGCGCATCGAGTTTTCGCCGACGGGCGTCTCTGCCGATACCGTGGTGCAGAAGCTCTGCATCGAGGCACGTGAGGAAGGCCGCGCGTGCTCCGTGGTATCGAGCGACGGCACGATCCAGGCCGTCGTCATGGGTAAGGGCGTCACGCGCATCTCGAGCCGTATGCTGGTGGACGAGATCAAACAGATCGATAACGACGTTCACGAGGCAGAGGAAGCTCCGCAGATCAAGATGACTCTGGGCAGTCGCCTGAGCCCCGATGCCCTGGCCAAGCTCAAGGCCCTGCGCGGGAGGTAGGGAAGTTGGCGGGGCAATGCTGCCTCGCTAACTCCATTCAGCGATGTCGATCATTCTTTCGAGGCGCCACGTTAGCGCCTCTTTTAGATAAGGCAGTCTCGCTGCTAGGGCATCGTTTTTAGACAGAATCTCGATCGCCTCGTCAACGAAGCCTTCGAGTTTGCCGCCGTCAAACCAGCCCATGTCCTCGACGAGCAACATTTGTTTGGCGGGGCTTGAATGAAATTGTGCGCTGGTAAAACTGTGCTCTCCCGCCCTAAGCTCCTCTAGTGATATGTTGCACCAGAGTGATGAGCCCGAATCGAAGATGGGGGCTGGTCTGCAGGCCAGTGAGTTGACGTTTCGCACGAGGCCGAAGTTGCGCCAATGACGATCGTAGTTGGCAATGATGTCGTCACATACGATCATGCGGTCAAGGGCATCCTTGACGCCTGTCACCCCGAGCTCCTCGCAGTTTGCTACATACCGTTCGTAATCGGTTAGTCGCTTGTCTGCATTTGCATGCTGGTTTACATAGAACGCAGGGACATATTCTTCTTCGTCAGTTAAGAAGACACTGCATGTGCTCAAGGCGGAAGTGCCCGCGCCTTCGAGCGAATAGGGTACATAATCGTAAGTGTTCAGGATGCGACGGTGAAGTGCAGTCGCCACCATCTCGTTATAGGGTTCCTGGTTTAGATGCGCTCCTGCTTTATGCAGAATTCGACGCCCGCCCTCGCATGTCCAGTACTTTTGAAGATTGCCGTCCGACGTGTTATCGGGCTTTGCGGCAGCCGCTTTTCCCTCTGGGGCAAAGGGCGCAATGGACAGTGAGACGTCATCAAAGGCGTTATTGAAGAAGTTAATGTCCTCCCAGGCGAGACCGGAACTTTGGGGCCTTATCCAATACTGGTCGGATAAGGAGAGGCCGAGATTTCGCTGTACGAGTTCATCGGGAACATCGACTGCGGCTTCTGCAAGCAGGGAGGCTAGCCCAATGCGTGCGAGCGGGATACCGCGGCCGCGCCACCAAGTGCGGAAAGAGTCGAGCGATACGGGGCTATTAGGGCCAAATACCCCAATAGGGGCGTGGGCGTAATCGACGTCGGCACCGATGTGGGTGAAGTCTTTTCGCGATGTGTTGTAGACCAGCTGAGCGACTTCATACGTGCGGTTCATGAGGGTGAACGCGATCTCGCTCTTACCGTAGCCGCGGCGGGGACGTCCCCCCGTTTTGGTCACGGAGCGGAGTCGCGTGTCGACGCTGTCTTTGTCGATGAGCCATACGCCAGAAGCCTTGCGGGCCTCAAGTGCTCCGTTTTTTATGAGCTCCTGCACCCTGCGCGGAGTGATGCCGAGTAGCTCGGCGGCTTCCTTGGTGGTAAGCATCGAGAAACCCTTCGTCAGAACGAATAGTTTTATCTATTCCATTGTAATTAAAACTATTCGTTCTGACGAAGGGTTTTGAGATGTGGTCGGTCGAAGGGTCTGTTGCGCCCCGTCCGTAATTCCTTTATTCTTAATTGGCTTCGCGCGAGAGCGCCAAGTGTGCCAGTGTGGCGCAACGGTAGCGCAACTGATTTGTAATCAGTGGGTTGCAGGTTCGATTCCTGTCACTGGCTCCATGAGAGTTTCGGGCTCTGTCTCTATATGGGACAGAGCCCGTTTCTTGTTTTGATAGGTTGTCGGGCACGGTATTCGTCTCATTCCCGAGTTTGTCTCGATCTGTAACACCAAGACGGTTATTCCGCTTTTAACTGTTACAGATCAAGACGGAAGGTTGAGGGTCCGTCCATTTATCTCAATCTGTAACAGTTAGAAGGGAAATATCGGTCTAGATGTTACAGATTGAGACAATGACCGGGACCACTTTGAAATGTCTCGATCTATAACACGTAGGGGAGAAATACCGTTCTTACTGTTACAGATTGAGATTAAAGACACCTCCTGAAGCGGCTGTCTCGATTTGTAACACGTGGAAGCCCATAATCACCCTTACTGTTACAAATTGAGATAGAAGCGGAGCGTCGGAAGGAATGTCTCGATCTGCAACATGTAGGAGACACTCTACGCCCGTAAAGGAAAGAGGCGGGTCCTGTTCAAAATGAAACAGGACCCGCTTTATGTGCGCGGCTATATTCGATTACCTCGTGCCGCGTCAAAGTGGCAGGAAAAGTAAACGAACGCCGGTTGCTTCCACGGCGGATGTCGCTACCCTAATACCATGTGCGCGCAGATCGCGCGTCGGTGCCCGGATTGCATCGGGGCACCGTCCATACGTCGGGAGCGGGGAAGGATCATGGAATCCACGGAAGACGCCATCGAGATCGAGGACGCCGAGGAGCGGGGCGCGACGGCCCCCACGGCCCCTGCGGGGAACTCCGGCCTGATCCACCGGCTGTTCGGCGGGTATGCCGAGCTGCTGCGCATCCCGCATGCGGCGCGCTTCACCGTTGGGTCGGTGGTCGCGTGCATGCCGCTCGCCATGATCAGCATGTCCATTACCATCGGCGTGCAGCAGATCTACGGCAACTACACGATCGCCGGCGCGCTCTCGGCCGTCTACTCCGTCTCGTCCGCGCTGCTCGGGCCGCAGCTCGGCAAACTCGCCGACCGGTTCGGCCAGCGAGCGGCGTCGATCCCGGCCATCATCATCTGGGTTATCGCCTCGCAGGTCTTCATCGCAGCGGCGACCGCGCACGTAGACGAGTGGATCCTCTTCTGCATCGTGCCGTTCCTCGCGTTTACGCCGCCCTGGGGCGCCATGAGCCGCACGCGCTGGCGCTACCTGCTGCGCGGCGACGAGAAGAAGATCTCCACGTCGCTGTCGCTGTGCTCTGCGTTCGACGAGTGCATGTGGGTCATCGGAAACCCGCTGTCGTCGACGCTCGCCGTCATCTCCGCCGCGCTCGCCATCCGCTTCGGGGCGGTCTGCGCGGTCATCGGCGCCATCATGGTGCTCACCGAGGTCACGACGCTCCCACCGTCGCAGTCGCAGCTCACCCGCCACAGCTGTGCCGAGCGCCGCGAGGTGGCACCCGTCGGCGGCGTGCTCGACGCGGGCGCGGACGCTGCCACGGGCGCAGACGGCTCCAGGCGCGCCGGCCGCGCGAATCCCGTCACGCGCCCGCAGTCGATCTGGGGACCGGGTATGGTCGCGCTGTGCGCCGTGTACTTCGGGCTCGGCGCGTTCCAGAACGCAACGAGTGTCTCCATTGTGGCGTTCGCGCGTGAGGTGGGCATGCCGCAGGTCTCGGGCCTCGTGATTTCCTGTTTCTCGTTTAGCTCGCTCGTCGGCGCGCTCTTCTCCGGCGCCATCCGCTGGAAGACCCCGCTGTGGCGGAGGTTCTACACCTGCCTCGTGGTGCTGTGCTGCGGCCTGAGCCTGTTCGTCCTCGCACCGAGCCTGTGGGTGATTGGCGCAATCTACCTGGCGGCTGGCCTGTGCCAGGCGCCGACTTTCGTCAACGGCAACGAGATCGTGATGCACCTGGTGTCGCCCATGCGCTTTACCGAGGCTGTCGCGTGGACGGGGACCCTCTGCGCCATCGGCTCGTCGTGCGGCTCTGCCATCGCCGGGCCGTTCATCGACGCGTACGGGCACACCGGTGGGTTCGCGACCGTCGCCGTCCTCGCCGTCGTGACGCTCGGCATCGCGCTCGTCGGTCTCAAGCAAATTAAGTCCTCGACCACGAAGGCCGTTCAGGCGTAGCATCTAATGCAGTATCGATTTGGTATCAGAACGATTCAACCAGAGATATTTGAAGCAATTCAGGCCGAAAAGAAGCCTCTGTATATCTCATCCCACTGCTCTCGTCCGGAGGTTGGAACATACTGTGACCAAGGTCTCCCGTTGCATCCTGGCCGAGAAGGCGACGATGGTGGTCGACCACATCGCGTACCACAAGCTCGATGAGCGGTACGACTCCACCATCTTCGCCGAGCGCATACCCGGCAACGTCGGCCGCGCGCTGGAGACGAGCCGCTGCATCCAGGACTACGTGTTCTGGGATTCCGAGGGCGAGCGCTGTGACGTGGTGCACAGCTACGAGGATTTGCTGACGGTGATCCAGGGAACAGATTAGGTTCTGGCTCGCGTTAATTTTCGATTGGGGCGTTGGGATGCACACGTAGGGGAGGAAAACCGTTCTTACTGTTACAGATTGAGATGAATCAGGAGGCCGCCGCGAATTGTCTTGATCTGTAACAGATAGGGGCGGGAAAGACCTCTTACTGTTACAGATCAAGACGGAAGGTTGAGGGTCCGTCCATTTATCTCAATCTGTAACAGTTAGAAGGGAAATGTCGGTCTAGATGTTACAGATTGAGACAATGATGATCGGGACACAGGTGCACGCCTTGCATCCACAGTTGGAACGACACAATTCTCACCGTCATCTAATCATACGCGGGTGCCGAAGAACCCTCCCGAATCCGCATCCAGCGCTCCAATGGAGCTTGGCAGTGAAGAGTAAAATAGAGCTATTGTTGCGCAATTCGCCTCTGTCATGTTTGTTGAGACCTCGAGGCGATCGAACCTGAAAGGCATCGACAATGAGCACCATAGCCGACATCCTCAACCGCATCGACTCGGGTGACTACGCGATGCCGCAGTTCCAGCGCGGCTACGTATGGAACCGCGCGCAGGTGCGCAAACTCATGACGTCACTGTACAAGGGCTATCCGGTAGGCACGATGCTCTTGTGGCAAACTCCCGTGGAAGACGCGGACATCAAAGGCGAGAAGGTCATCGGGCAAGGTGTCGTCAACCTCATTCTCGACGGCCAGCAGCGCATGACGTCGCTCTACGGCATCATGCGTGGCAAGGAACCACCCTTCTTTGAGGGCGACAAGCGCGCATTCGCCGATCTCATGTTCAACATCAAGGATGAGGTATTCGAGTTCCGTGCCCCCAAGATGAAGGGCGACCCCATGTGGGTCTCGGTAACCGAGGTCTACCAATCCGGAGCCGTAACGGAAGCCGTCAACATCAAACAGGCCGCCGGCCTTGACGACCCGACCTTCACGTTGTCCCTCACGCGACTCAACCGCATAGAGCAGATCAAGCAGACTGAGATGCTCTCCCAGACCGTGACCGGCCCTGACAAAACCATCGACGTAGTCGTGGATATCTTCAACAGCGTGAACTCGGGCGGCACGAAGCTTAGCAAGGGCGACCTCACGCTCGCCAAGATTTGCGCGGAATGGCCCGCCATGCGCGATGAGATGCAAAAGGCTCTCGATGGCTTCTCGGCCAAGGGATACGACTTCACACGCGACTGGCTGCTGCGCTGCCTGACTGTTCACCTCGCGAAGTCGGCGTACTTCTCCGCTCTCGATGGCTTCTCCGTGTCGGAGATTCAAAAGGGACTCAAGGAGACCGTCCAACTCGTGGGCACCTGCCTCGACCATATCGCGGGCAGACTTGGACTCGACCATACCCGCGTCCTCGGCAGCCCCTTTTCCATCGCCACGATGATTGCGGTCATAGACCAGAAGGGAGGCAAGCTTATCTCGGCCGAGTGGGACCGCCTACTCTACTGGCATGTCCACGTCTTCCTCTGGGGGCGCTACGCAGGCTCCACCGAGAGTGTGCTTGCCCAGGATATAAACGCTGTCAAGGGTGGCGAGGGGATCGACGGACTGCTCAGGCTCATAAAGACCAACAGGCCCGACCTAAGCCTTCACCCCGATGACTTCTGGGGATGGAGCACGGGAGCGCGCCTCTACCCGCTCATGTACCTTCTCGCCCGCATGGGGCATGCTCGCGACTGGGGCAACGGAATCGAGCTCAACTCTCACCTTCTCGGCAAGAACTCGTCGCTCGACGTGCACCACATCTTCCCCAAGAAGGTGCTCTACGCCGCCGACCGCAACAAGTCGATGGTGAACCAGCTCGCCAACTACGCCTTCTTAACCAAGGAGACAAACCTGGAGATCTCGGACAAACTCCCCTCAGACTACCTGCCGGGTTACGTCGCCGCAAACCCCGGAGCGGTCGAATCTCACGCCGTGCCGACCGACGACCCTTCCCTCTGGGAAATCGAGAACTACGAGGCCTTCCTCGCCCGGAGGCGCGAGCTTCTCTCCGAGAAGGCCAACGCGATCCTATCTGCCCTCTACAGAGGAAAAGACCTGGGTGAGCTGCCCACCGCCTTCAAACAGCCGGGGGCCGCGAGCGTCCTCGACCACGATGACGAGGCCCTCTCCGGGCTCTCGGACTGGTTGACGGAGAGGGGTTACGGGCACGGGGCGGCGAACTTCGGAGTGAGCGGCACGTCTAAGACCGTGATCGTTGACCTTGCATGGCCGGACGGCTTGCAGACCGGCCTCGGCGAACCGGTCGCCCTCATGGTCGATAGCGAGCCCGAGGAGCGCTCTTTCGTGACCAAGCTCGGATACCATGTGTTCGAGACACCCGAGGATTTGATGGCCTTTGTTGTAAACGATTAGGCATAAGGGAGCTTCATGAAAGATCTCGACAAATACCGGGGTTGCCTCGTGGGCGGGGCCGCAGGCGACGCGCTTGGATACGCCGTGGAATTCTGGGGCGAGGAGCACATCTTCTCCCGCTATGGTGAGCGTGGCATAACCGAGTACGAACTCGATGCCAAAGGCGTGGCGCACTTCTCCGACGATACGCAGATGACTCTCTTCACAGCAAACGGCCTGCTCTTAGGTACCACGCGTGGGATGACGCGCGGCATTATGGGGCCGTATGAAAGTTATGTCGGCTACTGCTACGGAGACTGGTACCGCACGCAGACCGAGAGGTATCCGCTCGACGAAGGGCGGAGTAGCGTCTACCACTACTCGTGGCTCGTCGGCGTGCCCGAGTTCTTCGAGCAGCGCGCGCCGGGGAACACGTGCCTCTCCGCCTGCGCGGAGGGGTGCGAGGGGACGACCGAGCGCCCCGTCAACAGCAGCAAGGGCTGTGGCGGCGTGATGCGCGTGGCTCCGGCAGGGCTCTACCTTGACCCTGAAGATGGCACCCACTGCAGCGGCTATGCCGACGCCCTCCGGCTTGGCGCGGAGTGTGCTGCCCTCACGCACGGCCACGCGTTGGGCTGGCTGCCCGCCGGAGCGCTCGCGGTGATTGTGAGCATGCTGACGCACAAGCCAGGTTGCAGCGTGCGCGAAGCTGTCATGGGTGCGTTGGGCGCGCTTCCCGAAGCCTATCCGAATGCTAAACATGTGAAGGAACTGCAAGGCCTTCTTATGCACGCGCTGCGTCTCGCCAACTCCTCCAAGGTCGACCTTGACTGCATCCACGAGCTCGGCGAGGGATGGGTGGCCGAGGAGACGCTGGCCATAGCCGTATTCTGTGCACTGCGACACGAGCACGACTTCGAGGCGGGGATCGTTGCTGCCGTGAACCACAACGGTGACTCGGACTCCACCGGCGCGGTGTGCGGCAACATTCTCGGGGCGAGACTGGGCTTTAGCGGAATCCCTGCGAAGTACACCGAGCGCCTCGAGTTGTTGGACGTAATTGAGGGCTTCGCGGACGACCTCTACCACGACTGCCAGATTGACGAGTGCACAGGCTCAGCTGATGGCATCTGGGAGCACAAGTACATTTATAACGACTACGCCGAGTGGGTGGTTACCCAAAAATCGGCAGGATCACATCCTAGCCTCTGAGAGTTGGCAACGTTCACGATGGCGTCCGTGCGAAGCCGCGTGATATCCCCGCGCCACAGCAAGAGTCCGCCTACGGATTCCGCTTTACGTGCCTCGGCGATTCCGCGCTCCTGCAGGCGTCCCTGCAAGTAAGCGTCCTCGATGCGCAGGTACTCATCGGAGATTTCCGTAGGCGGGCGCACGTTCACGAGCGAGCGATAGAGCCGATAGAGACCCTCGCCCACGTGGGCATCGGAGCCCGTGCGCTCGGCCTCGTCGACCATGGCGATGACGTAGTCGGCGTAGGAGATGGACGAGACGCCGTGAGCTCCTGATCGGGACAACTATGAAATGTCTCGATCTGTAACACGTAGGGGAGGAAAACCGTTCTTACTGTTACAGATTGAGATGAATCAGGAAGCCGCCGAGAATTGTCTTGATCTGTAACAGATAAAGGCGGAAAAGACCTCTTACTGTTACAGATCAAGACGGAAGGTTGAGGGTCCGTCCATTTATCTCAATCTGTAACAGTTAGAAGGGAAATATCGGTCTAGATGTTACAGATTGAGACAATGACCGGGACCACTTTGAAATGTCTCGATCTATAACAGGTAGGGGAGGAAAACCGTTCTTACTGTTACAGATTGAGATGAATCAGGAAGCCGCCGAAAACCATCGTCTGCAACATATATAAGTGCGAATGGGTCCGTCACGGAGACGTAGTCAATAAGAATACTCCACCACACCAAAGTATTACCTTGGGAAACGTAGCCACAACGACCAAATCCACCGCTCTTCATATCCAAACCCAGCAAAACCGCAGGTCAAAGGTACATAGATACGCCCGGAACCGTGTATCTAGAGGTTTTCGTTGACAGCCCCCAAGGTTGCATCGTATTATCTTCTTCGTTCGCGGGGGCGGCGGTCCAAAAGACCAAAGAACCTGCGGATACTTGAACGATTGGGAGTTTGCCCGAGTGGTTAATGGGGACGGGCTGTAAACCCGTTGGCTCTGCCTACATAGGTTCGAATCCTATAGCTCCCACCCGTCAAGTGCCTGTATAGCTCAGTCGGTAGAGCACTTCGTTGGTAACGAAGAGGTCACCAGTTCAAGTCTGGTTGCAGGCTCCATCCGGCGGTGTAGCTCAGTTGGTTAGAGCACACGGTTCATACCCGTGGCGTCACTGGTTCGAATCCAGTCACCGCTACCATAGGTAACACGGTGGCTTCTCAATAGTATGTTGAGAGGCCACTATGGTATAAAGGCAAAGTCCCGTCCGGGGACGACCTGTTTAGAGGAGGGCTTTATGGCCAAAGAGAAGTTTGAGCGCACTAAGCCGCATGTTAACATCGGCACCATTGGTCACGTCGACCACGGCAAGACCACGCTGACCGCTGCCATCACCAAGGTTCTCTCCGAGACCGAGGGCTGCAAGGCTGACTTCACTGCGTTCGAGAACATCGACAAGGCTCCCGAGGAGCGCGAGCGCGGCATTACGATCTCCGTCTCCCACGTTGAGTACGAGACCGCTGCCCGTCACTACGCTCACGTTGACTGCCCGGGCCACGCTGACTACGTCAAGAACATGATCTCCGGCGCTGCTCAGATGGACGGCGCTATCCTGGTTATCGCCGCTACCGACGGCCCCATGGCTCAGACCCGCGAGCACATCCTGCTCGCCCGTCAGGTCGGCGTTCCCTACATCGTCGTCTTCCTGAACAAGTGCGACATGGTCGACGATGACGAGCTCATCGACCTCGTCGAGATGGAGACCCGTGAGCTCCTCTCCGAGTACGATTTCCCCGGCGACGACATCCCCGTCATCCGTGGTTCCGCTCTGGGCGCTCTCGAGGGCGACGCCAAGTGGATGGACGCTATCCGCGAGCTCATGAAGGCCGTCGACGAGTACATCCCGACGCCTGCTCGTAACAACGACCTCCCGTTCCTGATGGCCGTTGAGGACGTTATGACCATCTCCGGCCGTGGTACCGTTGCTACCGGCCGTGTCGAGCGCGGTGAGCTCAAGCTCAACGAGCCCGTCGAGATCGTCGGCATCAAGGATACCCAGAACACCGTCGTTACCGGTATCGAGATGTTCCGTAAGTCCATGGACTTCTGCGAGGCTGGCGACAACGTCGGTCTGCTGCTCCGCGGCATCAAGCGCGAGGACATCGAGCGCGGCCAGGTTCTCTGCAAGCCTGGTTCGGTTACCCCGCACACCAAGTTCACCGGCGAGATCTACGTTCTGACCAAGGAGGAGGGCGGCCGTCACACCCCGTTCTTCGATGGTTATCGTCCTCAGTTCTACTTCCGTACCACCGACGTTACCGGTACGGTCAAGCTCCCCGAGGGCACCGAGATGGCTATGCCTGGTGACCACATCACCATCGAGGGCGACCTCATTCACCCGATCGCCATGGAGGAGGGCCTGCGCTTCGCTATCCGCGAGGGTGGCCACACCGTCGGTTCGGGCATCGTCTCCACGATCATTGAGTAAATTAGCTCTTTGATATAGCTGACTTAGAGAACCCGGCACTTATAGGGGTGCCGGGTTCTTTTCTGCAATGGATATTGAGCCGTTGCTGGTGTCGAGAGGATCGATAATGGTCCTGGATGCACCGTCGATTAGATCTCGATGGCTTCATTGATGTGTTCCAAATATGAATGGATCCACCGAGAACCAATTGACTCGAGGTTTTCATTGACAGCACTTACGTGGAGCTGATAAAGTAACAACTCGTGCCCGTACGGGGCGGAAATGAAAGGTTCAGGATACATGCGTACTCTAGTTACTCTTGCGTGCACTGAGTGCAAGCGCCGCAACTATACGACCACCAAGAACAAGTCGACCATGCCTGATCGTATGGAGATCAAGAAGTATTGCCCCTGGTGCCGTCACCACACGCTGCACAAAGAGACTCGCTAGTCTCTAGTCACATACGCCAGTAGTTCAATTGGTAGAGCATCGGTCTCCAAAACCGAGTGTTGAGGGTTCGAGTCCTTCCTGGCGTGCCAGTCATTATTCCGTAAGCTCCCACTTGGGGGCTTACGGTTTACTCATGTATAAGCGCATTGCGCGGAGGTAACCCAAATGGCCAACAAGAAGAACAAGAAGAAGGCTCAGCAGCCGGCACCTGCCAACAAAGCTGCCGCCAACTCCAAGGTTGAGGCCAAGAAGGCCGTTGCCAAGAAGAACGAGAAGGCTGCGAAGTCCAAGAAGAACGAGAAGCCTGGTTTCTTCGCCCGCACCAAGAAGTATTTCGCTTCGGTCAAGTCCGAGATGAAGCGTGTCACGTGGCCCGATAAGAAGGAGCTCGTGAACTACTCGGTCGTCGTTTGCGCTTCTCTGATCGTCGTCGGCGTCGTCATCGCTCTGCTCGATGCTGGCTTTGGCGAGGCTCTTGCTCTGTTCTCTGGATTGAGGGGCTAAACCATGTCTAAGCGTTGGTACGTCGTTCACACTTACTCTGGATACGAGAACCGCGTTAAGTCCGATCTCGAGCATCGCATCGAGACTATGGGCATGCAGGACCGTATCTTTGATATCGAGATTCCTATGGAGCGCGTCACCGAGATTAAAGAGGGTGGCAAGCGTGAGACCAAGGATTCCAAGATCTTCCCGGGTTATGTCCTGGTCCGCATGGAGATGGATGACGATGCTTGGACGTGTGTTCGTAACACGCCCGGCGTCACCGGTTTCCTAGGCGGCAACGGCAAGCCCGCTCCGCTTTCCCGCGACGAGTACAACAAGATGACTCGTCGTCCCGGTAAGGGCGATTCGCCCAAGCGCACCTCGGTTGATATTGAGGTCGGTACGTCCGTCCGCGTCACCGATGGCCCGCTTACCGACTTTGATGGCAAGGTCTCCGAGGTTAACACCGAGGCTGGCAAGCTCAAGGTCACGCTGATGATCTTTGGCCGCGAGACGCCGGTCGAGCTCGACTTTAACCAGGTCGCTGTCATCGTTTAAGTTTTCGTCCGTTCGCGCGAGCGTGCTTCTTCTGTGACTGCTCATCTCAGGAGTGCTTCTAACACGTGCGTGCTTACGATATAGCAAGTACTTCACACTCGTGATTCGAAAGGAATGACCATGGCTGAGAAGAAGGTTGCCAACGTCATTAAGCTCCAGATTCCTGCTGGTGCAGCTAACCCCGCTCCTCCCGTCGGCCCCGCCCTGGGCGCTGCTGGCGTGAACATCATGCAGTTCTGCCAGGCCTTTAACGCCGAGACGCAGGACAAGAAGGGCGACATCATCCCCGTTGAGATCTCTGTCTACGAGGACAAGTCCTTCTCCTTCATCACCAAGACCCCGCCGGCGGCTCACCTCATCAAGAAGGAGCTGAACCTCAAGTCTGGTTCCGCTAAGCCCCAGGCCGACAAGGTTGGTCAGCTCTCCCAGGAGCAGCTCACCAAGATCGCCGAGATCAAGATGCCGGACCTCAATGCCAACGACATTGACGCCGCCAAGAAGATCATCGCCGGTACCGCCCGTTCCATGGGTGTCACCATCGCTGAGTAGCGATTTCTTATGGTAACAACGGATGCTCCGACCGGGGTGCCCGTTAAATGTGTGCAATAGGGCACACGATACGATGTGGGAGGGCTCACGCCCGTTTAACCACAGGAGGTAATGCACATGGCTAAGCATGGTAAGAGCTATAACGCCGCTGCCGAGAAGATCGACCGCGCCACGCTCTACACCCCCCTTCAGGCTGCCAAGCTCATCAAGGAGCTCGACACCGCCAAGTTCGACGAGACCGTCGAGGCCCACTTCCGTCTGGGCATCGATACTCGTAAGGCTGACCAGAACATCCGTGGTTCCATCTCCCTGCCCCACGGCACCGGCAAGACCGTTCGTGTTGCCGTCTTCGCCGAGGGCGAGAAGGCCCGCGAGGCTGAGGCTGCCGGCGCCGACACCATCGGTTCCGACGAGCTCGTCGCCCAGATTCAGAAGGGCGAGATCAACTTCGACGCCGCTATCGCTACGCCGAACATGATGGCCAAGGTTGGCCGCATCGGTAAGATCCTTGGTCCCCGTGGCCTCATGCCGAACCCCAAGCTCGGCACTGTGACCATGGACGTCGCCAAGATGGTCTCCGAGCTCAAGGCTGGCCGCGTTGAGTACCGCGCCGACCGCTACGGCATCTGCCACGTGCCCCTGGGCAAGAAGTCCTTCTCTGAGCAGCAGCTCGTCGAGAACTACGCTGCCCTGTACACCGAGATCCTGCGCGTCAAGCCCTCTTCTGCTAAGGGCAAGTACGTCAAGTCCATCTCCGTGTCTTCCACCATGGGCCCTGGCGTCAAGGTCGATCCCGCTGTCCAGCGTGACTTCCTGGCTGAGTAACTGCTAGTTACTGCTTGAGCAAAGCAAGCATTGCTAAAGAAACCCGCTTCTGCCTTGCGCAGGACCGGGTTTCTTGCTATCGCGTCAAAACCATCTCAAAGGGGACAGTGTCCCCTTTGAGGTGGTTACCAGGGTGTTCTTGCGGTTGAGGACTCGATTGCCTCGTGGCGTTTGAGCTCCCGGCGCATGGTTTGCGAATTGAGCCAGGCTGCCTGCCAGCCACGGATGGGGTAGCGCGTCTGGTCGAGCTCAAACTGTGTATAGCCGCAGGCGTTGATGATCGTCGTTCCACACACATGCTGACGCTCGCGCTGAAAATCGCAACCGTAGCTTTGGTGCACATGCCCGTGCACCATGTAGTCGGGATTCCAGGATTCGAGTGCTGTGTTAAAGCACTCGAACCCTCGATGCGGCAGATCGTCCAGATCACCCATACCGGCGGCGGGTGCATGGGTAAGCAGAATGTCGCACCCGCCGACCATCCTAACCTTACGCGACAGCTTACGCATGCGCTTGGACATCTCGCGTTCGGTGTACATGTTGGCGCCGTCGCGATAACGCATGGACCCGCCAAGGCCCGCAATGCGAATCCCTCGGTACGTGTACACGCTGTCTTCTACGCAGATACATCCGCCCGGTGCATGACGTGCGTAGCGGTCATCGTGATTGCCGCGCACGTAGATGAGCGGTTTGTTGATGACCGTGACCAAAAACTCAAGATAGTCCGGGTCCAGATCGCCAGCGGACAAAATCAGGTCGACTCCCTCAAAGCGTTCCTTGCGAAAGCACTCCCAAAGGCATCGTTCTTCGGTATCGGCTATGGCAAGGATTTTCATAGGGCAGGGACTTTCGGCTCATCGTCGAGCTGCGGAATGGTGCCTACCACGTTGTCCGCCAGCCAATCCATCTCGACAATCTGCGTGCTCGGCAGCGGAGGGAAGCCTTCGATCTGTACCACGCCGTTCTGGCTATGGAGCTCGCCGCCAAAGGGGTTGATGGATCCCTCAACAATGCCGTTGCGGAGCAACTGCACGAGTTTGCGCGTCTGGTAGGGTAGGCCCGGAGCGTAACGGATGTCGATAACGCCGGAGCTCATGCCGTACCAGTAGTTGACGGCACGCACTTGGTTGTCGTCGCTGGTCTCGTCCCACGTGCCGTGCAGAAGGCTGCGAACGATGAGCTCGTAGTAACGGCCCCAGTTCCATACGGGCATGGCGATGCCGGTGACTTTGCCGTCGACCAAGCGGTGAAGCCCGTAGGCCGTTGGGTCTTCGAGCGACTTTGACATGTCAGCGCCGGTCATGACGCTTACGCTTTCGCGGCACATGGCTTCGGCAAGACCACCGGCGGGAACATCGCCCCAGGTGAGGATGACCTGCGCGCGCGGGTCGAGCAGCGAGGCGCCAATCGCAAAGGCGTTGATCTCGCTGAGTGCGCCCGAGGCGAAGACCGACGCGTGGTAGCCGATGCGGTGGTTGTCCGCCATGCTGGCGGCAAGGGCGCCCAGGAGGAACTTGGCCTCGTACATCTTGCCAAAGTACGAACGGACGCTTTGATGGGGAAGGCCGATAGAGCAGTTGAGGAACCGAACCCGGGGATACTCAACGGCAGCCCTGAGCGTGTATTCCATCAGGCGGTGCGAGGTCGAGAAGATGGCGTTTGCCCCATGTTTGACAGCCGTTTCCACGGCGGCGTAGAACATGTCCGGATCGTGACAGTCCTCGAACGCCTCGGTGCGCACGATACCGTCAAAGTGCTCATCGAGATACTGACGCCCTTGGTCGTGCAGGCTGTCCCAGCTCGACGTCGCACAGGGGAACTCATGGATAAAGGCGATGCGCAGGGGGTTAGCCGCCGAATAGACGGTCTTGCCCATAAAGAAGTTGAGCACGCCGGAGGTGGACTTGGCGGGCGCCTTTTCCTCGTCGACGCTCGGTGCTTCGACAAGATCGACCTTGTCCTCGTCATTTTTGCCGGCAATAACCAGCTCGCGCCAGATCTTGCACAGGCGGTTTACGACTATATCCGTCGGCGTATCCAGCAGGCGGTCCTGGTTGTACACATTGAGGTAGACGAGCATGGCGTCGGCGGGCGTAATGTCCAGGTGGTCGCCGCCTGCGCGAAGGTAGGCGCGCTTAAAGAGCAGGAAGGTGTGGCGCAGGTAGTCGACCTTTTTCTGCGGCCATTTTTCGATAAGGTTCTGACCGAGCATCTTGGCGAGCGTCTCGTAGCTTCCCTCACGCGAGAACTCGATCTCGTATAGGGGGCAGACGCGCCAAAACGCGCAGAACTCGCCGTACAGGCGGCTTTCGACGGAATCCCATGTGCCGGGGTAGAGACGGGTGACCTTGGCCGAAACCGTCGGGGCGTCCAGGAATTTAAGGACACTGACGCGTTTGTTGCCTTCCTGGACATAGAACCGATGCATGAACTCGGTGACGATGATGGGGTCGCGATAACCCTCGGTTACCTGGATGTCGTAGAGGTTGGACCACTTGCGGGCGAACTCGGTGCCAAACGGCAGTAGGGGCATAAAGTTGCATGAAAAGGCGGACTGACGGCCCTTGGTAACCGTACCGACGACCATTTCGAGCGGAATGTCTCTCAGGCCGACATTCTCTCGCTGGCCTAAGGGGAGCTGGGCAACCAAGCTATCGAGGTCCGTGAGGTACGGATACTCGCTTTGACTAATGGCGCGTCGACGTCCTTGCTCGCCGCGCTTGCTTGCTTGACGGTAGGCCTCTTCCATGATGTTGCTCCCTTAGTCGTTTAAACAACTATATGAACCATGGTACCACGAATGAAAACCACAACAAAGGTGCCTGTCCCCTTTGTGGTGGTTTAGGCAATGATGGGGGCGATGGCGCGGATGCAGGCGTCGGCAGCGGTGAAAGTGGTGCTGTCGTCGCTGACGATAAAGATGATCTTGCCCTTAATGCCAAAGTCGCCGATCTCGCTAAAGAGCACATACGGCTCCTTGTCAAAGCCCGAGATGGGAAGCACGGCGGCCTTGGTGGCGCTGGTCAGCTCGTCTGCCAGCACGTCAAGGGAAGCCCACTTAGACGTGTCCTTTACGGCAACGGGCACGGCCACGCGTCCAAAGGGCATCAAATGCACGAGCGTGTTCTTGGAGATGTTGGAGTTGGGCACAATGATGGTCTGTCCACAGGCATCCTCAATCGTTGTATGACGCCAAGTGATGTCTTGGACCACGCCGGATACGCCGCCGACCTCGATATTGTCGCCGGGTTTGATGATGCCCATAAAGGTCACTTGCATGCCGCCGATAAGGTTTGACAGCGTGTCCTGAAAGCCGAGCGAGATGGCGATGCCGCCGACGCCAAGAGCGGCGACGAGCGCGTTTGCGTTAATGCCAAAGCAGTTGTCGAGGATAAAGCTGCCGCCGATCATCCAAATGACGGCGCGCGCGATGTTGATGAAGATACTCGATGCCGGAAGCGGGTTATCGTCTCGGTTAAGCAGATGATTCAGGGTCTTGGATACGACCTTGGCGGCGACGGCGGTGCCTATCGCCAAGATGACGGCCCAGATGATGTTGTGGACCCACCGTTGCTCAAAGAAATGAAGAATCGGCTCAAACAAATCCATGTAGGGAAAACCTCCTTATGATCGTCCAACCATGATACCCACCAAGAAGCCCGTCCGATCAAATTCGGACGGGCTTCTGTGCTCGATATAAGGTTTACGCGGCGGGGCTGTAAGGCCCGGCGGTGTAGCTTAGCGTCGACGCTTCCAGATAATGCCGAGCATGATGACGATGATGCCGCCGATAAGGCACGCGCCAACTACTGCCAGCGTGCGGTCTCCCGTTGCGGCAAGCTTACCGGTCGTCTTCTTGGTGATGACCTTCGTGGTCGTCGTGTCCGTCTTAGGCGAGGGCTTAGGCGTCGGGGCCGGTGTGGGCGTGGGGTCCACGGCAGCGGAGCCAAAGCTGATGGTGCCCGCGAGCCCGGCCATCTTGCTCTCCCAGCCGTTCTGCCCGATCAGCGCCCTTAGCGCTGACTCGCAGGTACCCCACTCGGTGTACTTGGTGGCGTGTGCAAAGGTGGGAAAGTCGGTCGTGTTGGTGATGATGTAGTTGTTGGTGGCGACGGTATAGGTCTTGGCGGGGTCGAGCGTGCTGCCGTCTTTGGTGAGTGTGGCACTCACAATGCGCTTGCCCTCGGGCTGTGTCCAATCAATCGTCACGTTGATGCCGCCAAAGGAGAGAACGCTGCCAGAGTCATCGCGCCACTTGTACTTGTCTTGCGCCTCCTGCTCGGTGTGACCGGCCGCCACATAAGCCTGCTGAAGCTCGTAGCTGTCGTTGCAATCGTCGCTGATTTGTAGCGAGTGCTCGAGCGCTGCGAGGAAGTCCGCGCCGGTCATGGCCCAGGTCTCCACGGTGTTGCCGTAGGGCGAGATGGCGATGACGTTGCCGGCGGTCACGTTGCCCGCCGCGATGCCGCCGCGGATGCCGCCAGCGTTTTCGATAGCGAGGTCCGCGCCCGTCAGGTCAAGATAGGAGCTGCAAATCACGTGGCCGATGGTCTGGGCCTTGGTGGTGTCGCCCTCCTTGCTGGGACGGAAATCGGTGGTGCGCACCATTTCCCAACCATGCGTGCCTGCGGCGTCCTCGCCGTAGAAATAGTTGGTGGTGGATGTGCCGAGCACCTTGTTCGATTCGTTTTCAAAGTCCTCGTCGAGCGGCTTGATCTTGTTGCGGACGGCTTCAAGGCGGCTTTGGTAGTCGGAGCCCTTGTCGGGGTCTGCCAAAAGGTCGTTGACGTTCTTGGCGGTGCAGAGCTTCTCGTTGCTGTCGTCTGCAGGGACCGTGACCGTGTCATCGTCGGTCGTCTCGGTGCCATTCGTGTCGTATTTGTACGGAATGGAAAGCAGTCCCACCTCGGCAAAGGCACTGCCCGCCTCGACAACGTGGATTGTCTTGCCGTCGGCTCCCGTCACCTTCTCGTTAAGGTTGATGTGCTCGTGGCCTGCGATAAGGGCATCGACGCCACGGAGTCGCGTGGCAAAGGTCTTGGCGTCGAGCGTGTGCGCGATACACACAACAACATCGCAGCCCTCCTTGCGCAGCTGCTCTGCCTCGGCATTGATGGCGTTCGCGGCACCCGAGAACGACGTACCCGCGACCAGGTCCGCGCGCAGCGAGGATTCCAGCGACTCATCCATGGCGCCCACGACGCCGACCTTGATTTTGTAGTCGAATGTGGAGTGATCTTCGCTATCCTCCCAGGTGCGATCGAGCGTCTTCGTGATGCTCGAGCTCCATACGCCGCTCGTAGACTTTGCGTTCGCGCAGAGCATGGCGAAGGGCGTGCCAGTGGTGCTGTAGCCGGTCATGGTGCGGAGTTTGTCCGCGCCGTAGCTCCAGTCGTGGTTACCTGGCGTGGTCGCGTCGTAGCCGTCGGCATAGAAGGTGTCCATGAGCTCGGCGATGCTCTGCCCTCGCTCATGGTGGCGAAGGACTGTCCGTGGAAGGTGTCGCCCGCATCGAGCAAAAGATCGGGGGCGTTGCCCTGGGCGCTATAGAGAACCGCCAGTCCGTCAAAGCCCACAGTGCCAGCGCTCTTGCTTTCGTTGTAGCTGTACTTGTAGCTGCCGTGGATGTCGTTGGTGTGCATGACGGTCACAGAGCCGTCAATAGCGGCGGGCAGGTTCCCCGCGAAAGCGAGGCTTGGGATGCCTGCGAGCGAGCCGGCAAACAACGCGGCGGCTAACGCAAGGCGGGGGAGACTTTTCATGGCAGTTTCCTTAGTCCTTAGCCAGAATGTCTGGTTGAATATCGGATTATCGACATAATATGCGAAAACCGCCGCAAGGGCGTCTGCCCCTTTGCGGCGGTTTTGACGTTTGCGCAGATAAAACCTACCAAAATAAACCTGTCCCTTTTTGGCAGGTTTTAGCTCAGCAGCATGCGGTCGTTGGCGAGCTCGCCGCCCGAGACCTCCTCGAACTTCTGTAGCAGGTCGGCTACGGTGAGCGACTTCTTCTCATCGCCCGCCACGTCGTAGATCACGTGGCCTTCGTGCATCATGATCAGACGGTTGCCCAGACGGATGGCGTCGTTCATGTTGTGCGTGACCATGAGCGTGGTCAGGTGGTTCTCGTCGACGATCTCCTCGGTCAGGTTGAGCACCTTAGAGGCCGTCTTGGGGTCGAGGGCCGCCGTGTGCTCGTCGAGCAGCAGCAGGCGCGGCCTGGTGAGCGTGGCCATCAGCAGGGTGAGTGCCTGGCGCTGGCCGCCCGAGAGCAGGCCGACCTTGGCGTTGAGACGCGTGTCCAGACCAAGGTCCAGGCGCTTGAGCAGCTCAACGTACTCATCTTTCTCGGCCTTGGTGACGCCCCACGAAAGGCCGCGACGCTGGCCGCGACGCTTGGCGAGGGCCAGGTTCTCAGCAATCTGCATGTCGGCAGCGGTACCGCGCATGGGGTCCTGAAACACGCGGCCCAGGTACTTGGCGCGCTGCGACTCGCTCAGGCGCGAGATGTCGGTGCCGTCGAGCTCAATAACGCCCGAATCGAGCGGGTACACGCCGGCGATCATGTTGAGCAGCGTGGACTTGCCGGCGCCGTTGCCGCCGATCACGGTTACAAAGTCGCCGTCATTCAGGGTGAGGTCGACGCCGGTGAGCGCGCGCTTCTCGGTGACGGTGCCCTTGTTAAAGGTCTTCTTGACGTGCGAGAGCTTAAGCATCTGCCTCATCCCCCTTCGTGTAGGAGCTGCGGAGCTTATAGCGCTCCCAAACCACGGGCACGCACAGGGCCACAGCGACAATTACGGCGGAGAGCAGCTTCATGTCGTTGGCGTCCATGCCCAACTGCAGCACGATGGCGCGGATAAGGAAGTACACCACGGAGCCAAAGACGGCGGAGGCAAGACGGACGCTAAACTGCGTGAGGCCGCCGGGCAGCAGACGGCCGAGCACCTCGCCGATAACAATGGCGGCAAGACCGATAACGATGGCACCGGTGCCCATACCAATGTCGGCATACTTTTGGCTCTGGCAGATGAGCGCGCCCGAAAGGCCGATGAGGGCGTTGGAGAGCACGAGGGCGATCATCTTGGTGGAGTTGGTGTTGACGCCCAGAGCGCGGATCATGTACTCGTTGTTGCCGGTGGCTCGCAGCGCCGAGCCGATCTCGGTGCCAAAGAACCAATACAGGATGGCAACGATAGCCACGGCGAGCAGGATGCCCAAGATGATGGCAACGGTGGACTGCGGCAGACCGGTCATATTGCTGACGGCCGAGAACACGGTGCCTTTGGCAAGAATGGGCGTATTGGACTTGCCCATGATGCGCAGGTTGATGGACCACAGGCTGATCTGGGTGAGGATTCCGGCGAGGATCGCAGGAATCTCAAAGACGGTGGTCAAAATGCCCGTGACGGCGCCCGCGATGGCGCCGGCGCACATACCGGCCAGCACGGCGAACAGCGGGTCGACGTTGTTATTGACGATGAGCACAGCGCAGACGCAGCCGCCGAGGGCAAAGCTGCCGTCGCAGGTCATATCGGGAATGTCGAGCAGGCGGAACGTGATAAACACGCCAAGCACCATAATGCCCCAGAGGACGCCCTGCGAAACGGCGCCCTGCAATGCAATGAGCATGCTTCATACCTCCTAGAATAGGGTGGACACGTGATTTTCCATAATAGCGGTAACAATGTATAAAAGAGCTGCGGACAGACGTTTTGTTTTACCTGAAACAAGCAGGGCGGACGCCGGTCTACAGCGCCCGCCCCTGTGGCTCAGATATTGAATAACGCAGCTAAAGCGCGAGCACGGGCTCTAGACGCATGCCGCGTATGGCATTACGCGTCCAGAGCGGAAAGGTCGATGCCCAGGGCTTCGGCCATCTCGTCGTTCTTGACGACGACCAGGTCCTTGCTCGAGAGGTGCTTGATAGGCATGTCTTCGGGCTTGGCCTCGCCCTTCAGGATCTTAACGGCCATCTCGCCCGCGGCGTAGCCCAGATCCTCGTAATTGATGGAGAGGGTGAACAGGCCGCCGGCCATGCACATGCCCTCCTCGCCAGTCACGAAGGGAAGCTTGTTTTCCTTGCAGATCTGGCCGACCTGCGAGGCACCCGCGGCGATGGTGTTGTCGGTGGGGGAGTACAGCGCGTCGACCTTGCCCACGGCAGACTCGACGACGGACTGAATCTCGTTGGAGCTCGAGACGGTGAAATCGGTGTACTCGAGGCCCAGCTTGTCGAGCTCCTTCTTGGCAGCCTTGATCTGGACGTCGGAGTTGGACTCGGCGGTGCAGTAGAGCAAGCCGACTTTCTTAACGTCGGGCAGGACCTTCTGCATCATCTCGAGCTGCTCGGCGACCGGGGTGAGGTCGGAAGCGCCCGTGACGTTGGTGCCGGGCTTGTCGTTGTCCTGGACCAGGCCGGAGGCGGCGTAGTCGGTGATGGCGCAGCCCACGATGGGGATATCGGCCGTGGCGCCGGCGGCAGCCTGCGCGGCGGGCGTGGCGATGGCATAAATCAGGTTGACGTTGTCGCCCACAAACTTGTCGGCAATGGACTTACACGTGGACTGGTCGTTCTGGGCGTTCTTCTGGTCGATCTTGACCTTAAGGCCGCTCTTCTTGATGGCCTTGACGAAGCCGTCGTTGGCGGCATCGAGCGCGGAGTGCTCGGTGAGCTGCAGAACGCCGATGGTGTAGTCGGAACCGGCGGCAGCGGAGCCGGAACCAGAGTTGCCGCCGCATCCGGCGAGCGGGGCGAGCGCGAGCAGGCCGGCGGAGACCAGAAGGCTCCTGCGGCTGATGGTGATGTCCTTCATATCATTACCCCCAGTATAAAAATGGCTGGAAACACTGCACTGGGACAAAGTGCAAGTGGAACTATAGTAGCGCTGATGTCCATTTTTACAACAGCCTGGCGGGTTTTTTAATACAGAATCGGATGGGCGGTACGGGTAGTCGAATGGGCGGCGGAGGGTCTTATGCGGCGGAGGAGGCGTCGTCCTCGTCTAGGGCGGCGAAGAGCTTCTTGCCGTCGAGGAGACGTGTGGTGACGTTTCTCATTCGGCCAATCTCTACGGTACGCAACGTGTCATCGGCGCCTCGGGCGTCATAGACCGTTCCCAGCAAATACGAGATGCCGTCTCGTTGCTTGATGGCAAAGGGACGGAGTGTCATCCGTGCTGCTTCGGTTTCGCCGCGTGTCGTGACGCTCGAAATATCAAAACTCACCGTGGTTCCGTGGTCGATGGCCTGCTCGACGAGCTCGCACGTGTCGATGCGCTTGATGGGCGTGCGTGTTGCCTTGGTAGCCTTGCTGCCTGCGCTTGGAGCGGGTTCGGGTGTATCGAGGTAGCCGCGAACGTCGGCGCTCGCCATGGCAACTAAGTGCTGCGCCATGCTCTTGCGGATAGCGATAGGCGTGGAGCGGTTGCGCATGACCATACCGTGGAGCCGGATGATCTCTTCATCGGTGAGCGGGCGGGTAAGAAGTTTGTAGCCCACGCCGCGTTTGTACTCAATTTCGTATCCGGCATGGCGAAGCGCGGAGATGGCGGTGTAGATGCTGCGCCGCGCCGCCGAGATGGGCATGCGGGCGGGGTGGTCGGGATGGGCGAGGCGCCGGATCAGCTCATCGGAAAGCATGGCCTTGTCTTCGCCGGTGTTTTCGCTCAAGAGCTGCAGGATGCGAACGGCGCGATAGGCTGCCATCGAGGCGGCGCCCCTCGTCGTGGTGTCGTAGGTTTCAACAGCGGCTTCGGTCATCGTGCCCACGTCCTTTCCGTTTTGGGTGGCGACGGTATGGAGCCTAGGACGTGGGGCTTTCCCAGGGGCGCAGGGCGCTCTGGGCGGTCGGTAGTCGTCGGCAAACGGCGGGTTGAGTTTTCAACAGCCCTGCTCAACTGACCAAAAACTTGCCAAAAGCTTGACGGATGCTGTTGAAAAAAGCGCCTCTCGACCGATGTCGAGAGGCGCTTGTGCGATGAGCGTTGGCGTGTGGCGACACGAGCTAGCGTCCGACGATTAGAAGTCGGCGTTGCCCACGGTGCGCGGGTGCGGCAGGACGTCGCGGATGTTGCCCACGCCGGTCAGATACATGACCAAGCGCTCGAAGCCCAGACCGTAGCCGGCGTGCTTGCAGGAACCGTAGCGGCGCAGGTCAAGGTAGTACTTGTACTGCTCGGGATTCATACCCAGGTCCTTGATGCGGGCCTCGAGCAGATCCAGGCGCTCCTCGCGCTGGGAGCCACCGATGATCTCGCCGATGCCCGGCACCAGGCAGTCGGCGGCGGCGACGGTCTTGCCGTCGTCGTTCATGCGCATGTAGAAGGCCTTGATCTCGGCCGGGTAGTCGGTCACAAAAGTCGGTCGCTTAAAGTGTTCCTCGGTCAGGAAACGCTCGTGCTCGGTTTGCAGGTCGATGCCCCAGCTCACGGGATAGTCAAACTTGTGACCGGCGGCGACGGCCTGCTCCAGGATTTCGACGGCCTCGGTGTAGGTAACGCGGGCAAAGTCGGAGTTGGCGACATGGTCCAGGCGCTCGAGCAGACCCTTGTCCACAAACTTGTTGAGCATATTGAGCTCGTCGGGGCAGGCGGCCATAACGTCCTTAAGGACGTACTTGAGCATGGCCTCGGCGTTGTCCATGTAGTCGTTGAGGTCGGCGAAGGCCATCTCGGGCTCGATCATCCAAAACTCGGCAGCGTGGCGCGTGGTGTTGGAGTTCTCGGCGCGGAAGGTGGGGCCAAAGGTGTACACGTCGCCAAAGGCCATGGCAAAGTTCTCGGCATTGAGCTGGCCGGACACGGTGAGGCTCGCATGCTTGCCAAAGAAGTCCTGGCTCCAGTCGACCTCGCCGGACTCGGTGAGGGGCGGTTTTTTGGGGTCGAGCGTGGTCACGCGGAACATCTCGCCGGCGCCTTCGCAGTCACTCGTGGTGATGATGGGAGTGTTGACGTAGACAAAGCCCTGCTCCTGGAAGAAGCGGTGGATGGCGGCAGCCGCGACAGAGCGGATGCGGAACACGGCGCGGAACAGGTTGGTGCGCGGGCGCAGGTGCTGCTGGGTGCGCAGGAACTCGACGGTTGCGCGCTTCTTCTGCAGCGGGTAATCCGGGGCGCTCGTGCCCTCGACCTCGATGGAGGTGGCAGAAAGCTCGAAAGGCTGGGGCGCATCGGGGGTCAGCTTGACGGTGCCGGTGCAAATGAGTGCGGCCGAGACGTTTTGATGGGCGATCTCGTCGTAGTTGTCGAGTGCCTCGCGGTTCATGACGACCTGCAGGTCGCGGAAGCAGCTGCCGTCGTTGAGCGTAACAAAGCCAAAGTTCTTCATGTCGCGGACGGACTTGACCCAGCCGGCGACGGTGACGGTCTGGCCGCCGAGCGACTCGGCATCGGCATAGAGCTGCGCGATTTTGGTGCGGTTCACGTATCCTCCCATAACGGTTGAATGATAGTTATCCATACAGTTCGATATTCTAGCAGCTCGGCTCATTTGGGCTATACAGATAAAGCATTGGCGGGATGGTTTTTCAAACGAAAAGCGCCCGCGGCCAAATGGTCGCGGGCGCTTGACGAGGTGCCTTTTGGCTGTGTGGCGTGGGGCCTGGCTACTTGGTCTTGGCAACCAGCAGCGGGTCGCCAAGCTTGACGAGCGGGTTGCCGCCGATAAGCGTTCCAGACTCGCCGACATGGTCGATGCTCTTAAGACGATCGAGCTCGGAGACGATGACGGTCACGATGTCCTCGTGACCAGCGGCCTTAATGGCCTCGCGGTCGAAGCTGATGAGCGGCTGGCCTGCCTTGACCACATCGCCCATCTCGACAAAGCGGGCAAAACCCTTGCCGTTCATTTCCACGGTGCCCAGGCCAACATGGATGAACACGCGCAGGCCGTCCTCGGTGATCATGCCGATGGAGTGGTTGGTGACAGTGGTGGCACCGATGCGGCCGTTGGCGGGCGCATAGATGGTGCCGGTAATGGGCTCGATGCCATAGCCCTGGCCAAGCATGCCCGAGGCGATCGTCTCGTCGGGAACCTCGTTCAGGTTGACGAGCACGCCGTTGACGGGGGCATAGATGACGCCTTCGCGGGTAGCGAAGCTTGCTGCGGGCGGAACGGACGCCTCGCCGGTCGAGGTGAAGGTGGACTTAAGCGAATCGAGCAGACCCATAGTTGCCTCCAACTTAAATAGGCGCATATCGCGCGTTTGGTTTGCCGGAAACGTTTCACATGTGTTTCGCGGCTTGGTCAACGCCCCTATTCTACGCTGCTCAACGATACCTCTGAACTGGGATTATGTGATATATCAGTTGAAGGGAAACTTATTGCCGGAGTGTTTCTGCGCCACGGGTTCAAGTGGGGTACGCTTGAAGGCGAAAAACAAGGGCGCATAATTTGCGCGAAGGGAGCACACATGATTGTCGAGAACCATGCGCTGTGGGGCGAGGAGCCGACCGAGGATTATCCGGCGACGTTTACGTATTTGGGTGCCGAGCCGTTGCCCGATAAACCGAATGGCCGCCGCCCCGCGGTGATTATCTGTGGCGGAGGTGCGTTTACGCATATCGCTCCGCATGAGCAGGATCCTGTGGCGTTTGCGTTTTTGGATCACGGTTACCAGGCCTTTGTGCTCAACTATGTCACGAGTTCTACGGGTGACGTGAGCTTTCCGCACCCCCAGGCAGATCTTGCCAAGATGGTCGCCACGGTGCGCGCCAACGCCGACGAGTGGCATGTCGATCCTAAGCGCGTGTGCGTCGTGGGCTTTTCTGCTGGCGGCATGATTTGTGCCTCGCTGGCAACACAGTGGAAGACCGGCCCCTTTGCGGCACTTGCCGGGGCGCGTCCGGACGACATTCGTCCCGATGCCGTGGTGCTGGGCTATCCATTGCTCGACTTTGCCTATGTGCGCGACATGCAGACGCGCGATCCGCGCATTGACTTGCGTGTGCCCAAGACGGGCGGCAAGACGGGGCGCGATTTGCTCAACGACTACCTGTCGATGGTGACGGGCGGCGAGGCAACTGACGAGCATCTGGCCGACATCTGCCCCACCACGCATGTTTCGCGTCAGATGCCACCGACCTTTGTGTGGGGCGTGTCCGACGACAAGACGGCGCCGATCGCGCAGGTCTACCCGTTTGCGCAGCGCATGGCCGAGGAGGGCGTTGCATGCGAGATGCACGTCTTCGACCAGGGTGGTCACGGCCTTTCGCTCGGCAACGCCAACACCGCGGTCGACAACGAGGACAAGCAGGTTTCCGTCCGTCCCTGGATCCGCCTGGCCTTCCGCTTCCTCGAGCGCCATCTGTAAGAGTCCCGGCATCCAAGCCCTTCAATAACTTGCGGTGAAATAGTTCCTATCTGGGGCATCAACCAGCCCATCCAGGAACTATTCCACCGCAACTTCGTTTTTGATGCCCCGTCCGGAAACTGCGCCCCAGTTTTGCCTTTCAAGGTGGGACGCAGTTTCCCATAGGGCCTCGACTGGGAAAGCGCGTCCCGTTTCGAGCGGGGATTCCGGGATGCATTTTCCGTAAGAGGCCTGTTTGGGAAACCATATCCCGTTTCGAGCCGGAATTCTGGGATGTAGTTTCCCCGAGAGGCCTCATCGGGAAACTATGGCCCTGAACTCTCCTGCCTGTCCCCATTGCGCCAATTTGCTGATTGAACATCGTTGTGTGTTCGCGCTATCATGCATGGTTAAATTGGTTAGCCGTGGCAAACGGTTAGCCAAGGTGAACATAAATGCAACGCCCTGTGGGCGCCGGGGGAGGAACACGGACGTGAAGCTCGATACGCTCGAGATTGGAAAGGACGCCGTTGTCGCATCGGTGGCATCGGACGATCAGGCACTCCGACAGCATATTTTGGACATGGGTCTAACGCCGGGCACCGAAGTCACCATGATGAAGTACGCCCCCATGGGCGACCCGCTCGAGATCCGCCTGCGTGGCTACGAGCTGACACTGCGCAAGGACGATGCCGCTCGCATCGAGCTCGTGGGTATTCACGACACCGATACGGGTCCGCGCGCTAACGCCGCAATCGGCACGACGGAGCATCCGGCCCTGGGCGAGGGGACGTATTCGCCCCGTGCGGCAAAGACGGCCGTGCCCGAGGGCGCGCCGCTGCACTTTGCCCTCGCCGGCAACCAAAACTGCGGCAAGACCACGTTATTCAACCAACTGACGGGCTCCAACCAGCATGTCGGTAACTTTCCCGGCGTGACGGTCGACCGCAAAGATGGCACCATCCGTAACCATCCCGAGGCGAGCGTTACCGACCTGCCCGGCATTTACTCCCTGTCGCCGTACACAGGCGAGGAGGTCGTGAGCCGTCAGTTCATCCTCGACGAGCGCCCGGACGCCATCATCGACATCATTGACGCTACCAACATCGAGCGTAACCTGTACCTGACACTGCAGCTCATGGAGCTTGACCGTCCTATGGTCATCGCGCTCAACATGATGGACGAGGTGACCGCCAACGGCGGCGCCGTAGACGTCAACTTGCTCGAGAGCCTGTTGGGCGTGCCCGTTGTCCCCATTAGCGCTGCCCGCAACGAGGGCATCGGCGAGCTGGTGGACCACGCCCTGCACGTGGCGCGGTTCCGCGAGCGCCCTGGTCGCCTGGACTTTTGCGCGCCCGACGGTCCGGACGGCGGTGCGCTGCATCGCTGCATCCACGGTATTGCTAACCTGATCGAGGACCATGCCGTGACGGCGCACATCCCGGTGCGCTTTGCGGCGACCAAGCTGGTCGAGGGCGATGAGCTGGTAACCGAGGCGCTTCACCTGGATCGCAATGAGCTCGACGCTATCGAGCACATCATCACCCAGATGGAGGGCGAGGCCGGCACCGACCGCCTATCTGCGCTGGCCGATATGCGTTTTAGCTTTATCGGCGACGTGTGCGGGCGTTGCGTCGTCAAGCCGCACGAGAGCCGCGAGCACGTGCGCTCCGTCAAGATTGACCGCATCCTGACAGGTCGTTACACAGCCATTCCGGCGTTTCTGGTGATCATGGGCCTCGTCTTTTGGCTGACGTTTGGCGTGATCGGCGCGGCGTTGCAGGGACTCATGGAGGACGGTATCGCTGCCATCATCGCCTCGGCCGATGCGGGCCTCAAGGCGTTCGGTACCAACGACGTGGTGCGCTCGCTGGCTGTCGACGGCGTACTTACGGGCGTGGGCAGTGTGCTGACCTTCCTGCCGATTATCGTCGTGCTCTTTTTGTTCCTCTCCATTCTGGAAGACTCCGGATACATGGCGCGCGTGGCCTTTGTCATGGATAAGGTGTTGCGTCGCTTTGGCCTGTCGGGCCGCAGTTTCGTGCCCATGCTCGTCGGTTTTGGCTGCACCGTGCCGGCTATCATGTCGACCCGTACGCTCCCATCCGAGCACGACCGCAAGATGACGGTCATGCTCACGCCGTTTATGAGCTGCTCAGCCAAGCTGCCGGTTTACGGCTTGCTGTGCGGGGCGTTTTTCCCGCAGGCGACGGTTCCCGCCATGGTCTCGCTCTATCTGATCGGTATCGTGGTCGGCTGCATCGCGGCTTTGGTGCTCAACCGCACGGCATTTAAGGGCGACCCGGTGCCGTTTATCATGGAGCTCCCCAATTACCGCCTGCCGAGCGTCAAGACGACGGTGATGCTGGCATGGGATAAGGCCAAGGACTTCATCACCAAGGCCTTTACCATTATCTTTGCCGCTACGGTGGTCATCTGGTTCCTGCAGACGTTCGATATCCGCTTTAACGTGGTCGCCGACCAGTCGCAAAGCCTGCTTGCCGGTCTGGGTAGCATCATCGCGCCGGTGTTGGCCCCGCTCGGCTTTGGCGACTGGCGCGCCTCGACGGCGCTCGTCACCGGACTTATCGCCAAGGAGAGCGTCATCTCGACGCTCACGGTGCTTTTGGGTGCAACCTCGCCCGCGGCATTGTCAACCATGTTTTCGCCGTTTACCGCCTACGTGTTCTTGGTCTTTACGCTGCTGTACCCGCCTTGCGTGGCCGCTATCGGCGCTGTCAAGAGCGAGTTGGGCGCGCGCTATGCCGTGGCCGTATTCGCGTTTCAGGTTGCCGTTGCCTGGATCGTGGCGTTTGTCGTGCATTCGGCGGGCATATTGCTGGGGTTGGCTTAGTTATGAATTGACGGCGCAGCCTCTGTGTATCGAATTGTTTTCGGCCCCGCATCTGTTGCTGACGGATGCGGGGCCGTTGCTATATAATCGCCTCCGCTCAAAATGATTGGAGACGTTATATATGAGTCAGGCAAGGCAAGACGGCATCACGCTCAGGCAGTGGCTCCCGCTCGTCGGGCTCACCTGCTGTGCATTCGTGTTCAACACGTCGGAGTTTATGCCCATCGGCCTTTTGACTGATATCGCCGCGTCGTTCTCGCTCACCGAGGCCCAGGCGGGCATCATGATCTCGGTTTATGCTTGGGGTGTCATGCTGCTGTCACTGCCGCTCATGGTGTTTGCCTCGCGTTTTGAGTTCAAGCGGATGCTGCTGGGCGTTTTGGTCGTGTTTTCGCTGGGCCAGTTTCTGTCCGCTGTGGCGCCGACTTATCCCATCCTGGTCTGCGCGCGCCTGGTGGTCGCTTGCGCACATGCCGTGTTCTGGTCGGTCGCCTCGATTATGGCCTCGCGCTTGGTTGACACTCGCCACGGCGCGCTCGCCATCAGCATGATCGCTACGGGCTCGTCCATCGCGCAGATCTTTGGCCTGCCGCTCGGTCGCGCCATTGGCTTGGCCGTGGGCTGGCGCATGACGTTTGCCGTGGTCGGAGCGCTGTCTGCTGTCGCGGTCGTCTACCAGGCGACCGTGTTTCCAACCATGCCGGCGGGCGAGCGCTTTACGCTCAAACAGCTGCCCGAGCTGCTCAGGAACCCGTTCCTCATCGCGCTCTACGCAGTCACGGTCTTCATGGCGACCGGCTATTACGCAAGCTACAGCTATATCGAGCCTTTCCTGGCTCAGGTCGCGCATGTCGATGCGGGCGCCATCACCATGACGCTGACGGCGTTTGGCTGCTCTGGTCTGCTCGGAAGCTGGCTGTTTGGCCGCCTGTTCGATGGGCATCGCTTCCCGTTCTTGGCTATCACGCTCTCCGGCGTGCCGGTGGCTCTGCTGCTTATGGGTCCGGCCGCATCGTCGCTCGTGGCAGTGCTTGCCGTCTGCGCACTGTGGGGTTGCTGCGCCACGGCCTTTAACGTGGCGTTTCAGGCCGAGCTCATCAAGTACACGCCGGCGGATTCGTCGGCCGTCGCCATGTCGATCTTCTCGGGCCTGTTCAACCTCGGTATCGGCACGGGTACCGCGATCGGCGGAGCCGTGGTTTCGGGTCCCGGTATCGCCTTGATCGGCTACGCGGGCGGTGCGATCGCTGCCGTGGGCGTCATCCTCGCTATCACGGTGATGTTCCCGGCCATTCGTCGCGCAAAGCCTGTCGCCTAATCACGTTTCCTCATCAGTTGCGGTGGAATAGTTCCTGTTTAAGGCCTCTGAAGGTCCAAGCAGGAACTATTCCACCGCAACTTATTTTGGGGGAGAGGATACAAGCTGGGCATACAATGGATGTCGTTGTGTTGAGCTTACCGGGAGGCTGTTATGTGGGCATACGAGACGACGTTCTATCAGATCTATCCGCTGGGCTTTTGCGGGGCTCCGCGCGAAAACGCCGCGCCCGTTGCCGAGGATGAGCTCGCCCAGGCTGCCAACGCCGCGCCCAACCCCGATGCTCCTATCATGAAGGTCGCCCAATGGGCCGACTACATGCAGGAACTCGGCGTTGGCGCTGTGCTTATCAACCCACCGCTCGAATCTGATAGCCACGGCTACGATACACGCAGCCTGCGCCATATCGACCGTCGCCTGGGTGGGGACGCCGACTTTGCCGCCGTATGCGACACGCTGCATGCCCATGGCATCCGCGTGGTGCTCGATGCCGTCTTCAACCACGTCGGCCGCGGTTTTTGGGCCTTCCGCGATGTGCAGGAGCGCAAGTGGGACTCGCCGTACAAGGACTGGTTCCACATTAGCTTTGACGGCGATTCCTGCTATGGCGATGGCTTTTGGTACGAGGGCTGGGAAGGCCATTTTGAGCTTGTGAAGCTCAACCTGCAAAATCCCGCTGTGGTCGATTACCTGCTCGAGTCCGTGCGCCGTTGGGCCGACGTCTTTGGCGTCGACGGCCTGCGCCTGGACGTCGCCTATATGCTCGACCGCGACTTTATGCGCCGCCTGCACGCCTTTACCCGTGAGCTCAAGCCCGACTTTGTGCTGATCGGCGAGACGCTCCACGGCGACTACAACCAGATCGTCAACGACGAGATGCTCGACTCCTGCACCAACTACGAGTGCTACAAGGGCCTGTACTCTAGCTTTAACTCGGTCAACATGTTCGAGATCGCGCACTCGCTGCACCGTCAGTTTGGCGGCGACCCCTGGTGCATCTACCGTGGCAAGCACCTGCTGTCGTTTGTCGACAACCACGACGTGCCGCGCCTGGCAAGCATCCTTACCGACAAGTTCTGCCTGCGTCCCGCCTACGGCATGCTCTTTGGCATGCCGGGCATCCCGTGCGTCTACTACGGCAGCGAGTGGGGAATTGCCGGCGAAAAGGGCGGCCCCGATGGCGACTGGGCGCTGCGACCTGCGCTCGATGAGCCTGCGCCCAACGAGCTGACGGCCTTCATCAAGCAGCTCGCGCACCTGCGCTCGGCAAACGACGCGGCAGCCCGTGCCCTCAACTACGGTGCCTATCGCAACGTGGTGATCCAGAACAAGCAGCTGCTGTTCGAGCGCGCCTGCGACGACGCGACGGTGCTCGTGGCGGTCAATGCCGTGAACGAGCCCTATACCTTTGGAGCCGGCGAACTCAACGGCTCCTTCGTCGACCTGCTTGCCGACGATGCGCCCACGGTCGAGCTGACAGGCTCCCTTGAACTTGCGCCCTATGAGGTGCGTTATCTGCTGAGGGCCTAATTCATGACTGCGCCGGACGAGGGCTATCAGCATATTGAGCATGGGTTTGAGCCCGTGTTTGACGAGCGCTCGCGCGTTTTGGTGCTGGGGTCGTTTCCCTCGGTGCTCTCGCGTGCCAATGCCTTCTACTATGGCAATCCGCAGAACCGCTTTTGGCGCGTGATGGCCGCGTGCCTTGGTGCGCCCGTGCCGCCCAACGAGGGAGACTCTTTGGCGAGCGGCGAGCCCGTGACGCTTGACGCCTCGATTGCCGCCAAGCGGGCTATGCTGCTGAACGGCGGCGTGGCCCTGTGGGACGTGATCGAGAGCTGCGACATTAAGGGCTCGAGCGATGCGAGCATTCGTAACGTTGTGCCGGCACATATCGAGCGCATTACCGGCGCAGCTCCCATTGAGCAGGTGATATGCAACGGTGGTACAGCTGGCCGGCTCTACAAGCGCTATCTACAAGAGCGCACCGGGCTGCCGGCCATCGTTCTGCCGTCGACAAGTCCCGCCAATGCGGCGTGGCGTCTGGAACGCCTTGTCGAGCGCTGGAGTGAAGCCGTTGATTGGCAGGCTTTTTCGATTTAGCAGTTTGAGTGCTCGGCAAGATGCCTCATAACGGCGTGCCAGATCGGTGTGGGCAGCGCAGACGTGGCGCGCACCATGCCGTCGGTGTCGACGCCACCCGTTGCGGCGCCACCGAGCTTCTGCGCGTGTTCGACGGAACACCCCATGCGAACGGCGCCCACGAGCTTGTCCATGGCCTCCGAAAACGGTCGCCGCAAGAGTCCCATGCGCGGGGAGCGACGAAGCGCTGCGATGCCGCTGCCGGCGCAGATGGCAACGCCGCCACACCACAATTGATCATGGCGCTCACATGCCTTGTGCAGGCGAACGGCGGTCCCACGCGCCTGCTCAGTGCCCTCTTGTGCGGCTCGAATCGCGGCATAGACGCGCGTTCCCGTACCGCCAAAGCGCTCAAGCGCCTGCTCGATGGCTGTCAACGTCTCATCGTCAGCCACATCTTCAATGGCCAGCACGATGCCATCGGCAACGCTGCCGGCGTCATTTGCCTTCAAGTCGACCGGGCGGGGGAGTGCGGTGCCGGAAAGTTGAGCATAGGCGGCGATGGCATCCTGCAGGTCCCAGAGCAAAAAATCAAGATCGGCGCTATTGGGAATACTGATATACGCAATGGTGTTCAGTGTTTTTGGTACGTCGCCGCGCGCGGTCGTCTCCATGCCATCTCCTTTCCGGCTCGTTTCCGTTTAGGTTACACCGTCTGGTGGCGCCCCGCCGCGCTATCCTAGTGCAACCCTTACGAAAGGAACGCCATGCGTCTGCCCATGAATACCTCGCTTGCCATGCTCAAGCCCTCCGGTATCCGCCGGATTAACGCGCTCGCCGCCCAGCATCCGGGGTGCATCGCGCTCGCGCTCGGCGAGCCCGATTTTCCCACGCCCGATGTGATTAGCGCCGAGGTGACCGCCGCACTGGACCGCGGTGACACACACTATCCGCCCAACAACGGTCGCCCCGCCCTGCGTGAGGCGTTATCTGCCTATATGGGGGACGCGGGCCTTACGTTTTCGGCTGACGAGGTCATCCTGACCGACGGTGCGACCGAGGCACTGTCGGCAACATTCATGGCTATGCTCAACCCCGGCGACGAGGTCATTATCCCCACGCCGGCCTTTGGCCTGTACGAAAGCATCGTTGTGGCCAACCACGCCAAAGCAGTCTTTTTGGATACGGAGCCTGCGCAATTTCAGATTGACGAGGATGCGCTTCGTGCTTGCGTGACGCCGGCGACCAAGGCTATCGTCATCTGCTCGCCCAACAATCCTACGGGCTGTATCCTCAACGCGGCTTCGCTCGACGCCGTGGCGCACGTGGCGGAGCAGACGGGCATCTACGTGGTCTGCGACGACGTGTATAACCGTCTGGTCTATGTGGATGGCTACGAGCGCTTTGCCCAGCGTCACCCGGAGCTTCGCGAGCAGACGGTCGTCATCGAGAGCTTCTCCAAGCCCTGGGCTATGACCGGCTGGCGCCTGGGTTGGCTCGCAGCCGCAGCCCCCGTCATCGCCGAGATCGCAAAAGCTCACCAATACCTAGTATCGAGCGCCGTCTCCTTCGAAATGGACGCCGCAGCCCGAGCCCTGACCGTCGATCCCACCCCCATGCTCAAAGTCTACCGAGCCCGCCGCGAACGCGTGCTCGCAGCCTTAAGCGCCATGGGCCTCGACGTAGTGGAACCGGCGGGCGCCTTCTACGCTTTCCCGAGCATCAAAAAGTTCGGCCTAACCAGCGAAGACTTCTGTATCAAAGCCATCAAAGAAGCAAACGTAGCCCTAGTCCCGGGCGACTGTTTCGGCACCGAAGGCCACATCCGCCTAAGCTACTGCGTTTCCGACCAAGATTTGGACGAAGGCCTAAATCGCCTGTCCACCTTCATTTCAACCTTATAGCCAACGGGACGCAACACATCAGCCTACCGACATAAGGATTATGCGTGGGGGCGTCGCTCAACGGAAAACCGGGCTGCCCCAAAGTCACCGCAGGCCGCGCCGCCGAAGGCCGGGCGCAAGGTTTTCGTAGATTCCGCACGAGCCGGAAAGCACTTAATGTGCTCTTCGTGCGAGCCAGGACTTGACCGAGCGAAAACCTTGCGCCCGGCCTTCGGCGGCGCGTGCCGGATGGTGGAATTGTGTGCAGCCCGGTTTTCCGTTGACCGACGCCGGGGTCCCCGCCATAATACTTTCGGTTCACGCACGAATCCGCTGCCAGAGACAGCCGGTGCAAACGGGCATCGCCCGCGAGCTTAATGGGATATCCCGCCAGCCGAGGTGGTCGAGTAGATATGTCTTCTCGCCCCCGTCGCTCATGCAGCGCGGGGGCTTTCTTTTTGGACATGCCCCCGTCACGTCCTTGTGGCGGACCGTGCCCGGAAAGAATTCGAGGAGGTGTAATTCATGCCCCAGCAGTACAAAATCGACAAGGTTGCAGAGATCGAGTCCCGTATCGCCGAGAACGCCGGTCTGTTCGTCGTCAACTACAACGGTCTGACGGTTAAGCAGGCTCAGGAGCTGCGTCATCAGCTTCGCGAGTGCGGCGCCGAGATGAAGGTCTACAAGAACAACCTGGTCAAGATCGCTCTCAAGAACCAGGAGCAGCCCGAGCTCGACGAGATCCTCGCCGGCCCCGTCGCTTATGTGTTCTACGAGACCGAGCCGGTCGAGGCCGCTAAGACCCTTAAGGACTTCTCCGCTAAGTCCAAGGGCGTCCTTGAGATCAAGGGCGGTATCTCCGACGGCAAGGCCGTTTCCGCTGATGATGTTAAGGCTATCGCCGAGCTGCCCACCAAGGACCAGCTTCTCGGCCAGATTGCCGGTCTCATCTCCGGTTTCGCTCGCGACATCGCTGTCTGCGTCAACGGCGTTTCCTCTGGTCTCGCTCGTTCGATCCAGCAGGTCTCCGAGCAGAAGGCAGCCTAGTCGCTGTTTTCACCCGCGGCGGCAACGCCGCACCCCTGGCGCATTCGCGCCGTGTTTTAACTGATCTCCGTGCACAGACACGGAAACCGAAAGGACTTAGAAATGGCTAAGCTTACCACCGATGAGATCATCGATGCTCTTAAGGAAATGACCCTTCTCGAGGCTTCCGAGCTCGTTAAGGCTATCGAGGACACCTTCGGCGTTTCCGCCGCTGCTCCTGCCGCTGTTGTCGCCGCTCCCGCTGCTGGCGCTGCTGAGGCCGAGGAGAAGACCGAGTTTGACGTCGTGCTCGAGGGCTTCGGCGACAACAAGATCCAGGTCATCAAGGCCGTCCGTGAGCTCACCAACCTTGGCCTGAAGGAGGCCAAGGAGGTCGTCGAGGGCGCTCCCAAGGCTGTTCTCGAGGGTGCCAAGAAGGAGGACGCCGAGGCTGCCAAGGAGAAGCTCGAGGCTGCTGGCGCTGCTGTCACCCTCAAGTAATCAGGCTTTCTCGCCAGATTTCTTTGCAGACGGGGTTCGCATTGCGAGCCCCGTCTTTTTCGTTTTGATCCCCTCTATTTTGTTGGCTCGGCATACAAATTGCTGCCGCTTGCGATGCTTTGGGGTCGCTACCGTTGGGCGATAAAATTGCACCATTCGAGCAATAATTTGCGTTGACCTGCTGAAGAATGGCGCTTGCCTACATTAACGTTAATTAACGGCGGTAAGATAAACCGGTATCGCAATTTGGTCTGCGGCCGCCGTGCCGCACGCACAGGGCGCATCCTGCGCCTGCGAAAGGATCCCTGAATACTATGAAGGCAATCATCCCCGCCGCCGGTCTTGGCACGCGTTTTCTGCCTGGCACCAAGTGCACGCCTAAAGAGATGCTGCCGGTGCTCGACAAGCCGGTCATCCAGTACGTCGTCGAGGAGGCGCTCGACCCCGAGGAGGTCGACGACGCCATTATCGTCACCTCTCCCGGCAAGCCCGAGTTGCTGAGCTACTTCCAGCCCGATCGTTCGCTCGAGAACCTGCTGCGCGAGCGCGGCAAGGATGCTTATGCCGACGCCGTCGCCCATGCGGGCGGTATGCCGGTCGACTTCCGCTATCAGTACGAGCCCAAGGGCCTCGGTCACGCCATTCGCTCTGCCGCTGACGCTGTGGCGGGGGAGAACTTCCTGGTTCTTCTGGGCGACTACGTTGTGCCCAACCGCGACATCTGCGACAAGATGCTTGCCGTCTCCAAGGAGCACGGTGGCGCTTCTGTTATCGCCGTTGCCGCGTGCGCTCCCGAGGAAGTCAGCCGCTATGGCGTTATCGCCGGCGATCGCGTGGGCGCTCTCGAGGGCTTCGAGAATGCCGCCGACGACGAGCCCGGTGCCGTTTGGCGCATCGGCGGCCTGGTCGAGAAGCCCGCTCCCGAGGCGGCTCCGTCCAACCTGTACATCGTCGGTCGCTACCTGCTGAGCCCGTTGGTCATGGACCTGCTGGCCGATCAGCAGGCCGGTAAGGGCGGCGAGATCCAGCTGACCGACGCCATGGCCCGCTCGCTCGACCGCGAGGCCATGTACGCCGTCGTCATCGACCCGCTGTCGGGCTACGATACCGGTACCCCGTCTGGCTGGATGGCCACCAACGCCCTCATGGCTGCAAGCGATCCTCGCTTTGCCGGCGCCTTCTGGGATGCCATCGACGAGCGCGGCGGTTTGATGCGTAAGTAAGCCTTCGGGCATCGACATTTACGGGTGCGGACTTCGGTTTGCGCCCGTTTTTTTATAAGAGCTGCGATTGCTAACCCTCTGTTCACAGAAAATATATGAACAGGTGTTCGATGCACATCCATCTACCTGCATGTTTTCTGTCGAAAAACTTTGCTACTCCAAAAACTCAATCACGTCAAGGCTTTTCTTGCTCAACGGTCGGTACCTGATAAACTATTAGGTTGCGATAACTGGCGAAGCTATGCCTCGCCAATCCACCGAGCATTTCCGTGAAGGAGGAAAAACCTGGTGACCTACGCATACACTGCCACTGAGCGCAAGCGCGTCAGCTTCGGGAAAATCCCGGAGGCCATGGAGCTCCCCAACCTTATCTCTGTTCAAAGGGAATCCTTTGAGCGTTTTAAGGACGAGGGCCTTCGTGAGGCGTTCAAGGAATCCAGCCCCATCCAGAGTCAGAACCATGTTCTCGAGGTTACCTTCGGCGAGCATCAGTTTGGCGATCCCGCGCACACCGTCGAGGAGTGCCGCGAGAAGGACATGACCTATCAGGCCCCGCTTCTGACTGACGTCCGTCTCACCAACAAGGAGACCGGCGAGATCAAGGAGCAGCTCGTCTTTATGGGCGACTTCCCCATGATGACCGATCAGGGCACCTTCATCATCAACGGTACCGAGCGTATCGTCGTTTCGCAGCTCGTCCGCTCCCCGGGCGTGTACTACAGCTCCGAGATGGATTCGGGCAAGCAGATCTACAAGGCTCAGATCATCCCGTCCCGCGGTGCCTGGCTCGAGTTTGAGGTCGACAAGCGCGACCAGCTCATGGTCTCCATCGACCGTAAGCGCAAGCAGAGCGCCACGATGTTCCTGCGCGCCCTTGGCATCGCCGTCACCAACGACGATATCATCGAGCTGCTCGGCAACTCCGATGTGATCAAGCGCACCCTCGAGCGCGATACCGCCCTTACCCGCGAGGATGCTCTTATCGAGATCTACCGTCGCCTGCGCCCGGGCGAGCCTCCCACCGTGGATGCTTCCCGCAGCCTGCTCGAGGGCCTGCTCTTCAACCCGCAGCGCTACGATCTGGCCCGCGTCGGTCGCTACAAGGTCAACAAGAAGCTCAACCTCACCACCGAGGAAGAGGTCACGGTGCTCACCGACGAGGATATCGTCGCTACGCTGCGCTACCTGCTGTCCCTCGCTGCTGGCGAGCAGGGCTTCAAGGTCGACGACATCGACCACTTTGGCAACCGCCGCATTCGCACCGTCGGCGAGCTCGTCGCCAACCAGTTCCGTATCGGTATGAGCCGTATGGAGCGCGTCGTCCGTGAGCGCATGAGCTCCCAGGACATCGACGAGATCACCCCGCAGTCGCTCATCAACATCCGTCCGATCGTGGCCTCTATCAAGGAGTTCTTCGGTTCCTCGCAGCTCTCGCAGTTCATGGACCAGGCAAACCCCCTGACCGGTCTGACCCACAAGCGCCGTCTGTCCGCACTCGGCCCCGGCGGTCTTGCCGGCCACAAGTCGGGCTCCAGCCGCCGCACCAACGTGCCGACGGCCGTCCGCGACGTTCACAACTCGCACTACAGCCGCATGTGCCCGATCGAGACCCCTGAAGGTCCCAACATCGGCCTGATCGGCTCGCTCGCCCTCTACGCCCGCGTCAACGAGTATGGCTTCATCGAGGCCCCGTTCCGTCGTGTCGAGAACGGCGTTGCCACCGATCAGATCGACTGGATGACCGCTGACGAGGAAGAGAAGCACGTCATCGCGCCGGCCAACACGCCGCTCGATCCCAAGACCAACGAGTTCATCACGACCGATGCCGAGGGCAAGATCGTCCGTCCGCATACCGTGATCGCCCGTACCCGCGACTTCGACGGCTCCTTCGGCGCTCCCGCCGACGTGCCTGTCGAGGACGTCGACTACATGGACGTCTCGCCGCGTCAGATGCTCTCCGTCGCAGCCACGCTGATTCCGTTCCTCGAGCACGACGACGCCAAGCGCACGCTCATGGGCGCCAACATGCAGCGTCAGGCCGTGCCGCTGGTTCACCCCGCCGCTCCCTATGTCGGTACCGGCATGGAGCGTCGCGCCGCCCTGGACTCTGGCGAGGTTACCCTGGCCAAGAACGCCGGCGAAGTCATCTATGCCGACGCCTCCAAGATTATCGTCAAGCACGCCGGCGGCATGGACGAGTATCACCTGGCCAAGTACCAGCGCTCCAACCAGTCCACCTGCATCAACCACCGTCCGCTCGTGCGCGTCGGTGACACCGTTGAGCAGGGCGAGCCTCTGGCCGACGGTCCTTCGACCGATCATGGCGAGCTCGCACTGGGCCAGAACCTCACCGTGGCATACATGCCGTGGGAAGGCTTCAACTACGAGGACGGTATCGTCGTGTCCGAGCGCCTGGTGGCCGAGGACCTGCTGACGACCATCAATATCACCCGTCACGAGATCGACGCCCGCGACACCAAGCTCGGCCCCGAGGAGATCACTCGCGAGATCCCGAACCTCTCCGAGGACATGCTTGCCAACCTCGACGAGGACGGCATCATCCGCATCGGCGCCGAGGTCGGCCCTGGGGACATCCTGGTCGGCAAGGTCACGCCTAAGGGCGAGAGCGCTCTGACCGCCGAGGAGCGCCTGCTGCGCGCCATCTTCGGTGCCAAGGCTCACGATGTTCGCGACACCTCCCTTAAGATGCCTCACGGCGCTTATGGCCGCGTCATCGACGTCGTCCGCTTTAGCCGCGAGAACGGCGACGACCTGGCCCCCGGCGTCAACGAGCAGGTGCGCGTCTACGTCGCCCAGCGTCGTAAGATCCAGCAGGGCGATAAGATCGCCGGTCGCCACGGCAACAAGGGCGTTATCTGTAACGTTCTGCCGGTCGAGGACATGCCCTACATGGCTGACGGTACCCCGATCGACGTTATCCTCAACCCGCTGGGCGTTCCTTCGCGTATGAACGTCGGTCAGCTGCTCGAGTGCCACCTTGGCTGGGCTGCTGCCTGCGGTTGGGATACCGAGGATGCCGACTCCGACAAGTATGTCCCCGGTCCGTTCTTCGTCTCGACGCCCGTCTTCGACGGCGCCAAGGAGGACGAGATCGCCGAGGTCATCCGTCGCGCCAACAAGAACATGCTCAACAAGGCCACCGCTGCCTTTGGCGATCACATGCGCCCCGAGTTTGTCACCCAGCTTGACGAGCGCGGCAAGACCCGCCTGTTCGACGGCCGCACCGGCGAGGAGTTCCGCGAGCCCATTACCGTGGGTACGTCCTACATCCTCAAGCTCGGCCACATGGTCGACGACAAGATCCACGCCCGTTCGACCGGCCCTTACAGCCTGGTTACCCAGCAACCGCTGGGCGGCAAGGCTCAGTTCGGCGGCCAGCGCTTCGGCGAGATGGAAGTTTGGGCACTGTACGCATACGGTGCTGCCAACGTCCTGCAGGAGATCCTGACCGTCAAGTCCGACGATACCGTGGGCCGCGTCAAGACCTACGAGTCCATCGTCAAGGGCGAGAACGTCCCGGTTCCGGGTATCCCCGAGTCCTTCAAGGTTCTCGTCAAGGAGATCCGTTCCCTCGCACTGGACATCGAGCCCATGCACGATGCCGACGAGGACGCCTCCGCCCCTGTGACCGCCGAGGAGACCTCTGCTCTCGACGACCTGGCTGCGCTCGCCGGCGTTGACACCGACGTCGAGGCCCAGGATGCCGAGACCGCCGAGGCACCCGAGGCTGTCGCCGCCACGACCACTGATAAGGAGTAGTTGACTGTGGCAGATTTCGAAGCTACTGATTTTGACTCGGTAAAGATCTCCCTTGCCTCCGCCGACCAGATCCGTTCCTGGTCGCACGGTGAGGTCAAGAAGCCGGAGACCATCAATTACCGTACCCTCAAGCCCGAGAAGGACGGCCTGTTCTGCGAGAAGATCTTCGGTCCCGCCAAGGACTGGGAGTGCTCCTGCGGCAAGTACAAGGGCATCCGCTTTAAGGGCATCGTCTGCGAGCGCTGCGGCGTCGAGGTCACCTCGGCCAAGGTTCGTCGCGAGCGCATGGGTCACATCGAGCTCGCCGCTCCCGTGTCCCACATCTGGTACTTCAAGAGCCCCACGAGCTTCCCGATGAGCCGTATGCTCGACATCAAGTCCAAGGACCTCGAGAAGGTTCTGTACTTTGCCAGCTACATCATCACCGAGGTCGACTACGAGGCTCGCGAGGCCGACGCTGACGACCTGCGCGAGGAGCTCGCCGCCGATCTGGAAGAGATCGATGCCGAGTGCGCCCGCCAGATCGAGTCCCTCAAGGAGCAGGGCAACCCCGAGAACTTTGACGAGTTCTCCGACGAGGAGCCGCTGACCCCCGAGGAGATCGCCTCTGGCATCGTCGACATCGAGGAAGAGTGCAAGGACGAGAAGCAGCTCCGCACGGACGCCTTCAACGCCTTCATGAAGCTCACCGAGCGCGACCTCATCTCCGATGAGCCGCTGTTCCGCGAGATGACCCGTTACTACTCCATGTACTTCAAGGGTGGTATGGGTGCCGAGGCCGTCCGCGACCTGCTCGCTGCCATCGACCTCCCCTCCGAGGCCGAGAAGCTCAAGGCCATCATCGCCGACGAGGATTCCCAGAAGCAGAAGCGCGAGAAGGCCGTTAAGCGCCTCGAGGTCGTTGACGCCTTCCTGAAGGGCGGCAACAGCCCCGCGAACATGATCCTGGATGTCATCCCGGTCATTCCGCCCGATCTGCGCCCGATGGTCCAGCTCGACGGCGGCCGCTTCGCCGCGTCCGACCTCAACGACCTGTATCGTCGCGTGATCAACCGTAACAACCGACTCAAGCGCCTGCTCGACCTGGACGCCCCTGCGATCATCGTGAACAACGAGAAGCGCATGCTCCAGGAGTCCGTGGATGCCCTGTTCGACAACGGCCGTCGTGGTCGCCCGGTCTCTGGCCGTGGCGGTCGCCCGCTCAAGTCGCTCGCCGAGGCCCTCAAGGGCAAGCAGGGTCGTTTCCGTCAGAACCTGCTGGGCAAGCGTGTCGACTACTCCGGCCGTTCGGTAATCGTTACCGACCCCAAGCTGCTGCTGCACCAGTGCGGTCTGCCCAAGACCATGGCGCTGGAGCTCTTCAAGCCCTTCGTCATGAAGCGCCTGGTCGAGCTCGGCAAGGTCGAGAACATCAAGGGCGCCAAGCGCGCTATCGACCGCGGTGCCACCTTTGTGTGGGATATCCTCGAAGAGGTCATCGACGGTCGCGTCGTGCTGCTCAACCGTGCACCGACCCTGCACCGTCTGTCCATCCAGGCCTTTGAGCCGGTGCTGGTCGAGGGCAAGGCTATCCACCTGCACCCGCTGGTCTGCTCGCCCTTCAACGCCGACTTCGACGGCGACCAGATGTCTGTCCACGTGCCGCTGTCCAGCCAGGCTCAGGCCGAGGCTCGCGTGCTCATGCTCTCTGCGAACAACCTGCGCTCGCCGGCATCCGGCAAGCCGGTTAACATCCCTTCGCAGGACATGATCATTGGTGTGTACTACCTCACCCAGGTCCGCGAGGGTCTGCCGGGCGAGAACCACGTGTTCGCCAGCTTCGACGACGCGCTGCACGCCTATGACTGCCGTTCCGAGGTCGACATGCAGGCCAAGATCCAGGTTCGCGTGTCCGCTGCCGATGCCAACGTCATCAACGAGGACGGCACCCGTATCTTCCGCGTCAAGAACGGCAAGAACGAGTTCGTCGACTACGACGTTACCGGCAACAAGACCGCGCGCTTCGAGACCTCTATCGGCCGCATCATCTTCAACCGCCAGTGCCTGCCCGAAGACTATGAGTTCATGAACTACAAGATGGTCAAGGGCGATGTGGCCAAGCTGGTTGCCGACTGCTGCGATCGTTACCCCGAGGCCAAGGTCGGCCCGATCCTCGACGCCATCAAGTACTCCGGCTTCCACTACGCTACCCGCGCCGGCCTCACCATCTCGGTGTGGGACGCTCTCATCCCTGCCGAGAAGCAGGAGCTGCTCGATCGCGCCCAGGCCAACGTCGACCAGATCAACGAGTACTTCGAGGAGGGCTTCATCAACGAGACGGAGCGCCACATCGAAGTCGTTAACGAGTGGACCGCTTGTACCGACAAGGTTGCAGCGCTCATGCTCGACTTGTTCGACGAGGAGAACCCGCTCTATATGATGGCCGACTCCGGCGCCCGTGGTTCTAAGACCCAGCTGCGTCAGCTCGGCGGCATGCGTGGCCTGATGGCAGACATGTCCGGCGAGACGATCGACCTTCCCATTAAGGCGAACTTCCGCGAGGGCCTGCTGCCGCTCGAGTACTTCATTTCGACCTACGGCGCCCGTAAGGGCCTGGTCGATACCGCATCCCACACCTCGGACTCTGGTTACCTGACCCGTCGTCTGGTCGACGTGGCCCAGGACGTCATCGTCCGCGAGGAGGACTGCGGTACGCACGAGGGCGTCACCTACAACCTCATCATCCCCGGCACCACCGACCTCAACACCGACCTCGTCGGCCGTTGCTTCATTGAGGACGTCGTGGCTCCCGATGGCACCGTGCTCTTTGAGCAGGACGGCTACATCGAGAAGGTCGCCGACATCCAGAAGATGGTCGATGCGGGCCTCAAGAAGGTCAAGCTTCGCGCGCTGCTCACCTGCCGCTCCAAGTACGGCGTGTGCCAGAAGTGCTACGGCTGGGATCTTTCCACCCGTCGTCCGGTCGCCATCGGTACCGCGGTCGGCATTATTGCCGCCCAGTCCATCGGTGAGCCCGGTACGCAGCTTACGATGCGTACCATTCACTCCGGCGGCGTCGCTGGCGTCGACGATATTACGCAGGGCCTGCCTACGGTCAGCCGTATGTTCGATATCGTCGGCAACGTCAACGAGAAGATCCTGGGTCGCGAGGCCGAGCTGGCTCCGTACTCCGGTCACCTCTCGATTAAGCCCGAGAAGTCCGAGTACGTGCTGACGCTCACCGACTCCGAGGACCACACCCGTGTTCTCGACGAGCGTCGCGTCCCCGCTTCGGTGCGCTTTATGCCCGAGATCGAGGACGGTTGCGAGGTTCGCGCCGGCGACCAGATCACCAAGGGCTTCGTCAACTTCCGCAACCTGCGCAAGCTGACCGACATCGAGTCGACGATGCACACCTTCGTCGAGAGCGTCAAGGACGTCTACACCAGCCAGGGCGTCGACCTGAACGACAAGCACATCGAGGTGCTCGCACGTCAGATGCTGCGTCGCGTTCAGATCACCAACCCCGGTGACTCCAAGTACCTGCTTGGTCAGTACGTCGACCGCTACGAGTTTGCTGACGAGGTCGAGCGCGTTGCCCGTCTGGGCGGTCAGGCTCCTGTGGCCGAGCCCGTCATCCTGGGTACGCTCAAGGTCGCGTCCAACATCGACTCCTGGCTGTCGAGCGCTTCGTTCATCCGTACCGCCGGCGTCCTTACCGAGGCTGCCATCGAGGGCAAGGTCGACCACCTGCTCGACCTTAAGTCCAACGTCATCGTCGGTAAGAAGATCCCGGCTGGTACTGGCCTCAAGCCGTACGCCAACGCCAAGCTGACGTATCGCACGGCCGACGGCTATGTCGACATCGACGGCCCGGCTTCGCCCAACGCCAAGTCGCTGCCCGAGTGGGCTCCGGTGGAGCTCAAGGACCTGGACGAGCAGCTCCCGCAGCAGCTCGACTGGGCCGGCTACGACGAGTTCGGCGGTGCTGACGGTTCGTTCACCCGCAACGGCCACACCATCTCCGCTGAGAAGGCTCGCCTGTACCTGTTCGACGACCTGGGCGTGTCGCAGCGCTGGACCAACAAGTTCAGCGAGGTCGGCATCGAGACGGTCGGCGACCTGGTCGGTAAGTCCGAGGAGGATCTGCTGCGCATCGATGGCATCGGTGCCAAGGCAATCGAGGAGCTCCGTGACGGCCTGGAGGCCCACGACCTGCTCTACATCCTCGAGAACAACGACGACGTTGCCGACGAGGAAGACCTCTCGCAGCTGCTGCAGATGGTCTTTAGCCCCGACGGTCCGGACGATATCCTGCTGGGTACCTCCGCTCCGACGCATCACGCCGACGCCGACGAGGAGCTCCTGGGCGCCCCGATCGACGACAAGAAGGCTCCCGCCAACGGCGCGATCAACGAGGACATGGCTTCCCTCGACGAGCTGCTCAACCAGCTCGTGGACACCGACGACGCCGAAGAGGCCAAGGACAACGACGAGGAGTAACTTCCAAGTACGTTAACCGCCCTTCCAAAGACCCGTTTCCCAACAGGGAAGCGGGTCTTTTTTGGTGAGGAACGTTACCTCGACGAGCACGTCGGATTCCCGGAACGGGCCGCCCGCTGTTTAAGTTTGTCGCGAGTTCCGCACGCAAAGGAAAGCACTTAATGTGCTTTCCGTCTTGCGCAGGACTGTAGAGCAGCAAACTTAAACAGCGGGCGGCCCGTTCCGGGAATCTGCCCCCGCGCACAGAAGGGGATTCCTTTTGCCAATAAGGGACAGGTTTATTTTGGTAGGTTATTCCTGCTTGAATTTGAAACATTTCGTTCGGTCAAAGCGTATCTATGGTGAGGGCCTCAGCAAGAATCATTAACGTCACCGGGAGGTGATTATGGAAGAACAAGCATTTAGACAGGCGGTCGAGGATCACCGTGATGTCGTGTTTCGAATCGCATTGACGTACCTGCGCGATTGTGCCGATGCCGACGATATTGCCCAGGATGTCTTTCTTAAGTTGCTTAAAAGCGATGGACACTTTGAAAGTTGGGAACATCTTCGCCGCTGGCTTATCCGGGTCACGATCAATGAATGTAAATCCCTCTTTCGAAAGCCATGGAGGCGTGTGGAGGATATTGAGAACCTGGCCGAGTCGCTTTCGACAGCGCAGGATGAGACCAAGGCTGTCCTGTCAGACGTTATGCGACTTCCGGAACGATTCCGTATTCCCATCGTGCTCTATTACTATCTGGGCTTTTCGACCTCAGAGATTGGCGAGTTATTGCATGTGCCAGCCGCGACCGTTCGAACGCGTTTGGCTCGCGGCAGATCGAAGCTCAAGTTCATCCTAGAGGAGGGCGACCGTGAAATCCAATCAAATCAAGCAGGCCTTCGAGTCCGTCCAAGCCGATAGCGATCTTGCTGACCGTGTTCTTTATGCCGCTGCTGGTGAGCCGCTTCGTCGAAAGGGTCACGCGAAGCCTCTGTATGTTGCCGTAGTTGGATGTCTTGTCGGAGTGTTGGCGACCGGAGGGGTCGCCTACGCCGTTGTCAAATCCGCCTATTTTGCCTCAGCCTGGGGAAACCACGGCAACGGGGATTCCATCACCTGGACCAACGGCGGCTCATCGGGGACTAAATACACCTACACCAGAGAGTTTGGTGATGGCATCGCGCCCCAAAGCCTGGAGGGTGCAGTCCAGAAGGTTAATCTGTCCGTCGAGGGTAACGGCTATACGCTCGATATCCATGAGATGGCTATCGATAAAAACGGTTGCGGTGCCGTGACGTTTACGCTGTCCAATCCAAGTGGCGTTAACTACTACAAGCCAGCAGCAGAGACAGGCGAACTTGTTCTTTATGGTGAAGAAGAACAAGGCATCGGCACGCCCAGCATGAACTTCGGCGAGGAATGGGCTGACACACGCTGCACCATTGATAAGGACACATCAAGCGATACTGTCATTAATGGCACGATGTACTTTGCTTCTATGGATCGCGAGCGAGGTTTTCAACATGCGGTCACCTGGAATATCTCGTGGACCGAGGGCGAAGGCGAGGATGCGAAGCCGTTCGAGGCATCGACGCCCGAGTTTAGCGTTGGAGCGTACGTCGATACAAAGGAACTCCGCTCCGATGACTCGCCTCTCGAAATCAGCCCGTTTTCTATCCAGACACACATCGATGATCTGGGCTATGAAGCAGTTGATAATAAGCTGACCGTCAGCTACAAGGATGGATCGGAGCAGATTATCGAAGATGACGACGCAGGGGTGTTCAACTTATATTTTTCTTATGCGCGCAATAGCGGAGAGAACATCTGGGTGCCAACGAAGTTGATTGATGTCGACCAAGTGGTCTCAGTAACGCTTGGGGGCACGAGGTGCACGTCAACAGGAGAGACCGAAACAGAAGCACCCTTTACCATCGTCTATTCGTAAGATTTGGGGCCGCTTCCTACTAGGGGAAGCGGCCTCTTTTGCGGTAAATGGGCGGTTAAAGCGAGCGATTTACTTCCGAAAGCGCCGCCGATTTCCACGCGACAGATGAGAGCAGATCATCGCTGGAGTGCGACGTTTCCCCAGATAAAACCGACCAAAATAAACCTGTCCCTTTTTGGAAGGTAACGTTGCCCCAACGAGCATGTCGGATTCCCGGACCGGGCGGCCCAGGTTTTAAGTTTGTCGCGAGTTCCGCACGCAAAGGAAAGCACTTAATGTGCTTTCCGTCTTGCGCAGGACTGTAGAGCAGCAAACTTAAACAGCGGGCGCCCGTTCCGGGAATCCGTCCCCGCGCACAGAAGGGGATTCCTTTTGTGTAGGCTTTGCGGAAATATGCTCATTTTAGGATACGCCCGGCAGCGTGGTCTGTTGACGACACAGCTAACGCCACGTATCCTATCGAACTGCGTGTTTCGTAGGGGGATGCTGACCCCTCGATTCAAGCCGTTGCACTTTACAGAAAGCTGGAATCATTCGAGAAGGAGTACGCTTTGCCTACTATTAACCAGCTGGTTCGCCAGGGCCGTCGTTCCGTGCCCAAGAAGTCCAAGAACGCTGCTCTGCAGCACAACTCCCAGAAGCGCGGCGTGTGCACCCGCGTCTTCACCACGAGCCCCAAGAAGCCGAACTCGGCTCTTCGTAAGGTTGCCCGTGTTCGCCTCGTCAACGGCATCGAAGTTACTGCTTACATCCCGGGTGAGGGCCACAACCTGCAGGAGCACTCCATCGTGCTCGTCCGCGGCGGTCGTGTCCGTGACCTCCCTGGTGTCCGTTATCACGTCATCCGTGGCGCCTACGACGCTGCTCCGGTCCAGAACCGTATGCAGGCCCGTTCCAAGTACGGTGCTAAGCGCCCCAAGGCCAAATAAGCCAGATAACGTTTTGATACTTTCGCCGTGTGCCGCCTAAGCGCCGCACGGTAGACACTTAAGGAGATTTCACATGCCGCGTCGTGCAGCAGCTAATCGTCGTGAGGTTCAGCCTGACGCCGTTTACAACAACCGCCTGGTGACTCAGCTCATCAACAAGGTCCTTCTTGACGGCAAGAAGGCCACCGCTGAGCGCATCGTTTACACCGCTTTCGAGATCGTTGCCGAGAAGTCCGAGGGTGGCGACGCTCTCGCTACCTTCAAGAAGGCTATGGACAACGTCAAGCCCACGCTCGAGGTTAAGCCCAAGCGTGTCGGTGGCGCTACCTATCAGGTCCCGATGGAGGTCAACTCCCGTCGTTCCACCGCTCTGGGTATCCGCTGGATCGTCAACTTCTCCCGCGCTCGCAAGGAGAAGACCATGGCCGAGCGTCTCGCCAACGAGATCCTCGACGCTTCCAACGGCCTGGGCGCTTCCGTCAAGAAGCGTGAGGACGTCTTCAAGATGGCCGAGGCCAACCGCGCGTTCTCTCACTATCGTTGGTAAGTTAAGGTAAGGAACTAACATGGCTAAGCCTAAGTACAAGCTTTCCGATACCCGTAACATCGGCATCATGGCCCACATCGATGCCGGTAAGACCACCACGACCGAGCGTATTCTTTACTACACCGGTAAGACCCACAAGATCGGTGAGGTCCATGAGGGCGCTGCCACCATGGACTGGATGGTTCAGGAGCAGGAGCGCGGCGTAACCATTACCTCCGCTGCTACCACGTGCTTCTGGAACAAGGACGGTAAGGACTACCGCATCCAGATCATCGACACCCCGGGCCACGTTGACTTCACCGCCGAGGTCGAGCGCTGCCTGCGCGTCCTCGATGGCGCTGTCGCCGTCTTCGACGCCGTTGCCGGCGTTCAGCCCCAGTCTGAGACCGTTTGGCGTCAGGCTTCTACCTTCAACGTCCCCCGCATCGCCTTCATCAACAAGTATGACCGCGTGGGCGCTGACTTCTTCAACGCTATCGAGACCATGAAGGATCGTCTCGACGCCAACGCCGTGGCCGCTCAGGTCCCGATGGGCGCCGAGGACAACTTCTGGGGCGTCATCGACCTGGTCACCATGACCGCATGGGACTTCAAGGCCGACGAGAAGGGTATGACCTACCCCGAGCCGATGGACGAGATCCCGGCTGAGTTCGCCGACATCGCTGCCACCAAGCGCGAGGAGCTCCTCGACGCTGCTGCCAGCTTTGACGACGAGCTCATGGAGAAGATCCTCATGGAGGAGGACTTCACCGTCGAGGAGCTCAAGGCCGCTCTGCGCAAGGGCGTTCTGGCCAATGAGCTCAACCTCGTCTTCGTGGGCTCCGCCTACAAGAACAAGGGCGTTCAGGAGCTGCTCGACGCTGTCGTCGACTACCTGCCCAGCCCGCTCGACGTTGAGGCCGTCACCGGTACCGATCCGGACACCGGCGAGGAGATCCAGCGTCATCCTTCCTTCGACGAGCCCTTCTCCGGCCTGGTCTTCAAGATCATGACCGACCCGTTCGTCGGTAAGCTTACCTATGTCCGCGTTTACTCCGGCCGCGCCGAGTCCGGCTCCTATGTGGTCAACGCTTCCAACGGTCAGCGCGAGCGCCTCGGCCGCATCCTCGAGATGAACGCCGCCGAGCGTATCGACCGTGATGACGCCGCCGCCGGCGACATCGTCGCTTGCGTCGGCTTCAAGAACTCCACCACCGGTGACACCCTGTGCGAAGAGGGCAAGGAAATCGTCCTCGAGAAGATCGAGTTCGCTAAGCCCGTTATCGACGTTGCCATCGAGCCCAAGACCAAGGCCGAGCAGGACAAGATGTCCCTGGCTCTGACCAAGCTCGCCGAGGAGGACCCGACCTTCCAGGTGTCCACCAACCACGAGACCGGCCAGACCATCATCGCCGGCATGGGCGAGCTGCACCTCGAGATCATCGTCGACCGTCTGCTCCGCGAGTTCAAGGTTGACGCTAACGTTGGTAAGCCCCAGGTTGCCTACCGCGAGACCGCTGGTCACGACGTCGAGAAGGCTGAGGGCAAGTTCGTCCGTCAGTCCGGCGGTCGCGGTCAGTACGGCCACGCCGTCATCAAGCTCGAGAAGATGGAGGAGGGCTTCGGCTACGAGTTCGTCAACGCTATCGTCGGCGGCGTCGTGCCCAAGGAGTACATCCCGTCCATCGACAAGGGCATCCAGGAGGCCCTGAACACCGGTGTTATCGCCGGCTTCCCGGTCCTCGACGTTAAGGTCACCCTGTTCGACGGTTCTTACCACGAGGTCGACTCCTCCGAGGCCGCCTTTAAGATCGCCGGTTCCATGGCTATCAAGGACGCCCTCAAGAAGTCCGATCCGCAGCTGCTCGAGCCGATCATGGCTGTCGAGGTTGAGACCCCCGAGCAGTACATGGGCGACGTTATGGGCAACCTCTCCGGTCGCCGCGGCAAGATCGAGGGCATGGAGGATCGCAAGAACAGCAAGCTCATCCGTGCCAAGGTGCCGCTGGGCGAGATGTTCGGTTACGCTACCGACCTTCGCTCCCAGACCCAGGGCCGTGCATCCTACACGATGCAGTTCGACTCTTATGAGCCCGCGCCCAAGTCCATCGTGGACGAGGTCATGAGCAAGAACGCCTAAGTTCGAGCTCCCTGTTACGTAATCCTGCGAGAACATCTCTCGCACTCTTTGGAGGTTTAAGTTGGCTACCCAGAAGATCCGCATTCGCCTCAAGGGCTATGATCACGAGGTCGTCGATCAGTCCGCGAAGCTCATCGTCGAGACCGCTCAGAAGACCGGCGCTCGCGTTTCCGGTCCTGTCCCCCTGCCCACCGAGCGCAACCTGTACACGGTTATCCGCTCGCCGCACGTGAACAAGGACTCCCGTGAGCAGTTCGAGATGCGCACCCACAAGCGCCTCATCGACATCCTCGACCCCACCTCGGGCACCGTTGATTCGCTCATGCGTCTCGACCTCCCCGCTGGCGTCGACATCGACATCAAGCTCTAAGCGATATCGCTCATAGCTTAAAGAGCCCCGCTGCCGTTTCGGTAGCGGGGCCCTTTTGTTTTGAATGATGGTTTGGACTGCCGGGTAATGCTGCCGAGTAGGTGGTTGCGGCTCCCTATTCGCTCAAGGGACGCAGCGATGCCTCCTCAAAATGGAAGGATCGCAAGTCGTCTTCCGTTTCGATGCACGCGCGACCAAAGTCATCGACCGTTTTAAAGATGCCTCGCGTCAGCTCGTCTCCAGCGGGGGAGCGGGCGATAACGTGCTTCCCAATCCAATTGAGGTGAGCGATATATTCGTCGTGGACGGGCGCGAGCGGTCCGGTGTTTTCTTCCATGGCGTTGAGGCGTTCTGCCCAGGCATCTACAGCGTCTATAACGGCGTGATAGACCTCATCGAGGAGCATGTCGACGGCAGGAACGTTTTCGTTAAGGTCTGACAGGCCGATTGCCGGCAGACCGCCATCGGGAACCTCCGCGGGCACATAGTTCACGTTGACGCCGATGCCACAGACCGCAAAGGGGCTGCCTTCGTTATCGCGTGCGGCCTCGACCAGAATGCCGCCGAGTTTGCGTCCACGCGCGACCAGGTCGTTGGGCCATTTGAGGCCAATCTCGTTTGCAAGACCCTGCTTTTCGAGTGCTTCGAGCACCGCTAGGCCGCTGACGGCGGCAAGACCAGAGTACTTTGCGGGATTAACGCATGGACGCAGGACAATCGAAAGCAATAGGTTGCCGGCGGTTGAATCCCACTTGTGGCCGCGCCGGCCGCGTCCTGCCGTTTGCGCGCGGGCGGCAAGTCCTGTGCCGTGCGGCGCACCCTGTTTTCCTGCCTCGAGCAGGTCATCGTTGGTCGATCCGGTTACGTCGACAATCGTTAATTGGGCATCCATAGCGGCTGCTACCTCCTTATTGAATAAGTGAATGACGCAATGGTGTCGAGAGATAGACACAATGTGAAGCCTTTGTCGCATTTGGACAATTTAATGTTAACACGTCAACAATCACTAAAATGCGTTATCCTCTCTTGGTCGATGTAAACACGTCAACAACTCAAAGGAGGTTAGTGATGGGTTTCACGATTCTTGGAACAGGTTCGGCACTTCCTGAGCGCAGTGTTTCCAATGACGAGCTGTCCGAGTTCCTCGATACCTCGGATGAGTGGATTTTTACTCGCACAGGTATCAAGAGCCGCCACGTCTGCACCGCCGAGTCACTTGACGACCTTGCCGTAGCGGCGAGCGAGCGGGCACTCCAGGTGTCCGGAATCGACGCGAGCCAGCTGGATCTGATCGTCTGCTCGACGACGACGGGTGACCACCTTGTTCCCGCTGAGGCGTGTGCCGTTGCTGAGCGACTAGGCGCGACGTGCCCTGCCTTCGATGTCTCGGCGGCTTGTGCCGGCTTCGTATTTGCGCTCGATGTCGCCGAGGGCTATATCGCCCGCAGCCGTGCCGAGCGCGTGCTTGTTGTTGCTGCCGAGCAGATGACGCGCGCGCTCGACTGGACCGACCGTGCCACCTGCGTGCTTTTTGGCGATGGGGCAGGCGCCGCAGTGATTGAAGCTGGGGGAGACAGCCCCCTTGCCGTTGAGCTTTCGACGGCGCCCGACGTCGAGACGTTGCGCGTTCCCGGTCTGGTCGGTACCTCGCCGTTTAAGGCTTCCGCAGATAGCGCGAGCGTGCTGTCCATGAATGGCCGCCGTGTGTTCAAGTTCGGCGTCAACGCCATCTGCGACACGGTCCATAAGCTTGCGATCGATGCGGGCATTTTGGTCGAAGACATCGATCATTTTGTATTCCATCAGGCTAACGAACGAATCCTGAGCCAGGCGGTCAAGCGCCTGGGCGTGCCGGACGAGCGCGTGGTTCGCACGTTGCGCGAGACCGGCAACATTTCGAGCGCATGCATTCCGCTTGCCCTCGACCGGCTGGCAAACGCCGGTGCACTTCACACAGGCGACACCATCGCCTTGGTTGGATTTGGCGCCGGTCTGGATATAGGTGGCTATCTGCTTCGTTGGAAGTAGTCGCACATAGGAAATAAAAACGCCCTAGGGCACAACCAAAGGAGAATTACCATGGCAGATCAGAAGACCTTCGAGCGCGTTTGCGACGTTATCCGCGAGACCGCCGGTCTTGACGATGTCGAGATGAAGCCCGAGTCCACGCTCGAGGAGATTGGTCTCGACAGCCTGGGCACCGTCGAGATCCTCGTTGCCGTCGAGGACGAGTTTGGCATCCAGCTCGATACCGAGGAGAACCCCAAGACGGTCGGCGAGTTCGCCGATACGGTCGAGGCGGCATTGGAGAAGTAGAGATGCTCAAGACTCCTCTCTGCGATCTGCTTAGCATCGAAAAGCCCGTGTTCCAGGGCGGTATGGCCTGGATTGCCGACGCCTCGCTGGCGTCCGCAGTGTCCGAGGCGGGCGGCTTGGGGATTATCGCGGCCATGAACGCCGACGCCAACTGGCTGCGCGACCAGATTCACGAGCTGCGCGCCAGGACGGATAAGCCCTTTGGCGTCAACGTCATGCTCATGAGCCCGTTTGCCGACGAGGTCGCGCAGGTTGTGATTGACGAGCGAGTGCCGGTCGTCGTGACGGGCGCCGGCAATCCCACCAAGTACATGAAGGCGTGGAACGAGGCGGGCATCAAGGTCATCCCGGTCGTTGCCTCGGTGGCGCTGGCGCGCCTCGTGGCACGTCGTGGAGCCACGGCGGTTGTTGCCGAGGGTACCGAATCGGGCGGCCATATTGGCGAGACCTCGACGATGGCACTGGTGCCGCAGGTCGTCGATGCGGTTGACATTCCCGTCGTGGCCGCCGGCGGTATTGCCGACGGCCGCGGCGTGGCGGCCGCCTTTATGCTGGGCGCCGAAGGCGTGCAAGTGGGTACGCGCTTTCTGGTCGCAGACGAGTGCACCGTCTCGGAGCAGTACAAAGAGATGGTCCTGAAGGCCAACGACACTTCGACGCGTGCGACCGGTCGCTCGACGGGACATCCAGTGCGCGCCCTCAAGAGCCCCTTCACCAACGCCTATGCCAAGAGCGAGGGTTCCGGCGCGAGTGCCGAGGAGCTCGGTGCTATGGGAACCGGTGCGCTGCGTAAGGCCGCCAAGGACGGCAACTACGAAGAGGGTTCGTTTTTGTGTGGACAGATTGCCGGCATGGTCAACGAGCGCCAGAGCGCACGCGAAATCGTTGACGACCTGGTCGATGGCGCCGAGCACGTCCTGAAGGGTGCGTGCGCATGGGTGGCGTAGCGTTTTTGTTTGCCGGCCAGGGTGCCCAGCACCCCGCGATGGGCGTCGACTTGATCGAGACATCGCCGGCGGCTGCCGAGGTGTTCGCCATTGCCGATGAGGTGCGCCCGGGGACGAGCGAGCAGTGCCGGAGCGCCTCCAAGGAGGAGCTCTCGCAGACCGAGAACACGCAGCCTTGCGTGTTCGTGCACGACTTGGCTGTCGCCGTCGCCCTGCGCGAGCGCGGCGTGGTGCCTGCCGCCTGTGCGGGATTCTCGCTGGGCGAGGTCGCTGCACTCACCTTTGCGGGGGCATTCGATACGCGAGCGGGTTTTGAGCTCGTGTGTGAGCGCGCGGCATTGATGGCCACGGCGGCCGAGCGTCACCCCGGCGGCATGCGCGCCGTCATCAAACTTGATGCTGCGCAAGTCGAGAACCTGGCTGCGCAGGCCGGCGAGGACTGCTGGCCGGTCAACTACAACAGTCCCCAGCAGACGGTTGTGGCCGGAGCGCCCGATGCGCTGCAGACCCTCGACGTCCTAGTAAAAGAGGCTGGCGGCCGCGCCATGAAGGTCGCGGTGTCGGGTGCATTTCATAGCCCCTATATGGCCGAGGTGGCCTGTGGCCTTGCCGCATATATTGAGGCCGGTCACGCGCCGTCCCCGTTGCTCATTCCTGTTTTGGCAAATATGACAGCGGCGCCCTATCCGGCGGACCCCCAGACGGCATCGGAGGTGCTGGCCAACCAGGTGAGTCATGCCGTGCGCTGGGTCGACACGCTGCATGCTCTGCAGGATCAAGGCATCGACACGTTTATTGAGGTCGGCCCCGGCAAAACGCTGTCGGGCCTGGTCAAGCGTACGCTGAGCGACGTTCGTGTGTATTCGTGCGAAACGGTCGAGCAGGTCGCAGCTATTGCCGACGAGCTCGCATAGTTCACAGGGCTGTAACCCGAAAGGAATGACATGGGCAACTTGAACAACGGCGCGCTCGAGCGCAACGACTCACGTCGCGTGGCGCTTGTCACGGGCGGCTCGCGCGGCATCGGTCGCGCTTGTGCCGTGGGCCTGGCGGAGGACGGCTTTGATATCGCCGTCGTCTATGCCGGCAGCGTCGATGCGGCGCGCGAGACGTGCGACGCCTGCGAGGCGGCTGGCGCCACGGCGCGCTCATATCAATGTGACGTGGCCGACCCCGCTGCCGTCAACGCGTGCGTGGAAGCGGTCCTCAACGACTTTGGCTCCATTTGGGCGCTCGTCAACAACGCTGGCATCACCCGCGATGGCCTGCTCATGCGCATGGGCGATGACGCCTTCGATCGCGTGCTCGATGTCAATCTTAAAGGAACGTTTAACACGACGCGCGCGCTCACCAAGACCTTTATGCGCCAGCGCGGCGGTTGCGTCATCAACATGAGCTCGGTTGTGGGCCTGATGGGCAATGCCGGGCAGGCCAACTACGCTGCCTCTAAGGCGGGCGTGATCGGCCTGACCAAGGCGGTAGCGCGCGAGCTTGCGCCCCGCGGCGTACGAGTGAACGCGGTCGCCCCCGGGTTTGTCGAGACCGATATGACGGCAAAGCTCTCTGAGAAGGTGCGTGCGGCCACCGAGGACCAGATTCCCCTTAAGCGCATGGCGTGCCCCGAGGAGGTGGCCGGCGTGGTGCGCTTTTTAGCGAGCGATGCGGCTGCCTACATTACGGGCGAAGTCATACGCGTCGACGGCGGAATGGCGATGTAGAAATCAGGGCCGAAGAACGGCTTGGATGAGGAGACCATGATGGAACAGAGAGTTGCAATCACCGGCATCGGTGCCGTGTCGCCGCTCGGCAACACCGCGCTTGCCACCTGGGCGGCCATGTGCGCCGGCACGTGCGGCATCGGCCCGATCACGCACTTCGATACCGATGCGTTTGCCGTCAAGGTGGCGGCCGAGGTCAAGGGCTTTGACGGCAACGAGTACTTTGGCAAGCGTGACGCCAAGCATCTGGACCTCTGCGTTCAGTTTGCGATGGCGGCTTCGGACGAGGCAATGCACGATGCGGGCTTTGATGTCGAAGGCGCCATCGATCGCGAGCGCCTGGGCGTCTACGTGGGGTCGGGCGTGGGCGGCATGCAGACGCTCGTCGACAACGTCCACACGATCGCCGATCGGGGGCCCCGCCGCGCATCGCCCTATATGATCGCGATGATGATCCCCAACATGGCATCGGGCAATATCGCAATCCGCCACAAGGCAAAGGGCCCGACCCTGCCCGTGGTGACCGCGTGCGCAACCTCGGCCCATGCGGTGGGCGAGGCGTTCCGCGCCATCAAGCACGGCTATGCCGACGCGATCCTCGCGGGCGGCGCCGAGGCCGCAATTATCCCCGATGCCGTTGCGGGCTTTACGTCCTGCCGCGCATTGACCACCAACCCCGATCCCGCGACGGCCTGCCGTCCGTTCGATGCAGACCGCGACGGCTTTGTGATGGGCGAGGGCGCCTGCGTGCTCGTGCTCGAGAGCATGGAACATGCGCAGGCGCGCGGTGCGCACATTTATGCCGAGGTCGTGGGCTACGGCAACACCGATGATGCCTATCACATCACGAGCCCTGATCCCGAGGCTGCCGGCATTGCCCGCGCGATATCGCTGGCGGTGACCGAGGGCGACGTCAAGCCTTCCGAGGGTCTCTACATCAATGCCCACGGCACATCTACCAAGCTCAACGATTCGTCCGAGACGGCGGGCATTAAGCGTGCACTCGGCGAGGACGCGGCGCGCGCCGCGCACGTCTCGTCGACAAAGTCGATGACCGGCCACATGATCGGTGCCACGGGCGCCATCGAGGTCATGGCCTGCGCCATGGCGCTCGAACAAGGCGTGGTGCCGCCGACCATTAACTACCACACGCCCGATCCCGCCTGCGATCTTGACTACACGCCCAATCGCGCGGTTCGCGCCGACCTTACCTGGGCGCTTTCGACCAACCTGGGCTTTGGCGGACACAACGCCGCCATCGCGCTGCGTAGATATACGAGGAGCTAGAGCATGGATTCCAAAAGACTTGCCGAGATAGCCGATGTTATGGAGGACCGCGGCCTCACGCGCGTACGCGTTGAGGAGCCCGATGGCACCGCGGTCGAACTCGAGCGCGCGAGCGCCGCACAGCCGGTTGCCGTGCCCATGCCTATGCCGGGTGCCGTGACTGCTCCGGCGGTGGCTCCTGTCGCCGTGCCTGCCGCCGCACCGGAGCCCGCCGCGCAGGCGCCTGCCGCCGCACCGGAGCCCAAGGGCACCGAGGTGACCGCTCCCATGGTCGGCGTTTTCTATGCTGCCCCGGCGCCGGGCGACGAGCCGTTTGTGCACGTGGGCTCTAAGGTCAAGGCCGGCGAGACCCTCTGCATCATCGAGGCCATGAAGGTTCTCAACGAGGTGACGGCCGAGGCAGACGGCGAGGTGCTCGAGATCTGCGTGGCCGACGGCGACCTCGTGGAGTTTGGCAGCTGCCTCATGAGGATCGGATAGGTGATGTCCATGAACAATGAAGAGCTCAAGAAGCTGTTGCCGCATCGCGAGCCGATGCTTTTGCTCGACGAGGCCGAGCTGGTGGGCGACGAGGCCCACGGCAAGATCACGATCACGGGCGACGAGTACTTTTTGCAGGGGCATTTTCCGGGAAACCCGGTGGTCCCCGGCGTGATTCAGTGCGAGATGCTCGCCCAAAACTGTTGCGTGCTACTGATGGGCGATGAGGAGGCGCGCGGCGCGACGCCGTTCTACACGAGTCTGGACAAGGTGCGCTTTAAGCGTCCGGTGCGCCCGGGCGACACGGTGGATCTGGTGTGCACCATCACGCGTGCGCGCGGGCCGTTCCGCTTTGCGACGGGTACTGCGAGCGTCAACGGTGAGGTTTGCTGCCGCGCCGATATGTCTTTTGCACTCATGCACGAAAGTTAAGGAAGGCTTCATGTTCGACAAAGTGCTCATCGCCAATCGCGGCGAAGTCGCGGTCCGTGTTATCCGCGCGTGCCGCGATATGGGCATCAAGACCGTCGCCGTTTATTCCACGGCCGATGCGGACGCGCTGCACGTGCAACTTGCCGACGAGGCGTATTGCATCGGCGGCCCGCGTCTTGCCGAGAGCTACCTCAACGACGATGCCGTGCTCACCTGTGCCGTAAAGTCGGGCGCAAAGGCGATCCATCCTGGGTACGGCTTCTTTTCCGAGAAGGCGAGCTTTGTACGCGACTGCGACAAGTATGGCCTGGCTTTTGTCGGTCCTTCGGCCGAGGTGATCGACAGCATGGGCGACAAGGACGCCGCACGCCGAACGGCTGCCGCGGCGGGCGTGCCCATCGTGCCGGGCTGCGATTTGCTCAAAAGTCCCGAGGAGGCGACGGCCGAGGCCGAGCGCATTGGCTGTCCCGTGCTCATTAAGGCGCGCGCGGGCGGTGGCGGTCGCGGCATTCGCAAGGTCGAGCGCGTGGAAGATGCGGCAAAGGCGTTCATCGAGGCGCGTGCCGAGGGCGAGGCCGTTTTTGGCGACGGCGAGTGCTACATGGAGAAGTTCGTCGCGCCGGCGCACCACGTTGAGGTGCAGATTATGGCCGATAAGCAGGGCCATGTATTTTCGCTCGGCGAGCGCGAGTGCTCGGTGCAGCGTCGCAACCAAAAGCTGATCGAAGAGAGTCCCGCGCCGTGCCTCGACGGACACAACGACATTCGTGCTCGCATGCACAAGGCAGCGCGTGACCTGGCTCGTGCCGTCGGCTACGAAGGAGCCGGTACCATCGAGTTTCTGTATTCGGACGACGGCAATTTCTACTTTATGGAAATGAACACGCGCTTGCAGGTGGAGCATCCGGTTACAGAGTTTGTGACCGATACCGACTTGGTCAAGTGGCAGCTGCGCGTGGCAGCCGGCCAGCCTCTGCCCTTTGAGCAGGAGGACATGCCGGTCCGCAACCACGCCATGGAGTGCCGCATCAATGCCGAAACGCCGGACTTTCTGCCGTCCTGCGGAACGGTCACCGCGTTGCGTGTGCCGGGCGGTCCGCGCGTACGCTGGGATTCCGCCATGTTTACCGGTGCGAAAGTTCCGCCGTACTACGACTCTATGCTCGGCAAGCTCATCGTGTGTGCGCCCACGCGTGACGGCGCCATTCGCAAGATGCGCTCGGCCCTGGGCGAGCTCGTGATTGAGGGCGTGAGCGAAAACAGCGAGCTTCAGCTCGACGTGCTGGCAAACGACGAGTTCTTGTCGGGCATGTACCACACCGATCTGATGGGGCATCTCTATGCTGATGAATAGAAAAGCGAAGACGGTCAATGTCCTTGAGGGGCCGATAACCGAGTCGTGCGCCGAGTTTCCCGCACGCCACGTGTTTATCAAGTGCCCGGAGTGCCGCCGTGTGATCGATGAGGCACGCCTGCACGACAACCTCGAGGTCTGCCCTCGTTGCGGCAAACACTTTCGCGTGAGCGGGCGCGACCGCATGCGCATGACGATTGACGAGGGCACGTTTGAGGAATGGGATGCCAGTCTGGCGCCGGAGGACTTCCTTTCGTTTCCCGGCTATGCCGACAAGCTCAAGAGCGTGAGCGAACGTTCGGGCGAGCGCGATGCCGTTGTGTGCGGCAAGGGCAAAATCTGCGGTTGCGATACGGCGCTCTTCTTTATGGACGCCAACTTTATGATGGGCTCGATGGGTTCCGTGGTGGGCGAGAAGATCTGCCGCACATTTGAGCGTGCGACCGAGCTGGGACTGCCGGTCGTTGGCTTTACCGTATCGGGTGGCGCCCGCATGCAGGAGGGCGTGACCTCGCTCATGCAGATGGCCAAAATCTCTGCGGCGGTTAGGCGCCATAGCGAGGCGGGCGGCCTGTATATCACGGTGCTCACCGACCCCACGACCGGAGGCGTAACCGCGAGCTTTGCTATGGAGGGCGACATTATCCTGGCCGAGCCCGATGCCCTGACGGCATTTGCCGGCCCGCGCGTGATCGAGCAGAACATGCACAAGCGTCTGCCCAAGGGATTTCAGCGCTCCGAGTTCTTGCTGGAGCACGGCTTTTGCGATGCCGTTGTTCCGCGTGGCGAGATCGCGCTCACGGTGGGCGAGCTGCTGGCGCTGCACGAAGGGCACGCGCCCGGCCTGGGGGCACCACATGAGATCGTGCACACGGGTCGCCGCGGCAAAAAGCTGGGACACTTGTTTAAGCGCTCGGCGGCACCAAAAACCGCGCTCGAGATTGTCAAGCAGACCCGCTCGGCAGATCGCGCCACGGCGGGTGAGATGATCTCGCTGGGCCTGGATGGATTTGTGGAGCTGCACGGCGACCGCTACTTTGGCGACGACGCTGCTGTGGTGGCTGGCATTGGCTGGAAAGACGGACGCCCCGTAACGGTCATCGCCATCGAGCGCGGCACCACGACCAAAGAGCGTATGCGCCGCAACTTTGGCATGGCGCATCCCGAGGGCTACCGCAAAGCGCGTCGCCTGATGCGCCAGGCCGAAAAGTTTGGTCGACCGGTTCTGTGCCTGGTTGATACTTCGGGCGCGTTTTGCGGCATCGGTGCCGAGGAGCGCGGCCAGGGCGAGGCGATTGCCCAGAATCTCATGGAGATGAGCGGCCTCAAGACGCCGATTGTCTCGGTGGTGACAGGCGAGGGCGGCTCTGGTGGCGCGCTGGCGCTGTCCGTGGCCGACCGCATCCTGATGCTCTCGAGCTCGGCCTATTCGGTCGTGAGCCCCGAGGCCTGTGCGTCGATCCTGTGGAAGGATACCGAGCGCGCGAATGAGGCCGCCGAGGCGCTTAAGCTCACGGCCCCCGATCTGTTGGCGCTCGGCATCATCGACGGCATTGTTGACGATAGGGGCCTGTCGCATGAGGAGATCGCCGGTGCCGTCATGTCCTCGGCATTTGATGCCTTCGATACGCTTGGGCAGCTCGACGACGCGACCCTCACAAACCTCCGCTACGAAAAGTACCGCGCAATCGGTCAGTACCGCACGATGTGACAAAGGGAAAGCTCGCATGTCACATTGGGAAAGGCGTTCCATGTCACAAGTTTCTAACACCTCGTTTACAACGACGGTTTCATCAAACGCCATGGCCGTGGTGGACTATCTGTCCAAAAGCATGATGTCGGCGCTGCCGTTTATTGTCTGCGCGGCGTTGTTCCGCACCGTCGCCGTCATTATGGGCGAAGGTATGCTGGGCCTGTGGTCTGCCGATTCCGAAATCTATCGCCTGTTCTACAGTTGGCTCTATAACGCCGGCTACTACTTTTTGCCCATTTATCTTGGTTGGGCGGCCGCCCGTCAGCTCGGTTGCTCGGAGCAGCTAGGCATGATGCTGGGCGGCGTATTGATTGCGCCCGATCTGCTTAAGCTCGTCGATGTCGCATCGACGACGGGGGCATCGATGACCTCCGTGTATGGCCTGCTTCCCGCGCCGGTCAACGATTACACGACGACTGTTATTCCGGTTCTCATCTCGGTGCCCGTGCTATGGCGAGTGGAGTGTTTCTTTCAGCGCGTTATCCCTAAGGCCATGGCGTTTTCGTTCGTTCCGTTTGCGACCATGCTCGTCATGGTTCCGGTTTCGCTGTGTATTACGGCGCCGGCGGGCAGCTATCTGGGCATGCTGTTGGGCCAGCTTATGTTTATGCTTGGCAATTCCGGTGGCATCGTGTCGCTGCTCACGCTCATGGGGCTTGCCGCGGGCTGGGAGTTCCTAAAGATCGCCGGCGTCAGCAACGTTGTCCTATCGCTTGCCTATGCGCAGTTTATGAGTGTGGGAACGGATTCGTGCATCCTGATCGCCGCGACGATGGCGACGTTCGCCGTTTGGGGCATGCCTTTTGGCGCGTCGCTTCGCGTTGCGGATAAGGACGAGAAGGCGCTCATGCTGGGCTATTCGATCTCGGGTGTGCTTGGCGGCGTAAGCGAGCCGGCGCTGTACGGTTGCGGCTTTAAATATGGCAGGTGCCTGACGTGCATGGCCATTGGCGGCGCCGTCGGAGGCCTTGTTGCGGCCGTGGGCCACGTTACGGCCTATACCATCGGCATGACGAATGTCCTCATGGTCATTGGCTTTGCCACGGGCGGCATCTCGAACCTGCTGTGGTGCTGCGCTGCCGGCGGTGTGGCATTTGCGGTGTCTGCGGCGTTGAGCTACTGCTTTGGCGTGGTGCCGGCGAAGGGGCAGGCGACGGAGGACGGAGCCGATTCGCCCGAAACAGTGGCGAGCGCTGCTGAAGTAAGCGCATAAACCTGTGCGACAAAAGGACGATTCTTTTGTCATGCTCCAAGGCCGTGGCCCGTGCGGGCTGCGGCCTCTTTGTATCTGGGAGACAAAGTGGCTACACTACAATCCGTTTGAGCAATAGATATATAGGTAGTACCGTGGGGGCGGATGTAGATGGTCGAGTGGATTGTTAAGCGCACACAGGGCGACCGTGCGCGCGTGGGCACGTTGACGGGCGTGGTGTGTATTCTCGCCAATGTTGCGCTTTGTGCTGCGAAGGGCGCAATTGGTGTGGTTTCGGGATCGGTTTCGATTGTGGCGGATGCCATGAACAACCTGTCCGATGCCAGCTCGAATATCGTGAGCGTGCTGGGCTTTAAGCTGGCGAGCAAGCCCGCCGACCCCGAGCATCCATACGGCCATGGTCGCTACGAGTACCTCTCGGGTCTTGTCGTGGCGGCGCTCGTGCTTCTCATTGGCCTTGAACTGGTGAAGTCCTCGTTTGAGCGCATCATCCACCCCGAACCTGTCGAGTTCTCGCTTGCCCTGGTGGCAGTCCTGGCGCTTTCGATGGTTGTTAAGCTGTGGATGGCGGCGCTCAACCAAAAGCTCGGCGACCGTATCGAGTCCGAGACACTGCATGCGACCGCGCAGGATTCCAAGAACGATGTCCTTGCCACAGGCGCCGTGCTGGCGTGCGCGATTGTTTCCCAGGTGACGCATATCAATCTTGATGCATGGGTCGGCCTTGCCGTTGGCGCCTATATTGGCTGGAGCGGTTTTGAACTCATCCAGGATACGGTGAGCCCGCTTTTGGGTCAGTCGCCCGATCCTAAGCTGGTCAAGCACATTCGAGACAAGATCATGAGCTACCCCGGCGTTTTGGGCGTTCACGATCTGATGGTTCACGACTACGGCCCGGGCAGGAAGTTTGCAAGCGCTCACGCCGAGATGGCAGCCGAGGCCAGCCCGCTGGAAAGTCACGACACGCTCGATAACATCGAGCAGGCGTTTAGGAACGAAGACGGCATGATTGTCACGCTCCATTACGACCCCATCGTGACCGACGATCCCAAGGTGGCGAGCATGCGCTTGCGCATCAACGCAATGGCCCAGGAGATCGATAGCCGCCTTTCGATTCATGATTTGCGCTGCGTGCCGGGCCCCACGCACACCAACGTGATTTTTGACTGCGTGCGTCCCTCGGATCTGCAGATGAGTGCCGAAGACGTAAAGCACGCGCTGGCACAACGGGTCGAATCGGAATATCCCAAGTCGATTGCCAAGATTACGATCGACGAAGACTACGTAGGACATACCCACGAGTAAGGCTGTGCCGGCAAAGCAGGTTATGCAGAAGGGGAGAGCATGAAGAAGCTGTATCTACTCCGCCACGGTCAGACGGAGTTCAACGTCAAAAAGCTGGTCCAGGGCCGCTGCGATTCACCGCTGACCGACCTTGGCCGCAAACAAGCGGGAATGGCAGCCGCATGGCTCAAGGGCCACGACGTTGTCCCCGACAAAGTGGTCTCTTCGCCCTTAGGCCGAGCCATGGACACGGCTCAGCTCGTCGCAACCGAACTCCTTGGCCCGGACGCAGCAGTCGAGCCCTGCGAAGGCATCATCGAACGCTGCTACGGCACCTTCGAGGAAGGTCCCCACGATGCCCTTCCCACCGACGTCTGGGATCCGGGCGAGGATTTGGTCCCCTTCGGAGGGGAAGGAAGCCAGGCGCTGCAAGCGCGCATGGTAGACACCCTCACCAATCTCATGGGCGCCGAGGGCATAGAAACCCTCCTAGCAGTAAGCCACGGCAGCGCCAGCCGCCAATTCATCAAGGCTGCAGCTCCAGAGGGCTTCGAGCTCCCAACAAAACTCCCCAACTGCGCCATCATGATCTTCGATTTCGATGAGGCAAAGCCACAAGCAGAAGGCGGGCCAATGCAATGCAAGTTCACCCTCCAGCAAATAGTGGACCCCCAACAAAGTCATTAGCCTGAGCGAGCAAGGTTTAGCGGACATCAACGTGGCGTTCCCAGTGTGCGGCGGAGGGGGCGGGCCTGAGACATATTAAGGTTGCTGCTCTACAGTCCTGCTCACGACGGAGAGCACATTAAGTGCTCTCCTGTTCGTGCGGAACTCGCGACAACCTTAATACGTCTCAGGCCCGCCCCCTCCGCCGCACACTGGGAACGTGCCACGCACTTTACCTGCGTAAACAATGTGAGTGAAATATGAATCTCGATGGATACGCCCGCAGCCGTGTATACTAAACAGCTGTGTGTAACCAGGGGAGTATTCTGGCTGGACAAAATGCCTGCTTAATAGGGTTGTCAGGTAGTCCGGGCGAAATACAAGGTTGGGGAGCACGTCGTGTAAGTAGTGGTCCTCTAGGGGCGTACGCTCGGTGGTGTACGCATTGTCCCAAGACCACGCGAGAGTTGGGATCATATCTTGATCAGCATGATTCTCGGCCGCAAGATTGGCATGACCCAGGTTTGGGACGAGGACGACAACGTCGTTCCCGTCACGGTCATCCAGGCTGGCCCCTGCGCTGTCTCGCAGGTTAAAACTCAGGCAACCGACGGCTATGACGCCGTCCAGATCGGTTTCGGCGACATCAAGGCCAAGAACGTGAACAAGCCCATGGCTGGTCACTTCGCCAAGGCTGGCGTCGAGCCTGTCCGCTTCCTTCGTGAGGTCCGCGTCGAGAACGGCGAGGAGCACAAGGTCGGCGAGGTCGTCACCGTCGCTGATTTCGCTGATGTCGAGAAGGTCGACGTCATCGGTACCTCCAAGGGTAAGGGCTTCCAGGGTCGCATCAAGCGCTGGGGTCAGCGCCGCGGTCCTATGACGCATGGTTCTCACTTCCAGCGTCACCCCGGTTCTATCGGTCAGTGCGCCTATCCTGCGCGCGTCCTCAAGGGCGTCAAGATGGCCGGTCACATGGGTAACGAGCGCGTTACCGTCAAGAACCTTTCCGTTGTCCGCATCGATGCCGAGCAGAACCTCATCTTGGTCAAGGGCGCTGTCCCGGGTGCCAAGAATGGTCTCGTCGCCATCCGTATGGCCTAAGGGCCCAGCCCATTTAGCCCAGCGTCATACCAAGGAGAACACTTAAATGGCAAAGTTTGAAGTAAAGAACAGCGAGGGCAAGAAGGTCGCCGAGGCCGAGCTCGCCGCTGAGGTGTACGGCATCGAGCCGAACATCCACGTTATGCACCACATCGTCAAGTGCCAGATGGCCTCTTGGCGTCAGGGCACCCAGTCCGCTAAGGGCCGCTCTGAGGTTTCCGGTGGCGGCAAGAAGCCTTGGCGTCAAAAGGGCACCGGCCGTGCCCGCCAGGGTTCCATCCGTGCTGCCCAGTGGCGTCACGGTGGCGTTGTCTTCGCCCCCAAGCCCCGTTCCTACGCTAAGCGTATGAACAACAAGGAGGTCAAGCTGGCTATGCGCTCCGCGCTGTCCGCCAAGCTGGCCGATGGCGAGCTCGTGCTCGTCGACGACTACGGCTTCGAGAAGCCTTCCACCAAGGCTGCCGTCGCCATGCTCAAGGCTCTCGGCCTTGAGGGCAAGCGTCTGACCATCATCGTTCGCGATGAGGACGTCAACGCCTACCTGTCGTTCCGCAACATTCCCAAGACGTTCATCATCACCGCTGACGAGGCCAACACCTACGATCTCGTCAACAACAACGCTGTGCTGATGCCCGCCGACATCGCCGCTCACTTCGGGGAGGTGCTTGCATAAATGACCGCCCACGAGATCATCATCCGTCCGATCGTGTCCGAGCGTTCTTTCTCCGGCATGGAGCTGAACAAGTACACGTTCGAGGTCGCCAAGGATGCTAACAAGTATCAGATCAAGGACGCTGTCGAGGAGATCTTCGGCGTCAAGGTCGTTCGCGTGAACACCCTGACGGTCAAGCCCAAGACCAAGCGCGTGCGCTATGTCGCCGGCAAGACCCGTTCTTGGAAGAAGGCCATCGTCACGCTGGCCGAGGGCGACACCATCGAGGTCTTTGGCAATCAGGCCTAAGACTCGCTGCTGTTGAGTGAGCTCATGCCTCCCAAATAGGGGAGGCGAGAGCTCAAGGTTTTGGGCGTATAAAATGGACACGCCCGGAACCGTGTATACGTCCGGTGTCATCGCACCCGAGGCAGAACCTCGAATCCCTGTCTGTGATGGCTAACGGATTCCTATTGAAAGGGATTGTAATGGCTGTAAAGCACCTTAAGCCGACCTCCGCTGGTAGGCGTTGGCAGACGATCTCCGACTTCTCCGAGATCACCTGCACCAAGCCCGAGAAGTCTCTTCTCGAGCCCCTGCCCAAGAAGGCCGGTCGTAACAACAACGGCCGCATCACCACCCGCCACCAGGGCGGCGGCGTGAAGCGTCGTTACCGCGTGATCGACTTCAAGCGCAACAAGGACGGCGTGCCCGCCAAGGTTGCCACGATCGAGTACGATCCGAACCGTTCCGCTCGCATCGCTCTGCTGCACTACGCTGACGGTGAGAAGCGCTACATCCTGGCCCCCAAGGGCCTCGAGGTCGGTCAGACCATCATGTCCGGTTCTGACGCCGACATCAAGCCGGGCAACGCTCTGCCCCTCGCCGACATCCCCGTCGGTACGCTCATCCACGCCGTCGAGTTCCAGCCGGGCAAGGGCGCCGCTATCGCCCGTTCCGCCGGTAACTCCTGCCAGCTGATGGGTAAGGAGGGCAAGTACGCTATCGTCCGTATGCCTTCCTCTGAGATGCGCCGCATCCTCGTTACCTGCCGCGCCACCGTCGGTGAGGTCGGCAACGCCGATCACGCCAACATCGTCATCGGCAAGGCCGGCCGTAAGCGTCACATGAACGTGCGCCCGACCGTCCGCGGTACCGTCATGAACCCTGTCGACCACCCGCACGGCGGTGGCGAGGGCAAGAACCACACCTCTGGTCGTCCCTCTGTTACCCCCTGGGGTAAGCCGACGAAGGGCCTTCGTACGCGCAAGAAGAAGAAGGTCTCGAACCAGCACATCATTCGTCGCCGTAAGAAGTAATTTCGGATACCGAGTTTTAGGAGAAAGCACTTATGAGCAGAAGTCTCAAAAAGGGCCCGTTCGTGGAGACTCGCCTTCTCTCGCGTATCACCGCGATGAACGAGGCTGGCAAGAAGGACGTCGTGAAGACCTGGTCCCGCGCGTCCACCATCTTCCCCGAGATGGTTGGTCACACCATCGCCGTCCACGACGGCCGCAAGCATGTGCCCGTGTATGTTACCGAGTCCATGGTTGGTCACAAGCTCGGCGAGTTCGCGCCGACTCGTACGTTCCGTGGCCACAAGGCCAAATAGGGGGTTAACCGTAAATGGCAACTAAGTCTATTGAAACTGAGGCCACCGAGGTTCGCGCCGTCGCTAAGTACGTGCGTGTTTCCCCCAGCAAGGCCCGCCTGGTGGTCGATCTGATCCGCCGCAAGCCTGTCGCTCAGGCCTTCGACATCCTCCACTTCTGCGACCGCGCCGTCGCCGTGGATGTCGAGAAGGTTCTCCGTTCCGCCGTTGCGAACGCCGAGAACAACAACGGTCTGCGTGCCGACAACCTGGTTGTCGCCGCTGCCTATGTTGACGAGGGTCCGACGCTTAAGCGCATCCGTCCCCGCGCCAAGGGTTCCGCTTCTCGCATTCTGAAGCGTACTTCCCACATCACCGTCGTCGTTGCTCCTCGAAAGGAGGCGTAAAGCTGTATGGGTCAGAAAGTCTACCCCACCGGCTTCCGTCTTGGCATCACCGAGAACTGGCGCTCCCGCTGGTTCGCAGAGAAGGATTACGCTAAGACCCTCGGTAACGATCTCGAGATCCGCAAGTACCTCGAGAAGCGTCTTTCCCGCGCAGCTGTCTCCCGCGTCGAGATCGAGCGCGCTGGCGACAAGGTGAAGGTCATCATCCTCACCGCTCGCCCCGGCGTTGTCATCGGTAAGAAGGGTGCCGAGATCGATACCCTCCGCACCGAGCTCGAGAAGGTCGCTGGCGTCTCCAAGGGCCAGCTCTCCGTCGACGTTGTCGAGATCAAGCGCCCCGAGCTCGACGCCAACCTCGTTGCTCAGTCTATCGCCGAGCAGCTCGAGGGCCGCGTTGCCTTCCGTCGCGCTATGCGCAAGGCTGTCCAGTCCGCCCGCAAGGCCGGCGCTAAGGGCATCCGTATCCAGTGCTCCGGTCGTCTCGGCGGTGCCGAGATGGGCCGTCGTGAGTGGTACCGCGAGGGTCGCGTGCCTCTGCACACCCTCCGTGCCAAGATCGACTACGGCACGGCTGTCGCCAGCACCACCATGGGCGCTTGCGGCGTGAAGGTCTGGATCTACCTGGGCGAGAAGCTCCCGGGCCAGCCTGTTCCCAACCCTGCACTCGAGGGCTCTTCCCGTCCTCGTCGTCGTAACTCCGAGAGGAGGGGTCAGTAGTGCTTGCCCCTAAGCGTATTCTTCACCGCAAGGTGCAGCGTGGCTCCATGAAGGGCCAGGCCAAGGGTAATACCGAGCTGCATTTCGGCGAGTTTGGTATCCAGGCTCTCGAGGCCCATTGGATCACCAACCGTCAGATCGAGGCCGCTCGTATTGCCATGACCCGCTACATGAAGCGTGGCGGTCGTGTCTACATCACGATCTTCCCCGATAAGCCCATCACCAAGAAGCCTGCCGAGACTCGCATGGGTTCTGGTAAGGGTAACCCCGAGGAGTGGGTGGCCGTCGTCAAGCCCGGCCGCATCATGTTCGAGGTCAAGGGCGTGCCCGAGGAGGTCGCTCGCGAGGCTCTGCGTCTTGCACAGCACAAGCTTCCCATCAAGACCAAGATTGTTGCTGCTAAGAACGCTGAGCAGCGCATCGAGAAGGAGATGGCTGAGGAGGCCGCTCTCGAGGCCAAGTGGGCTGCTGAGGACGCCGCCGCCGCCAAGGAGGAGAACTAATGAAGCCCGCAGAGATTCGTGAGCTCTCGGACGCTCAGCTCGTTGAGAAGCTGAAGGAAATGCGCGCCGAGCTCTTTAACCTTCGTTTCCAGATGGCCACCAGCCAGCTGGACAACACCGCTCGCGTCAACACCGTGAAGAAGGACATCGCTCGCGTCCTCACGGAGCAGCGCGCCCGCGAGATCGCAGCGGAGAAGTCCGCTGTCGCCGAGTAGGACCTAAGGAGAGAACATGACTGATTCGCGTAACTCGCGTAAGGTCCGTACGGGTGTCGTTACCTCCGTCTCCGGTGCCAAGACCATTGTTGTCACCATCACCGAGCGCAAGCGTCACCCCAAGTACGGCAAGATGATGACCAGCTCCAAGAAGCTGCACGCTCACGACGAGGAGTGCACGGCTGGCGTGGGCGACACCGTCCGCGTTATGGAGACCCGTCCTATGTCCAAGATGAAGCGTTGGCGCCTCATCGAGGTCGTCGAGCGCGCTAAATAAGCAGTCGCTCTTACGACTTGTACGTTTCCGAAGATGTGCGTATGCCTGGCTTGCATACCACAGGCCGTCTAAAGGCTGCGCACCTCTCTTCGGTTCTTAGTTCGGAGGAACATCTACCATGATTCAGATGCAAACCATGCTGAACGTCGCCGACAACTCCGGCGCTCGCAAGATTCGCTGCATCAAGGTGCTTGGCGGTTCCAAGCGTCGTTATGCAGGCATCGGCGATGTGTTCATCGGTGCTGTCCAGGAGGCTACCCCTGGCGCCAACGTCAAGAAGAAGGACGTTGTCCGTTGCGTCGTCGTTCGCACCGTTAAGGAGATCCGCCGCAAGGATGGCTCCTACATTCGCTTTGATGAGAACGCCTGCGTTGTCATCAACAACGATGGTTCGCCCGTCGGCACCCGTATCTTCGGGCCCGTCGCTCGCGAGCTTCGTGACAAGAAGTACATGAAGATCGTCTCGCTCGCTCCCGAGACCCTGTAGTTAGGGGAGATATATGTATATCAAGAAGGGCGATAAGGTCCAGGTTCTCTCTGGTAAGGATCGCGGCAAGCAGGGCGTTGTCCTGCGTGCTCTCCCCGCCGAGAACAAGGTCGTTGTCGAGGGCGTTTCGGTCGTCAAGAAGGCCGTCAAGCCCAACGCTGCCAACCAGCAGGGCGGCATCGTTTCGCAGGAGGCTCCCATCGACGCCTCCAACGTCAATCTCGTCTGCCCCGAGTGCGGTAAGGTTACCCGCGTCGGTCACGAGAAGGACGGCAAGAACAAGCTGCGCGTCTGCAAGAAGTGCGGCCACAAGTTCTAAGCTGCCCGCAACATTAAGTTGCTAGCAAAGGCCCGGATGCCACGGCACCCGGGCCTTTTTCTATCCCCACTCATTGGGGACAGACTTAAATGAGCAGTCGTTGGGGACGTTCTTAAACGGCTAGTTGACGGGGACAGCCTTGCCACTAAAGCGTCACATGGGGACAGTCCCTTCAGGTGCCGGCAGCTGGGTCCCTATGTGCCGGTAGTTCAGGGCGGTTCATTGATACCTGATGCCTTCTCAGAGGGGTTGAGTAATACAGCCCGCTCTCTCTTTTAGGGCTTTGGTGTGCCGCCTCTTTATGTCTCACAAGGATCGTCGCATGCGCATTTACGCGCAGAGTCTTGCGCGATAATACGCATAACCGCGCAAACATCTGCTAACTATGGTTAAATAATGACAGATAAACAAATAAACACGCAAATACAAGCAAATACGCGCGCAATTGTGCGAATATAGGGCTGTTAGAAATGAAGAACCTTCGATGACTCAGGAGGCACATGATGGCAGATTCCAAACAGGCTCCGCTCGACGCCGAGGCAGCCGCAAAGGCGGCGTTTGCCTCGGTCCAGGATCAGCCGTTCCCCGATGATATCTTTACGGCCCCCGAGCTCCGCTGGGCCGTGATCGGGTGCGGCGTTATCGCCAACCAAATGGCCCAGTCCCTCGCTCTGGCCGGTCGCAAGCTCGCGGGTGTCGCCAACCGTACGCCGTCCAAGGCCCAGGCTTTTGCCGAGCAGTATGGTGTCGAGAAGGTGTACGAGACGGTTGAGGACCTCTACGCCGATCCGGACATCGACGCCGTCTATATCACCACGCCGCACAACACGCATATCACCTATCTGCGTGCCGCGCTGGCCGCCGGCAAGCATGTGCTCTGCGAGAAAGCCATTACCCTCAACTCCGCCGAGCTCGACGAGGCCCGTGCCATCGCCGACGAGCATAACGTGGTCCTTATGGACGCCACCACGGTGCTTCACATGCCGCTGTATCAGGAGCTGCGCCGTCGCATGGATGCTGGCGAGTTCGGCCGCATGAATCTCGCTCAGCTCAACTTTGGCAGCTACAAGGAGTACGGCGATCTGACCAATCGCTTCTACAATCGCAACCTTGCCGGCGGCGCCATGCTCGACATTGGCGTGTATGCGCTCTCCGTCATGCGCCTGTTTATGGCGAGCCAGCCCGCTGAGGTTGTCTCGCTGGGCAACACCTGTGAGACCGGTGTCGACGTTGCGGGCGGCATTGTCTGCCGTAACGCCGAGCAGCAGCTGGGCGTCGTGAGCCTTACGCTCCACTCCAAACAGCCCAAGCGCTCGGTCATCAGTTTCGATAAGTGCTATATCGAGGTCAACGAGTATCCGCGCGCCGACCATGCGACCATCGTGTGGACTGCGGACGGTCACCGTGAGGAGGTCCACACTGGCACCGAGGCATACGCTCTGTGCTACGAGATGGCCGACCTGGAGAAGGCCGTTGCCGGCGATGATTCGAAGCGCGAGCTTCTGGGCTATGCTTCCGATGTTATGGAGCTGATGACCAAGCTCCGAGCCGATTGGGGAGTCGTGTACCCCGAGGAGGAGTAAGCGATGCTTGCGGAAGATAGGCTCAACGCGATCGTGTCGATGGTGCAGCAGGCCGGCTCGGTTACCGTGCCGGAGCTTGCCGAAGCCCTGGGCGTGACACCGTCCACCATTCGCCGTGACTTGCAAACGCTCGACCGCGCGCACCGTATCGCCAAGGTGCACGGAGGCGCGACGAGTCTGGAGCGCGCGCACGTGACGCGCGACCTGACGATCGGCGAGCGCAGCGATCTCCATAACGACGACAAGGAGCGTATCTGCGCCCGTGCGGCGGCGCTTGTGGAGCCCGATAGCTTTGTGTATATCGATTCGGGCTCCACGACCCTCAAGCTCATCGAGCATCTTCCGCGCCTTGAGGGCGTCACCTATGTGACTGATTCCGTGCTTCACGCTCAGCACCTCGCTTTGCGCGGCATGCGCACCGTGGTGCTGGGCGGCGAGCTCAAGCCCGAGACCGAGGCGCTCGTCGGTCCCGATGCCTTGGCAACTCTGGACCGCTATAACTTCAACTGCGGCTTTTGGGGTTCCAATGGCATCGCCGCCGAGCAAGGTCTCACCACACCGGATATTGAGGAAGCGCAGGTCAAGCGTGTCTCGATGCGCCATACCGCCAAACGCTTCGTAATCTCGGACGCCAGCAAATTTGGCATGGTGGCGCCCGTCAAGTTCGCGGACTTCCGCGACGCAACGATCATCACCGCGGGCGAGGTGCCCGCCAAGTACCAGTCGATGGATAACGTCATCACGGTCTAGCAAGCAGGGGCAGGCTAAGGCCAAAACCACCACAAAGGTGCCTGTCCCCATTGTGGTGGTTAGTAACGAAAACCGATTAGTCTTCTCAATAGAAAAGCGGCAACGTCCATCACGGGCGTTGCCGCTTTCGTTGTCTGCCGGTTTGTCTAAGTCTGTAACAACTGGACTGTCAAAAGTGGGTTAGATGTTACAGATTGAGATACTTCCGAACCGCGCCGTCCCTTTGTCTCGATCTGTAACATCTGGGACCGATTTTGCCGAGTTATTGTTACAGATTGAGATTTTCCCTTAAGGGGGATTCGAATGTCTCGATCTGTAACAGATAGACCGGAAAAAGGGTTCTAACTGTTACGGATCGAGACGTTTTGGGACCGCGGCTGAGCCATTGCGGCAAAACCACCACAAAGGTGCCTGTCCCCATTGTGGTGGTTTAGGGCTCCCAGGGGCAGGGGGCTTCGATGTGGATGGGCTCGCCGGTTACGGGATGCGTAAAGGACACGCTGTGGGCATGGAGCATCAGGCCGCAGGGACGCGGCGTGCCGTAGAGCTCGTCGCCCACCAGGGGATGACGCTCGCTCGCCAGGTGCACGCGGATCTGGTGTTTGCGGCCGGTGAGCAGCTCGACATCGATATACGAACGCGTGGGCAGGCCTCGGCGGCTCTTAAGGCGCTTGAGCACCTTCACGCGCGTTTGAGACGGCTTGCCGCTGGCGCCGACGCGCATCTTTCGGCTGTCGTGACGGTCGCGGGCGATGGGCTTGTCGATGAGCTTTTCGTTCCAGTCGATCTTGCCCTCGGCGAGCGCCAGGTAGTGCTTCTCGAAAGCGTGTTCGATCACCATCTGGTCAAAGGCGGGCTGCGTCTGCTTGTCGAGCGAGAACAACACCACGCCGGTGGTGTCGCGGTCCAGGCGGTTGAGCGGCTGCATGTCGGTCGCGGCAAAGCCGTCGCCCATCGCCAGCAGCAGGTCGCTGGCGTAGTCGGTGAGCGTGCGCTCGCCGGTGCCGTCACCGTGTACGATCATGCCGGCGGGTTTGTCGATGGCCATGAGCCAGGCATCGCAGTAGAGGACTTGAGGTTCTTCGTTCACGTGTAAGCCTTTCGGTTAGCTAATTCCCACAAACATGCAGCCCGAGGTCGCCCCGCGCAGACGGGCGGCGGGCTTACGGCCGGCTTGAGCCGCCTCGACGGCGCGACGGACGCGGGCGACGGCACGACCCACCTCATCCGTCTCGAGCAGCGTTCCGTCCACCATGAGACGACGCACGCCGGCGTCGAGCAGCTGAGGGACCTGCGGCGTGAGGTCGATGGGGTAGGCGTCGTACAAGCGAGAGCGGCCATGGATGTCGGTGCGGACGGGCATGACCTTTCCGTCGATATTCTTGAGCGAGAGCTTGCGGGCGCGCAGGCGGCAGTTGGCGCAATCGTGGATGCAGCCGTTGGCAACCTGCAGAATGCAGTGCTCGCTTGTCATGACGCGCGGGCGGCCAAAGACGGTGATGCCCAGAGCCGCGGGCGCGGCGGCGCCGAGCGAGACAATCTCGTCGACCGTGATTTCGGGCGAGAGCCAAAACGCACCGGCTCCGCGCTCGGTAAGCGCCTCCATGCAGGGCGTGTTGTGCACCGGCAGGCAAGAGCGAATCTCGGCCGTGGCGCCGGCATGCGCGGCTACGGCGAGCTCAGAGATATTGCCGACGGCGACGGTGATTCCAGCATTGATCCAGGGATCGACGCGCTCGTGGTCGACGGCGCGGCAGACCTCGTCGAGTACAGGCACGATACCCTGCTCAAATGCATCGGCGGGGGAGAGCTCGGCCGTATCGAGCGCGTCGGTGGTCATGTAGATGCGCGTGGCGCCCTCGGCACGAGCTGCCTCGGCGGCTTCGAGCGTGGTGACGGTGGCGCAGATCTGCGGCTCGTCGCGGTAATGCTCGGGCATGGCGCGGGAATCACTGGTTACAATCGCCGGCAACTCGAGCGTTTTCGCGCGCTCCTCGTACGGCGCCAGAATGGCCTCCTCTAAGGCTTTACAAGCGGCGGCGCGCACCTTGTGCACGGCGGAGAAGCCCATACCGCAGCCGGCGTCGAGCGAAACGTCAAAGCTCGCTGCCTCAAAGGGCGAGGAGCCCATGCGGCCCACATGCTCCACCAGATCGGACGCCTCGACCGCACGGGTCTTGGCGGCCTCGACGGTAAAGCCGGTGGCGGTGGCGGTGAGCGCGGGGTCGTCGCAGCAGGTGAGCGTAACGGTAAACGGCTCGCCCAGGCGCGCCACGACGGACACATCAACAGCTCGGCGGCGCAGCACATCGCGCTTGAGCGCGGCACCGGCGGCGTCGATGGCACGCTGACTGCGAATCACGCGGACGCGGCAGCCCTCGGGCATGCTGCGGGGCACGCGGCACTCGATAACATCGCCCGCGGCGGCATCATCGGCGGCAATGGTGGTCAGGAACTGGTCAAACTCGTTATCGTGGCGAAGTTCCAACAAGTCGCCCTTGCCCACGGGTTCAAACAGCTCAATGCGGGCGATGGCGGCGCGGCGACGGCGGTCGTCGGGCTTGAGGCCACGCACATCGCGGTTGGCCGGGCGGCTGCCCAGCACCGTGCCCACGATCTGGCCGCGGTTGTTGGAGCGCTCGTAGCTCATCATCTCGTCGCCCGAGGTGCCGTCCTGATAGGCGTGCGTAAAGTCGCGGTTGAAGCAGCGCTTGAGCTGGCGCTGGCGGGCGGCTTCCTCGTCCTTGGCAACGGTGGCTCCGGATAGCATGTCGTCAATTTCGCGACGATACACATCAACGATGGAGTACACGTAATCGGGCGCCTTCATGCGGCCCTCGAGCTTGAGCGACGCGGCGCCGGCGTCATACAGACGGCGAACAAGCTGCGAAGTGTTGGTGTCGCGCGGGCATAGCGCACGCTCGCGGCCGGCGGGGGAGAGCGCGCGGCCGTTCTCGTCGATCAGCTCGTAAGGCAGGCGACAGGGCTGAGCGCACATGCCGCGGTTGGCCGAGCGGCCCGCCATGGCAAAGCTCGACAGCAGGCACAGACCCGAGTAGCAAAAGCAGATGGCGCCGTGGCTAAAGACCTCAAGGTCCACATCGGGCGCGGCATCGTGAATGGCGGCAATCTCGTCGATGGAAAGCTCGCGCGAGAGGGTTACGCGGTCGGCGCCCTGCTCGCGGCACCAGATAGTCCCGCGGTCGTCATGGATGTTCGCCTGGGTCGAGATATGTGTCTCGATGCCGGGCATCGTACGCTTGACCTCAAAGAACAGGCCCCAGTCTTGGATGATGAAGGCGTCGGCGCCCAGCGTGGAGCAACGATGGATGAGTTGCAGCGCATCGCCCATCTCGGACTGCTTGATGACGATGTTGACCGTGACGTAGACGCGCGACCCGGCCAGGTGTGCAGCACGGCAGGCCTGCTCAAAGGCCTCGTCGGTAAAGTTGGTGGCCTTGCGGCGGGCGTTGAAGCTGCCCATGCCGCAGTAGATGGCGTCTGCCCCGGCAGCGAGTGCGGCGGCAAAGGGCTCCGGGCCTCCGGCGGGGGCCAAGAGCTCGGGCCTGCGGTTGGTGGTTCGACTGGCGGTTGCGGTCATATCCTGCCTTTCAAAATGCTCAGATACTCAAAAGTATAGTGGTGCTGTTGCGGCGGACGAGCCCTGTGGCCCAAGCAGGATAAAGTCTTCAGCAGCCCTTGCAGCAAAAATGATCCGTTTCCCTCCGTCCCCTATGGATCGCCTGATCCGATGGGGACGGAGGGAAACGGATTATTTTGAGCTTCACCGTCCGGTCGTGCCGTTCAGCGGCTGACAGGCGCCGTTGAGCGATAAAATATTCTCGCAGTGTGATAATAATCTTGCATCGCGCGGAAACCTTGAGTACTATCCCAAATCAAGCGCGGTGTTCAGACCGAACTGTGCCTCCCGGTGTGAACACCGCGCTCACGCTCTCTATTTGATCGTAAGGAGAAAAACATGAGCAAGGCCGTCGTGTCTTCCGATAACGCACCCGCAGCCATCGGCCCGTATTCCCCCGGCATCCAGACCGGCAACATGGTGTTCCTGTCCGGCCAGCTGGGCATCGACCCCGCAACCGGCAAGATGCCCGAGGGCGTCGAGGCCCAGGCTAAGCAGTCCCTTGCTAACGTCGAGGCTCTGCTGACCGCTGCCGGCGCCACCTTTGCCGATGTCGTCAAGACCACGGTCTACCTGGCCGACATTGCCGACTTCGCTGCCGTGAACGAGATCTACGCTTCCAAGTTCGAGGCTCCGTTCCCCGCGCGCAGCGCTTTCCAGGTTGCCGCTCTTCCGGCCGGCGGTCTGGTCGAGATAGAGGTCGTCGCCGCTCTCTAAGGCGTTGACAACAACTAAACATGACATGCAAAAAAGACCCTGCAGTGCGAGCTGCAGGGTCTTTTGTCAAGCGACGGATCACTTGTGGAGCCACCAAGGGCAGTCCATTTAGCTTGTTAGCCTTCCTTCCGAACTTTTTGCAGGTAGCGGTAGACGCTGGGCTCCGAGATGCCCAGCGCGGTGGCAGCGCAAGCAACAGCGCCCTTGAGCATAAATACGCCGTTGCCGTTAAGGTGGCGAATAACGTCCACGCGATCGGCCTGCCCAAGCGAGGCGACATCCTGTCCGCGGCTTTCGAGCAACTCGGAAATACTGCGGTCGATGAGCTCCTGTGTGGACTCCGAAAGGCTTTCGACCTCGATAGACGCGGGTTCTGCCTGCCTAGGCACAGCGTCGAAGCAGGCCATGAGCTGCTGCGCCATGGCGCTGATAGAGCGCACGGTCGAGAGGTCGGTGTTGACGCAGAGCATGCCGACGATCTCGTCATTCTCGCGGATAAAGTACGTCGCCGACTCCAACGTCTTGCCACCGGCACCGCGCCCCTCGTAGCCCGTAATAAACGGCAGGTCGCGATACTTGGCGTCGTGCATGATCTTGAGCGCCAGATCGGTGGCGGGACCGCCGACCTTGCGGCCGCTCACGATACCGTTGCGGATATCGACGATGGCGTGGTCGGGATCCGAGAAATCGTGTAGGACGATTTCGCTGTTCTTACCGAGTACCTGCTCCAGGAAATCGACCATCGGCAAAAAGCGACGTACGGTCTCGTTCACGGGCAACTCCTTTGGGTTCTATCGAAGTGTTCATAACAATTTTTTATCATGGTAACACGCTGCTCATCATCTCGTATATCCGCAGGTACATTGCGTAATACAGACGAACGGTAGGAATTTAGCGGTAAACGGTTGACCAAAAGAAAAGTAAGATGTTATTTTGACCAGACACTTTCCTGACCTGCGGAAATGCGTTATCTCAGCTGAGGAATAGTCTGATAACAAAAAATTATTATTGAGAATGAGAATCATCTTTAATACGATATGCAACGAAGGCACAACCTCAACCCCGCACTGCGTCACAATAGAGCGTTAGATGCGAAAACAACTATTTCGAGGATTGGTGGTCAAATGACCCAGGAGACGGTTACGAACGGCACTGAAGCCCTGTTCACTCGCGAAGGCATGCCTCCCGTTAAGGAAATGATCCCGTGTGCCCTTCAGCACGTACTGGCATCGTTTGCCGGTATCATTACCCCGGCGGTCATCATGGCCGGCGTCTACGGCTTTAATAGCCAGCAGAGCACCGACATCATTCAGGTTGCGCTCATTCTTTCGGCAATCGACACGGCCCTTCAGGCCTTCGCTCCCTTCCGTCGCATTGGCGGCGGCCTGCCCATCGTCATGGGCGTTTCGTTCGCGTTCCTGCCGGCCCTTCAGGCCATGGGTGCCTCGGGCTTTAGCTTTGGCGCGCTGCTGGGCGGCGAGATTGTCGGCGGTGCCGTCGCGGTCCTCTTTGGTCTGGCCTACAGCAAGATCAAGTGGCTGTTCCCGCCCGTCGTGACCGGTACGGTCATCTTCTCCATTGGCGTCTCTCTCTATCCCACGGCCGTCAAGTACATGGCCGGCGGTATGGGTACGCCGCTGTGGGGCACCCCGCAGGCCTGGTGCGTTGCTCTTATCACCTTCGCCGTGGTCTTTGCGCTCGCCAACTTTGGCAAGGGCACGCTCAAGCTGGGATCTGTGTTCTTTGGCATGATCGTTGGCATGATCGTCTCCATCCCCTTTGGCATGATCGACTTCTCCAGCGTCGCCACCGCTCAGGTCTTCGCCCTTCCCAAGCTCATGCCCTACGCGCTCGAGTTTGATCCCGAGGTCTGCATTACCCTCGCCGTCGTGTTCCCCATGGTTGCCATTCAGGTTATCGGTGACGTCTCTGCTGCTTGCCTTGGTTCCATCGACCGTATGCCCACCGAGCGTGAGCTCTCCGGCGCTATTGTGTCCCAGGGCCTCACCTCTATGGTCGGCGGCCTGCTGGGCGGTCTTCCCACCAGCGCCCTTGGCCAGAACGTGGGCATCATCTGCTCCAACAAGGTCGTCAACAAGTGGGTCTTTGTGATCATCGCGGCCGTCTTTGCCATCGCCGGTCTGTTCCCGCAGCTCTCTGCCGTCCTTTCCGCCATCCCGCAGCCCGTCATCGGCGGCGCGACCGTCGGCGTCTTTGGCACCATCACCATGAACGGCGTGCGCATGTTCACCCGCGAGGGCCTCACGCAGCGTACTACCACCATCGTCGGCACCTCGGTCGTCTTTGGCCTGGGTATTTGGATGGCCAGCGGCTGCCTCGCCGGCGAGGGCATGCCCACCTGGGTGTCCACCGTCATCGGCTCCAACGCCGTGACCCCCACCGCCATCATGGCTATCGTGCTCAACCTGATTCTTCCGCAGACGCCGGTCGTGGCTCAGCACATCGATGCTGCCAAGGACGCTGCCGTGGATCTGGTTTTGCCCGAGAGCAAGAAGTAACCAATTCGGTGCTATTCGCCGGCGGACGCATCGCCTCGTCCGCCGGCGCCATGCGGCGCCAAGCCGCACTTCAAAGGGCTTGTCCCTTTGGTGAAGCGTTGACGGGAGAGGGCCCGTTTCCGGTGTAGGCCGGCGCTTCGCACTTCCGCCATGTCAGAGGTGTCAAACCCCGCCTCTGATGTTGAAGGGAGCATTTATGCTTCTGGTCGCTAACGGTTCCGTCTTTACCCGCAACGCTCAGACTCCGTTCATTCCCAACGGTGCAGTCGCTATTGACGGAGATACGATCGTCGAAGTGGGCCCCGAGCGCGAGCTCAAGGCCAAGTACCCGGATGCCGAGTACGTCGACGCCCAGGGCAACCTCATCATGCCCGGACTCATCAACTGCCACACCCACATCTACTCGGGTCTGGCCCGCGGCCTTGCCATTAAGGGCTGCAACCCCACCAACTTCCTGGAAAATCTTGAGCAGCAGTGGTGGAAGATTGACGACAACCTGACGCTCGACGGCACCAAGGCCAGTGCCTATGCCACAATCCTGGATTCTATCCGCGACGGCGTCACCACGATCTTCGATCACCATGCGAGCTTCTGCGAGATTCCGGGCAGCCTCTTTACCATTAAGGACGCCGCTCAGGAGCTGGGCATGCGTTCGTGCCTGTGCTACGAGGTTTCCGACCGCCGTGGCCAGGAAAAGTGCGATCAGGCTATTGCCGAGAACGCCGAGTTTGCCCAGTGGGCCGCCAAGGAGCGTCGCGATAACGACAACCACATGATCGCCGCAATGTTTGGCGGTCACGCCACCTTTACGCTGTCGGATGAGACCATGGATAAGATGGCCGAGGCCAACAACGGTCTGACCGGCTTCCACATCCACGTGTGCGAGGGCATGAACGATGTGTGGGATTCCCGCCTCAACCGCGGCGGCATCAGCCCCGTCGAGCGCCTGCTGCAACACAACCTGCTCGGCCCCGACACCATGCTGGGCCACTGCATCCACGTGACGCCCGCCGAGATGGATATCGTCAAGGAGTCCGGCACCTGGCTGGTTAACAACCCCGAATCCAATATGGGCAATGCCGTGGGCTGCGCCCCCGTGCTCGAGTTCTTCCGCCGCGGCATCCCCGTGTGCATGGGCACCGACGCCTACACCCACGATATGCTCGAGAGCCTCAAGGTCTTCCTGATCATTCAGCGCCACAACGCCGCCATGCCCAACGTGGGCTGGTGCGAGGCCATGACCATGCTGTTCGAGAACAACGCTAAGATGGCGAGCAAGTACTTCGATCGCAAGCTCGGTGTGCTTGAGGCCGGCGCTGCCGCCGACGTCATCGTCATGGACTACAAGCCCTTTACGCCGCTGAGCGAGGAGAACATCGACGGCCACATGCTCTTTGGCATGATGGGCAAAAACTGCCGCACCACCATCATCAACGGCCGCGTCCTGTACAAGGATCGCGAGTTCGTTGGCATCGATGAGGAAAAGATTAACGCGTGGACCATGGCCGAGTCCAAGAAGCTCTGGAGCACGCTCAACGATCGCACCTATTAATTCACAAGTAGATTCACGCTCGTCGGATGTTTCGCCGCATCCGACGCGCGTATAGGCGACCTCCGCGGGGTCGCCGGCGCTGTGCTAGCGCTACACCGTATTTGCGCCCGCCGCGCGGTCTCGCCGGGCGTTACAGAGAGGAGCTCATTATGAGCGACATCATGAGGCCGATCCCGTTTTCGCAGCTGATGAACTGGATCATCGAGGAGCACAAGACTCAGGGCGCCGTCTTTGGCGTGCGCAAGATGGTCACGGCCAACCAGGAGGGTGCGCTTCCCATTTTTGACGAGCGCATCGAGACTCCGTTTGGCCCGGCCGCCGGCCCCAACACGCAGCTTGCCCAGAACATCGTGGCATCCTACGTGGCCGGTTCCCGCTTCTTTGAGCTCAAGACCGTTCAGGTTATGGACGGCGAGGAGCTCTCCAAGTGTGTGAACAAGCCCTGCATCGTGGCGCAGGACGAGTGCTACAACTGCGAGTGGTCGACCGAGCTCGAGGTTCCGCAGGCTTTTGCCGAGTACGTGAAGGCATGGTTCGCCTGCCACCTGATTGCTCGCGAGTACGGTCTGGGTAGCCCGGACGGCTTTGTCTTTAACATGTCCGTGGGCTATGACCTGGAGGGTATCAAGAGCCCCAAGGTCGACGCTTACATCGAGGGCATGAAGGACGCCAGCGGCTCTGACGTCTGGAACGAGTGCCGCGCATGGGCGCTCGCCAACCTGGACAAGTTTGAGCATGTCGACGCCGCGTTTGTCGAGTCCATCCCGGCACGCGTTTCCAACTCCATCACCGAGTCCACCCTGCACGGCTGCCCGCCGGCGGAGATCGAGCGCATCGCGACCTATCTGATCACCGAGAAGGGCCTCAACACCTACATCAAGTGCAACCCCACGCTGCTGGGCTATGAGTTTGCCCGCCAGCGTCTGAACGAGCTGGGCTTTGACTACATCGTCTTCGATGACACGCACTTCCGCGAGGACCTGCAGTGGGCCGATGCCGTGCCTATGTTCGAGCGCCTGATTGCCCTGTGCGCCGAGCGCGGTCTAGAGTTTGGCGTCAAGCTCACCAACACCTTCCCCGTCGACGTGACGAGGGACGAGCTGCCTTCCACCGAGATGTACATGTCCGGCCGTTCACTGTTCTCGCTGACCATCGAGGCTGCCCGCCGCATTACCGAGCAGTTTGACGGCAAGCTGCGCATCAGCTACTCCGGCGGCGCCACGGTCTACAACATCCGCGCCCTGTATGACGCCGGTATTTGGCCCGTCACCCTGGCGACCGACGTTCTCAAGCCCGGTGGCTACGAGCGCTTTAGCCAGATGGCCGGTGAGTTTACCGACCTGGACGGCAAGCCGTTCGAGGGCGTCTCTCTCGACGCCGTGACCGCGATCCAGACCGACTCGCTCACCAACCCACTCTACAAGAAGCCGCTGCGTCCGCTGCCCGACCGCAAGGTCGCCGGCAAGAGCCCGCTTTCCGACTGCTTTACCACGCCGTGCCGCACGAGCTGCCCCATCCAGCAGGATATTCCCGCCTACCTGGCGGCTGTTGACGAGGGCCGCTTCGAGGACGCACTCAACATCATCATCGAGCGCAACGCCCTGCCGTTCATTACCGGCACCATCTGCCCGCATCCCTGCGGCCGCGCCTGCGAGCGTGCGTTCTACGAGCCCGAGGGCGCCCAGATCCGCGCCAGCAAGCTTAAGGCCGCCCGCGAGGCCATGACCGCCGTGCTGCCCAAGCTGCGCGCTCAGGCCATCGCCAACGACGGCGAGCGCAATGTTGCCGTTATCGGCGGCGGCCCTGCCGGTCTGGCGACGGCGTTCTTCCTGACGCGCGCCGGCGTGCCCGTCACTATCTTTGAGGCCCGTGACTCGCTCGGCGGCGTGGTCCGTCACGTCATCCCCGAGTTCCGCATTTCGAGCGACGATATCTCCCACGATGCCGAGCTCTGCCTGGCCTTTGGCGCCAAGGTGCAGCTCAACGCCCGCGTGAATTCCATTGACGAGCTCAAGGCTCAGGGCTTTACCGACGTGGTCGTGGCCACCGGTGCCTGGATGCCCGGCTCTGCGGGCCTGGGAGAAGGTGCCGAGCTCGACGTGCTGGAGTTCCTCGAGGCCGCCAAGAAGGGCGAGAAGCTCGAGCTGGGCGAGGACGTCGTAGTCATTGGCGCCGGCAACACCGCCATGGATGCGGCCCGCGTGGCCAAGCGCCTGGCTGGTGTGAAGAACGTGCGCCTGGTGTATCGCCGCACCAAGAAGCAGATGCCCGCCGACGAGGAAGAGCTCGATCTTGCTCTTGCCGATGGCGTTGAGTTCTGCGAGCTGCTGGCGCCCAAGGCACTTAACGGCGCCGTGCTGACCTGCGACGTTATGGAGCTTGGCGAGCCGGATGCAAGCGGCCGTCGCAGCTCCGTCGCCACGGGCGAGACTGTCGAGCTTTCCGCCACCACGGTGATCTGCGCCGTGGGCGAGGGCATCGATGCCAGCCTGTACGATGCCGCGGGCGTCGAGCACGACCGTCGCGGCCGCCTTGCCGCCACCTCCACCGGCGTCGAGGGCGTCTGGGCTGCGGGCGACTGCCGCCGCGGTCCGGCTACCGTGGTCGAGGCTATTGCCGACGCCGCCGAGGTCGCTCGTGCCATCGCCGGCGTTGACTTTAACAAGTACGCCGATTGCAACGAGCAGGCTGGCCGCGAGGACACCTGCTACGAGCGCAAGGGGTCGCTGTGCCGCGACAAGCGCAACTGCACCAAGACCCGCTGCCTGGGCTGCGGCTCGGTGTGCGAGGTCTGCTGCGACGTGTGCCCCAACCGCGCCAACGTGGCCATTAAGGTGCCGGGCCTGGCCAAGCATCAGGTCGTCCACGTCGACGGTATGTGCAACGAGTGCGGCAACTGCGCCGTGTTCTGCCCCTACCAGGAGGGCCGTCCCTACAAGGACAAGCTCACCCTGTTCTGGAGCGAGCAGGACATGGAGAACTCCGAGAACGAGGGCTTCCTGGCCGTGGACGAGGACCACTTTAAGGTCCGCGTCGCCGGCACGGTCCGCACCGTCTCGGTCGATGCCGTCAACACCGGTCTGCCCGAGGCCGTCCGCCTGACCATCAGGGCCGTGCGCGACAACTATTCGTACCTTCTTAAGAAATAGGCGAGTCTCTTATGGCCAAATCCATTCAACATCACGTGGCCTACGTTGCCTGCGGAAGCGGCTGTGCTTCCGCAGGCGGCGACGCCCGCTGCAGCGAAGGCTGCATTGGCTGTGGCGCCTGCGTTACGGCCTGCCCCCACGGTGCCATCGCGCTGGTCGACGGCGTCGCCCGTGTGGACCGCTCCAAGTGCACGGGCTGTGGCCTGTGCGGCATGGCGTGCCCGCAGCGCGTGATTGCCTTCGTTCCCGGCTACCAGAACATCCTGGTGCGCTGCAACAACACCGATAAGGGCGCCATTGCGCGCAAGATCTGCGACACCAGCTGCATCGGTTGCGGCATGTGCGCTAAAAAGTGCCCCGCCGGCGCTATCCGCATCGAGGACAACTGCGCCCATATCGACGGCGCGGACTGCCTGTCGTGCGGCATGTGCGCCGTCGTCTGCCCGCATGGCGCTATCCACGACCGCACCGGCATCGCCGCCGGCGTGTAGAAGGGAATCACCATGGCACAGGAATTCACTTTTACCGTTAACGGCGTTGAGCGCACGACGACCCAAAACAAACCGCTGCTGCGCTACCTGCGCGACGACCTGCATATCCATTCCGCCAAGGACGGCTGCTCCGAGGGCGCATGCGGTACCTGCACCATCCACGTGGACGGTGCGGCCGTCAAGGCCTGCGTGCTGACCACCGCGCTTGCCGCCGGTCGCAACATCGTGACCGTCGAGGGCCTGCCCGAGGACGTGCGCGAGGCCTTCGTGTACGCCTTTGGCGCCGTGGGCGCCGTGCAGTGCGGCTTTTGCATCCCCGGCATGGTCATGGCGGGTGCGGCGCTCATCGCCGAGGACCCCGAACCCACCGAGGAGCAGATCAAGTACGCCATTCGCGGTAACGTCTGCCGCTGCACCGGCTACAAGAAGATTATTGAGGGCATTTCGCTGGCAGCCGCGGTGCTCCGCGGCGAAAAACAGATCGACGAGGACTTGGAGCGCGGCGACGACTACGGCGTGGGCAAGCGCGCCTTCCGTATTGACGTGCGCAAGAAGGTGCTCGGCGAGGGCAAGTATCCCGACGACATCGACGAGCTCGATCAGCCGGGCCTGACCTACGCCAGCGCCGTGCGCTCCAAGTATCCGCGCGCCCGCGTGCTCTCCATCGATACCTCCAAGGCCGAGGCCCTGCCCGGTGTGGTGGGCATCCTGCGCGCCGAGGACGTGCCGGTCAACCAGGTCGGCCACCTTATCCAGGACTGGGACGTCATGATCGCTCAGGGCGATATCACCCGCTGCGTGGGCGATGCCATCGTGCTGGTGGTTGCCGAGGACGAGGCGACGCTCGAGAAGGCCAAGAAGCTCGTAAAGATTGATTACGAGCCGCTGGAGCCCGTGCGTAACATTGTCGAGGCCAAGGCGGCCGACGCCCCGCGCCTGCACGACAGTTTCTTTGCCTTTGGCAACACGGTGGAGCTCAAGGATAACGTGTGCCAGAGCCGTCACGTGACGCGCGGCGACGCCGCCAAGGCGCTGGCCGAAAGCGCGTTTACCGTGACGCAGCGCTTTACCACGCCCTTTACCGAGCATGCCTTCTTGGAGCCCGAGTGCGCCGTTGCCTTCCCGTACAAGAACGGCGTCAAGGTGCAGTCGACCGACCAGGGTGCCTACGACACGCGCAAAGAGTGTGCCCATATGTTTGGCTGGGATAGCGAACCCGAGCGCGTGGTCGTCGAGACCATGCTCGTGGGCGGCGGCTTTGGCGGTAAGGAGGACGTTTCGATCCAGCACCTGGCCGCGCTTGCTGCCTATAAGTTCCAGCGTCCTGTGAAGTGCAAGCTCACGCGTGCCGAGTCGCTCGCGTTCCATCCCAAGCGTCATGCCATGGACGGTACCTTTACGCTGGGTTGCGACGCCGAGGGCAACTTTACCGGCCTGGATTGCGAGATCAACTTTGACACCGGCGCCTACGCGTCGCTGTGCGGCCCGGTGCTCGAGCGCGCTTGCACGCATGCTGTCGGCCCCTACAAGTACCAGAACACCGACATTCGCGGTTATGGCTACTACACCAACAACCCGCCCGCCGGCGCGTACCGTGGCTTTGGCGTCTGCCAGTCCGAGTTTGCGCTCGAGAGCCTAATCGACCTGCTGGCCGAGAAGGTCGGCCTGGATCCGTGGGAGATTCGCTACCGCAACGCCATCGAGCCGGGCGAGGTTTTGCCCAACGGTCAGATTGCCGACTGCTCCACGGCGCTGAAGGAGACACTGCTCGAGGTCAAGGATGCCTACTATGCGCATCCCGGACACGCCGGCATTGCCTGCGCCATGAAGAACGCCGGCGTGGGCGTGGGCCTGCCCGATGCCGGCCGCTGCAAGATTCGCATCGAGAACGGCGCGGCCGTGGTCTATGCCGCCACGTCCGACATTGGCCAGGGCTGTAACACCGTCTTTTTGCAAGACGTTGCCGAGGCATGCGGCCTGCCGCTTCGCTGCATCGCCAACGGCGAGTGCTCCACCGAGAACGCTCCCGACTCCGGCACCACGTCTGGCTCGCGTCAGACGGTCGTGACCGGCGAGGCCGTGCGCGGTGCCGCCTTCCTGCTGCGCGATGCCATGCTTGATATCGAGGCCGGCAAGTCTGCGCCCGCCGCTCCCGTGAATGCGCATGGCGACGGCGTCAAGATCGAGTATGACGACGGCCGCGCCTATCAGCTGCACACGCAGGAACTCGTCGCCGGCCAGGGTATGCACCCTCAGGATCCCGCGGCCGCCATCAAGGCGCTCGAGGGATGCGAGTTTGGCTACGTGTACCTGGAGCCGACCGACAAGCTGGGCGCCGACGTTCCCAATCCCAAGAGCCACATCTGCTACGGCTTTGCCACGCATGTGGTCATTCTGGATGATGACGGCCGCGTGAGCGAGGTCTACGCCGCGCACGATTCCGGCAAGGTGGTCAACCCCATCTCCATCCAGGGTCAGATCGAAGGCGGTGTGCTCATGGGTATGGGTTACGCACTTACCGAGGACTGGCCGCTCAAGGACTGCGTGCCCCAGGCAAGGTACGGTACGCTCGGGCTGTTCCGTGCACCCGAGATTCCGGATATCCACGCTATCTACGTGGAGAAGGACGAGCTGTTGCCCGTGGCATACGGCGGCAAGGGCATCGGCGAGATCGCAACGATCCCCACGGCGCCCGCCGTGCAGAACGCCTACCGCGCGTTTGACGGCAAGCTGCGTCCGGATCTGCCCATGGTGGATACGCCCTACAGCCGCGCCCGTCACCGCGGGTAGGGTAGAGCGCGGACGGTCATTGCTTACGGGCTGTTCGCGCTCAGCATCAACTGCATATGCTGCACCTTTGGCCCCAGCTCCATCGCGAGCCGGGGCCTTTTGTTTGGAGCGCCTCCGCATGCGGAAGCTGCGTCCCAGATTTCGGCTCCAGAATGGGACGTACTTTCCGGACGGGGCTTCAAACGGAAACTGTATCCCGGATTCGACGCTCAGAATGGGATGCGTTTTCCGGTAGAGGCCTCAAATGGAAAGTGTGTCCCGGAATATGGCTCCAGCCTGGGATGCATTTTCCGGTTGAAGCCTCAAGCGGAAACTGCGTCCCGGAATTCGGTCTCGGAACGGGTCGTGCTTTCCGGATCGCCCCTCAACCGGAAGCTGTGTCCCGGAATCATGCCTCAGAATGGAACGCGCTTTCCGTTGGCGTGGCCGTTGGGAAAACACGGCCCAGATAGGGGGGGATGCGATCCGGCGATGCGCGGCCTAGCAGCTCCTACAGGTCCACCTCGTTGAGCCATGTCGGTAGAGCGGTCTGCCGGATGCCTGCCGTCTGCAGCTTTTTGGCGAGCATTCCTGCCGAGCGGACCTCGTTCATGGTAAAGCGCAGCAGAGGGTGGCCGTAGAGCGATAGGTGCGCCTCGCGCTGTCGTTCGGCAACGAGCGCCTCGGCGGTGGTGCGTCCGGCCAGCATGGTCTGGTCGGTATATTTGATGAGCCCGTCGAGCTCGCCCAGCGTGAGTTCCCGCGCCTGGCGCTCCCAGGCAAAGTCCGTTCGTATGGGCTTGGCCGAATCGAAGGGGTCCGTCAACTCGTATTGAAGCCAGTCGGGCGCAAAGCCCGTCTCGATCATGACGGCTCGGGTGACCGATTCCCCGCCGCTCTCGGCGCGGGCGTCGGCATATCGAAGCGTTGTGAGGGCGGTGCGAATCGCGCGACCATTGCGTGCAGTCGCTCGTTGCTCAACGGCCTCCATCAGCTGTTCCGGCGCAAGGCCGAGCTTTGAGATCGCCGAATCGGCAATGGGCATGCCGTCGGCAAAACCAGTTTGCAGCAGGCAATCTGTGGCCGTTTGGATGGGCGGCGTTACCGATATGCCGGCTTTGCGTATTGCTCCGGCCGGCTCAATCTGGTGCCGCTGAATATGTGCGCCCGGACGAGCCGACGGCTTTGTCGAGCTGCAAACATGCACGACGTTCAGGTGTCGCCACGAGACCTCGAGCCCCAGCAGGCAAGCTGCCGAAAACGAGCAGAACGTCCAATCGGGATGGATGATCGCAAGGGCGCGGATAATCTCGCAATGGCGTTGCGCTCGGTTGAGTTCATCCCAGCGCGTTTTTCGCGCAAACAACCCCGGAATGGGCGAGACAACCGTGCCGCCGGTGCGCCGAAGGAGCGCTTTTCGGATCGCCGCGCTCGGGGGAATCAGACAGCGCCCCTCTTGTTCGGCTTGAGTGAGCAGTTGGTCGATGAGCTGGTCATTGCAATGGGTCATGAGCTACCGCCTCCTTTTGGGTAGCAAAAACGTATCAGCTGGAACTTGCCGCTCAGCTGACCAAAAGCTGACCAAAATCTAACCATGCAGGTAGATGACCTGCTTTTGGCGACATATTTCTTGTTTGAATCGGTGGGCGGTAATCGGCGACCGTGAACGGTAACTGGATATGAAGCCTTGGTAAGTTTCGGGACGTGTACTTTTTGAAAAAAGAGCATTCTATCTGCTGTTTTGTGTTTCTGGATCGCATGCTTGAAGGCATGTGATACGGGCTGCGGATCGTCGCCGTGTATCTGCGGAAACTGTGTCCCGGAATTGCCGCTCGGAATGGGATTCGTTTTCCGGTAGAAGCTTCAGCGGAAAGTGCATCCCAGAATTCAGGCTCAGAGCGGGACGCGCTTTCCGGATGGGATGCTTGGCGGAAACTACGGCCCAGTTTTTGGCTCCAGAACGGGATACATTTTCCGGAACGGTCCACGTGCGGTGGTGTACCGTTCCTTTTGCGTGCGCCGCTTGTCGAATTACGTTATAGCTAGCTATATTATAGGAAGGTATAATATAGCTAGCTATAACGTAAAGGAAGGATGGCCTATGTTTATCGGAAGAACGGCGGAAATGTCCGAGCTCAATCGACTGTATGGCACGGGCTCCTTTGAGATGCCTGTGATTTACGGCCGTCGTCGTGTGGGCAAAACGCGTCTCATCACAGAATTCATCCAAGACAAGAAGGCTATTTACTTTCAAGCTCGTCGTACCAATGCAGAGGCAAACCTGCACGGCTTTAGCCAGGCGATACTTGCAGGCTCGGTTGGTGCTGCAGGCGTGTCGTTTCGTAGTTTTGACGAAGCGTTCGATGCATTGGTCACCATGGCTCGCGCGGAACGTTTGGTTGTCGTGATTGACGAGTATCCCTATCTCGCCCAATCGAATCCCGAGATCAGTTCGTTGCTGCAAGACAAGATCGATCACCTGTACAAAGAGACCAGGCTCATGCTTATCCTGTGCGGGTCGTCTCTTTCGTTTATGGAGGAACAGGTGTTGGGCTATGAGAGCCCACTATACGGTAGGCGTACGGCCCAGTTTAAGATCATGCCGCTCGATTATACGACGACCCTCGGCCTGTGGCATAGCATGGGTCGCGAAGACGCTGCGGTTTGCTATGGCATGACGGGCGGCATTCCTGCATATATCGAGAAAGTCGATCCTGCCGTATCGCTCAAGGACAACATCAAACGTCTTTTTCTTACTCCTACGGGCTATCTCTTTGAGGAGCCGAGCAACCTGCTATTGCAAGAGTGCCGCAATCCCGAGCAATATGATGCGATCGTACAGGCAATTGCCCAGGGACGCTCGAAGATCTCAGAGATTGCGAGCTCTACGGGAATCCCTGCGAGCAACGTAAAGAGCTATGTGGATAAGCTGGCGTCGCTTGGGATTGTCGAGCGCGAGCTGCCCCTAAACGAGACGAGCAATAAGCGAGCCGTGTATCTGCTGAGCGACCAGATGTTTAGGTTCTGGTACAAGTTTGTTCCGCAGAACATCGGGCTGATTCAAAACGATATGGCCGAGATGGCGTATAAGCGCATTGAGCCGCACGTATCGGATTACATGGGTACGGTCTTTGAGCTTATATGCAGACAATACGTGTACGAACTCGCGCGCGCGGGCCAGCTCGATGTGGTTCCGGCGAGTGTCGGGCGCTGGTGGGGGACGGACAATCGCACGCATACGCAGGAAGAAATCGACTTGATTGTTGACGATGGCGAGGACACTGCGCTGTTTGCGGAGTGTAAATGGCGCAATGAACCGACGGGTGAAGACGTGCTGCAAAAGCTCGTGCATCGAAGCGAGCTCTTTAGACGGCAACGAAAAAGCTATGCACTTTTCTCAAAAAGCGGCTTTACGCAGGGATGTCGGGATGCCGCAGAGAGTAGGGGAGACGTCAAGCTGATCTCGTTTGCCGAGATGTGAGGGCGGGGATAATGAAGCGCGTCCTGATTTGATGCTGGGAATGGGATGTGCTTTCCTTTTGCGACCTTTGGCGGAAAGTGCGTTCCAGATTTCGGCTTCAGAATGGGATGCCGTTTCCGGATCGGGCCTCAAGCGGAAACTGCGTCCCGGAATTCGGCTCCAAAACGGGATACGCTTTCCCGGTGGCATCTCTAGCGGAAACTGCATCCCGGAATGAGCTGGAACGGGACACGCTTTCCCATCGGGGCTTCAAACGGAAACCGTGTCCCGGAATCGAGCCTCAGGGTGGGACGCATTTTCCGGTAGAGGCCTGGGACGGAAGGCGTGTCCCAGAATCCGGCTAATCCGATGGCCAGGTTGTTGAGCGAGCGGGCTCCGAGGCTCCATTACTGAAAATTCATTTGTTAAACCTGGCAACCGTAGGTAGAATAAAGTCGACGGCAGCCCAAGGGTGATAGCTGGGCAGCGCCGTTACTTAGTTCAAGGGGTCAATGCCTTAACGGCGTCGACCCCTCTAATATGAGAAAGCCATTGTCAATAGGCGTGTTTGTTCGAGCCCGGTTTTAAACC
>CAUCUN010000004.1:0-148301 GCA_958445985.1 uncultured Collinsella sp. | reverse complement strand
GCCCAGCTCGATGTCGATGTAGTTCTCTTTCATGGTTCTCTCCGTTTCGTTTTAGGGAACTTTAATTTCCCTTCATCGGCAAATAAAAATCGCTGACCTTGCAGCCCAAGATGCTCGCCAGCTTCGTGGCGGTCGGGAGCTTCATCAGCGAGGGGTCCTTCTCGTACGACCGGTAGGTCTGAACCGTAACCCCTAATTCCGCAGCTATCGCCTCCTGATTGAATCGGGAAGCCTCCTTTAGAAAAGGCTTCTGGCGTGCTTCTCGGATTGACTTAAGCTCTTGCATCTGACCTCCTTCCCTTTCGTCGAGACTATAGTACTTTCTTTTCCCTTTAAGCGCAATATCTTTTCTCTAGAAAGGGAAATCTTTTTTCTATAGCATAGAAAAATAAGGAGGTAGATACCCATGAATTTCTCTACCAAGTTCAGGCTTTTGAGAGCAAAAAACGGCCTTACGCAGGCAGAAATTGCCGACAAGCTCGGCATAACAAGTCGCGCCGTCGGCGCCTGGGAAAACGGAAGGTCGAAGCCCCGCTTAGACAAGATGGCGGAAATTGCAGTTCTGTTCAACACGACCGTTGCCGACCTCATGGGAGAGGACACCTCCGAGGCCGCGATCAGCGGCACCTCGCGCATGGTCCCCCTGCTGGGCTTCGCCCACATGGGCGAGCCGTGCGACGAGGGGAACCTCGCCGACGAGGTCGAGGTCCCCGCCTCCATCGCCGACGCGCACCCGCGCGGCTTCATGGTCCACGCGCAGGGAGGGTGCATGGACAACCGTTTCCCGCACGACGCCCTGCTGCTCGTCGACCCCGACATGGAGCCGGTTAACGGCCAGCCGGTGCTCGCCGAGACGGCCGACTACGGCGCCGTGGTGCGCAACTACACCCGGGGCCGCTCGACCGTGATGCTCACGGCCGACAGCCACAGCGGCGAGTACGACGACATCCTCGCCGGGCCGGGCGACGAGCCCGTGGTCTGCAAGGGCCGCGTCGTCTGGTACATGGGCGAGAGGGACGCGAGGTAGCGCCATGGGTTTCTTCAGGGAGGCCCGCGACGCCTTCGTGACCGCCTGGCACGAGGAGTTCGACGGCAAGGACATCAAGAAGGAGCTCTGCGACGCGATTATCGACGGCGCGAGCGGCGGCTCGGGGATATACGAGAACGGCCGCGAGGTCAGCAACGCCGAGATGGAGAGGCGGCGCCGGGCGCACGACGAGCAGAAGGCCGCATATATGCGCGAGCAGGTGGAGACGCGCAGGGCGCTCGCGGACGCCGGCGCCAACGTCGAGGCCATCGACGCGGCCCGCGTGCTGGCGGACGCCCGCGACATAGCCGACGGCCTGTGCCGTGCCCGCATCGGGGAGGCCGCGGAGCCGCGCGAGCCGATCATCGACTGGAGGCCGCTCACGAAGGCCGGGAAGGCGCCGAAGTGCGTGGCCCGCGCCTCGGCGGTATGGGACCGCCCGAACGGCGACAGCGTGATAGTCCACATGGGTTACACGGCGGACGCGCGGCCCTACACGGCGGACGTCCACATATGGACGGCCGGCGAGCGCTACTCGTACAAGATCAGGACCGTCGGCGGCGAGCTCGCCGCCGCGGGCGAGGGGCCGGCATAGCCCCTCGGCAAAGAAGGGGCCAGGAAAGCACCTCTAAAGGCATCGAAATCGACGCCTTTAGGGATCATGCCGGACCCAACTCCTAGCCCGACGCGCAGGCGGTCCGATCTGCCCGCAGCTCATCGCAGGGAGGTGATGCTCATGAAAGCGAAAAATCTCGGGACCGCAGGCTGATGCCGCGGCCCCGAGACTAAGGAGACGGCCCCTGCACTTCGGAACGTGAGACGGGGCCGGAGTCAGAACCGGGCGAAACGGAGAATAAGCCCGCGATCTGAACGGATCTGATTATATGACAAAGAAGCAGCGCCGCCGCGTCTGGGGCTCCGTGACCGAGATGAGGCGCGGCAAGAAGTACGTCCTGCGCTGGATGCAGAACACGCCGCAGGGCCGCAGGCGCAAGACCAAGACCGTGTACGGCACCTACCGCGAGGCGTGCGCGGAACTCGACCGCATCCACGTCGAGCACGCCGACGACGCCCCCGTGCCCACCATAGCCAAGGCCTACGAGACGTGGCTCGTCCCCAAGATGGCCGCACAGGTCGAGGCGGGGACGCTCGCCCCCAACACCCGCGACCTCGTGCTGCGCTCTTGGAAGAACTACGTCGGACCCCGCTGGGGGCAGGCGCCCGTCGACCAGCTCCGCGCCGTCGAGCTGCAGGACTGGCTGCTGACACTGCCCGCCGCCACCGCCGACACCGCCCTGCTCACCCTGCGCAAGGTCTACGCCTGCGTCTCGACCTTCATCCGCCTGCCGCTCGACCCGTTCGCTGCCAGCGTCAGGTACACCATGCCCACCCGCAAGACCCGCGAGCGCTCAAAGCGCGTCTACACCCTCGACGAGGCCCTGGGCGTCCTCGAAGCACTGCGCGGCAACCCCCTGGAGCCCGCGTTCATCCTCGCGTGCTTCGGCTCCTGCCGCTCGGGCGAGTCGCTGGGCGTGCGCACCGAGGAGGTATTGCGCTGGGAGCGTAGCGGCACCGTACTCGCCTCCGCCGACATCTGCCGCCAGATGCAGCAGTCCGGCACCGAGCCGGTGGGCGCCCTCAAGACCGCCAAGTCCGCCCGCACCGTCGTGATCCTACCGCAGGCCGCCGACCGCCTCGTCGAGATAGCGGCCTCGCGCGCCGCCGATGGCCGCGAGTGGCTGAGCGACCGGGGCGACGGGCTGCCCATGAACCGGAGCATTTGCAACGACCGTTGGCGGAAACTCTGCGCCGCCCGCGGCATCGAGCACATCCCGTGGTCGAACCTCCGCAACTCCTGGCGTACGATAGCGGAGGTCGAGCTTCGCCTGCCGTGGGACCTCATCGAGATGCTGATGGGCCACGCCCTCCCCGGCGTGTCGGGCAGGCACTACATCCGCCCCACCGCCGAGCAGGTCGTCCGCGCCGCCTTCGACGCGCTTGGGATAAGTTAGGATATTCCCCCGCAAAGCCGCAGGTAGATGGCACGCAGTTAGTTGTGGCAGTATTAAGATTCGCAGCCCAAGCCACCGCAAAGGCGCCCGTCCCCTTTGCGGTGGCTTGGGGTCGCGCTACTCACCAAGCATCTCTTGGAGCTTGGCTGCCACGGCGTGGCCCAGGCTCTCGTGGCTTTCGGGCATCATGTGCAGATAATCGATATCGCCCGGCTCGGCAAAATCAGCGGCATTCAAAAAGTCGCAGCCAAACTGTTTAGCAGCATACGCATAGTATTCGGCAAAATGCTCCGAGGCCTCGACGGAGCGCTCGTCAAAGTCGGTCATGTACACATCGGCAATCTGCGGTTTAATCTTGATAGGCGCCATCAGCAGAATACGCGGGCAGGGCGCGGCTTCGGTCCAGGGAAACGCGCGGACGGTGCGAATCAGCGCCATGGCACCGTCAGCGATATCGGCAGCCCCCACGCTAAAGACCGTCTTGCAGTCGTTGGTGCCCAGCATAATCACGATCGCATCCAGCGGCTTATGAGCCTCGAGCAGCATCGGCAACGCGCGGATGCCGTTGAGATTAGTGTCCAGATGGCACATGTCGTCGCGTACCGTCGTGCGGCCGTTGAGGCCTTCCTCAATCACGTGCCAGCCCTCGCCCAGGTCTCGCTGGGCCACGCCGCACCAGCGCACATCGTGCGCATAGCGTACCGCGGTGCCGTCGCGCATGCCCGCCGGATCATAGCCGTAGGTATTGCTGTCGCCAAAGCACAGAACGTTTTTCATCGTAAGCCCTTCCTCTAGTAAAAAGAAAAAGTCGGCGGGAGCAGTCTATCCCGCCGGATCGACCTATCTGTCAGCACATACCGATTACAGGTACTTGCGCCAATCGTCATCGTCTTCATCGTCCTCGGCGGCAGCCTGGGCCTGCTCGGCGGCGCGGGCAGCCGCAGCGCGAGCGGCAACCTGGGCATAGGACTCCTCGTTGCGCTCGGGGAAGTTTGCCAGCACGTGCTCGAACTTGGCAAAATCTTCGTCCCAGCGCGTAGAGGGCACGGCAAAAAAGACCTGCTTGACCTTAAAGTCGCCCGATGCGAGCTCCTTGCGGAAGAGCTCGGCCACGGCCTCGGCGTCAAAGCCGTTGTTGTCGCAGCCCCAAGCGCCCAGCACGAGCTTCTCGCGACCCAGCTCGTCGCAGATGGCAAGCACAAAGCGGATGCGATCGCGCAGGGCGTCCAGCAGGGCATCGTCACCCACGCGATACTCCTGGCGAGCGCGCTTGGCGTTGGGCGCGGCGGCCACGATCACGTCGGCATACGCATGCACGTGGTTGCGATCGAAGCGTACGGCGGGCACCACCAGCGCACGGTTGCGGTAAAGCTCGCAGTTGATGTTGCGGCGACGATTCTCGCCGTACCACTTACGCTGCTTATCGAGCACGTTGTACAGGTACGAATCGGCACAGAGCGTGGCCTCCTGACCCAGATAGCCCTGGATGTAGCCGCCGCCCGGGTTGGTGAACGAGGCAAAGGCGAGCACGGCCATGTCGCAGAATTGCGCGTAGCCTCGGCCGTTATCCAGAATGGCCTGCGTGGCAGAGGCGTCGAGCACGGTGACCTCGGGCAGGACCGGAGCGGGCTCCTCGGCGGCAGGCGCGGACTCGGTCTCCGTGGCCTCCTCTGCGGGTGCAGGCTCGGCCGTAACCTCGGTCTCGGCGGACGCAACCTCAGCGGTCTCGGCCTCGGCGGCCTCAGACTCCTCGGCAACCTGTTCCTCGACAGCGTCGGCCGCTTGGGCCTTGGCCTTCATCGCCGCGACAAAACCGGCAGGCATACCATCGAACTCGTACACGCCGGCAAGCGAACGCTCGATATCCTTGGCGCACGCTTCGGACACAGTTGCCACGTGACGCTCGGCGGCCTTGGCACGGGCCTCGCGCTTGGGATTGGGCTGACCCGCTCGGTTGGACCTGCGGTTACGGTTCCTGTTGTCGACGTCTGCCATAAGTGGTCACCTTTCCTGTCGCTGCCGCTATCGGCTTTTCCCATCCATGATACCCCGCCGCGTACAAAAAAGACGGCCCCGAAGGACCGCCTTTCGCATCGATTTACACGCACGGCAAGCACCGCCGCAATTCGCCACTAGTCGCGACGGCCAAGGATGTTCAGGATGCGCAGGAACACGTTGATAATGTCCACAAACAGATTGGACGCCATGAGCACGGCGTTGGGCAGCGTAGGCGGCACCGTCGTGGCAACATAGGTGTCGTAGCCAATAAAGCCGGCGAACACCACGATCACGATCAGATCGGTGATGGTCTGCGAGACGCCCATGAACATCAGCACGATCTCAACCAGAATAGTGGCGAGCAGAATGCCAAAACCGATGCCATATACGCGCTGGAAAAACTTGGGGAACGTCACGCCCAAGGCGCCAAAGACAAAGGTGATGGCGGCCGTGGCGATAAAGGCAGTGTTGATGGTGGGCAGGTCGTAGTTGGCAAGGCCAAACGACGCGGTCAGGCCAAAGGTACTCGCAAAGATTACGTAGCCCACAAGGGACAGGCCCACGGACTGCTTGCTGGCGGCGGCCGACATCATGACCATGCCGACGATGGTCAAAATAAACGAGCCAAAGACCAGCGGCAAGGCGGCGCCGCTCATCATCATGCGCGCAAACGACATGGTGCTCGTAAAGTAGGCGCCGGCGCCCATGGCGCAAAAGCCCAAGAAGATCAGGGCAGACATGGTGAGATTGTACGCGCGTGGCGACATCTCCTTGGCGCGACTTGCGCCGCTCTCGACGGGGCCGTTCTGATAGCCCTGGATATCGTTCATGCTTCGTCCTTTCACAAAGCGCCGTGAAAGACGGCGCAGTAGCTGACAAGATTCCTGTCATTGTACCCGAATGCCGCACGTCCTTACCCACGGCGCTCGCCCTCGAGCGTACGGTCGAATGCCCACACCCACCAACGCATCACGTGTGCCTGCGAGCCGTCCGCCCGCTCACGCGTCTGGTCCTCCAGATACAACTCGGTCGCGTGCCCGCCAAAACGCACCTTATAGGTCGCCGTACGGATGCCGTGGACCGTCAGGCCAAACCCGGTGGTCGAGATAATTTCATCGATTGTAAAACAACGTCCGTCGACCCAGCAGACGGTGACCGGCACGACTTGTCCGCCCGCGAGGATGCGAGCCACGACGTCCACATACTGCTTGTGTACGCGCCGAGTTTTGCCGTCTGTCTGTCGATATTCCATGCCTCCTATTATCGAACGCATGTTTGCATGTTGTAAAGCGAACAGACTGTGGTTTTGGAGTGTCGTAGCAATCGCACGTGTCCGCATGGCGTATTAGCAAAAAGAACACCCGCGGTCAACAGGGCTAATATTCAATTTTAGTGCCAAAAAGTTCACTTCTCCCATCAGAACTCGGTAAAGAGACCCGCAGGAGGTGATACGATTTATCATGTTTTTGTAACGTGTCTGCAAACTTCGAGAAAGCCCATATATGGACGTAACGTTCTCAACCTTCCTCGGCCAAATTGTGTCGAACCCAGTCCTTGCCGTCACCGTGATCCTCGCGTTGGGCGCCATCTTCGTCAATGGATGGACCGACGCGCCCAACGCCATCGCGACCTGCGTCACTACGCGTTGCATGCCCGCCCGCGCCGCCATTCTCATGAGCGCCGCATTTAACTTCCTCGGCGTGCTCATCATGACGCACTTTAACGCGAGCGTCGCCAACACCATCTCACATATCGTCGACTTTGGCGGAAACAGCACCATGGCGCTCGCGTGCCTCTGCGCGGCGCTGTTCTCCATCGTCGTCTACGGCGCCACGGCGTCGCGTTTTGGTATCCCCACCTCGCAAAGCCACAGCCTTATCGCCGGCCTGACCGGTGCCGCTATCGCCCTCGGCGGCGCGAGCAGCGTCAACGTCCACGAATGGATGAAGGTCATCTACGGCCTGGCGCTCTCCATCGGTCTGGGCTTTGTCATGGGCTGGATCCTGTGCAAACTCGTCTCGATTCTGTTTGCCGCCGCCAACAGGCGACGTGCCAACGTCTTCTTTAAATACGCTCAGATCGCGAGTGCCGCGGCCATGAGCTTTATGCACGGCGCGCAGGATGGACAGAAGTTCATCGGCGTGCTCTTTTTAGGCGTGGCCTTCGCCAGCGGCCAGACGAGCGTCGGCGATGCCGGCATCCCCATCTGGATTATGCTGCTGTGCTCGGCAACCATGGGCATCGGCACCAGCGTGGGCGGCGAGCGCATCATCAAGTCCGTCGGCCAGAGCATGGTCAAGCTCGAAAAGTACCAGGGCTTCTCCGCCGACCTGGCGGGCGCCGCAAACCTGCTGCTTGCCACCCTTACCGGCATCCCCGTGTCCTCCACCCACATCAAGACCTGCGCCATCATGGGCGTCGGTGCCGTCAAGCGCCTTTCGGCCATCAACTTCGGTGTCGTCAAGGACATGATGTTCACCTGGTTCTTCACCTTCCCCGCCTGCGGACTCATCAGCTTTGTCATGGCCAAGCTGTTCATGATGTTCCTCTAGTCAAACCGAATGTCCATCCGGACTGCATTACCTCGCCCGCCCATCTTCACCTTGAAAGGACCACTCATGGCAAAGAAACCCGATTCGTTCTACTTTGACAACTACGTCGCCTGCGCCGACCTCGCCGTCCAGGCCGCAGAGCTGCTCACCAAGATTTTTGAGAACTTTGACCCCGCGCAGATCCACGACATGCTCGATAAGATGCATGCGATTGAGCATGCGGCAGACAAGAAGCACCATGAGCTCGAAGACGCCCTGCTCACCGCCTTTATCACCCCACTCGAGCGCGAGGATCTGGATCTGATGAGCTGCTCACTCGACACCGTGCTCGACCGCATCGAGGGCGTCGTGCAGCGCGTCTACTTCACCAACATTCAGAGCATCCATCCCGACGCCATCGTCATCGCCCACAAAGTAACCGATGCCTGCCGCGCCATGAAGGACCTGATGGTCGAGCTTCCCAACTACCGCAAGTCCAAGACCCTGCGCGAGCTTGTCATCCAGATCAACACCATCGAGTCCGAGGCCGACGAGCTCTACATCAACGCCATGCGCAACCTGCACGTTAACGGCAAGGACCCGCTCGAGGTCATCGCTTGGCGTGACGTGTACGCCTTCCTGGAGTACTGCGCCGACTGCTGCGAGAATGTGGCCGATGTCGTGGATTCGATTGTCATGAAGAACAGTTAATTGGGGATACGTGTCCTGGCGGCGAAGGGCCGGCCACGGTTTGCTCTCTCACTCCGGCTGCTTTGCAGAGTCGTTCGAAAGTAAACCGCGGCCGGCCCTTCGCCTTACGTACCACCATTGGAACTTTGGCTGATAGTTTTAGCGCAATGGGGGTTTGGCTGAAGGGACCTTTGGTACCCGTTCGGATACTTTGGCCCTTGACGAGCGTTTGGCTGATTGCTGCCTTGGGTACTCTTTGGGTTACTTTGGGTTTGTTTGATTTTTAATTGTAGGAGGGCTTGTATGTCTTATTTGGATCTGGCTCGGGGTCGGTATTCTTGTCGTGAGTTTGAAGATCGGGCTGTGGAGCAGGCTGTGGTGGATGCCATTGTTGAGGCTGGGCGTATTGCTCCTTCTGCTTGTAATAACCATCCAACCCGTGTGATGGTGTTGGATACGCCTGAGCTTCTGGAGAAGGCTGCTGCTTGTCAGCCTCGGTTTGCTCGTGATGGGTCTATCTTTGGGGCTCCGCTTGTTTTCCTTATTTGCAGCGTTACCGATGATGCTTGGGTGCGCCCGTATGACCAGATGAATTCCAGTGAAATCGATACGTCCATCGTGTGTGATCAGATGATGATGGAGGCCACCGAGCAGGGCCTGGGAACGTGCTGGGTATGCCATTTTAAGCCTGAGGTGGCACAAGAGCAGTTCAATCTGTCCAAGGGCGTCTATCCCTATCACATGCTCGTCTGTGGCTATCCTGCCGACCACATCGCCGATCCCGAGCATCGCGAGGCCCGCACCATTCCCCTCCCCGACTTCCTCCTCAAGTAGATTTTTGGGACATGCCTTAAAGCCTACCCTTGACCGTTCATCCGTTCGCCGAGTTCTGCGCCACTATGTGCAGGGCTTGGTTTTTATGTTACGCACCCCGGCACAGTCATAAAAAAGGACCCGCAAGCTGCGGGTCCATTCTAGGCACTAAATTGTAGGCCGAATGTTAGTCCAGGTCGTCGGCAGCAAAGTTGTCGATCGGGGCAAAGGGATCGGCCACGGGGACAACCGGGTCAGCGACGGGCAGCGGCTCGGCGGGAACAGTCACTGCAGGAGAAGCGGCAGAACCGACCGGCGTGGAGGCCATGAGGTCGGCCGGGAAGGAGTTCTGGGCATCGTCCATGAAGTGCTGGATGAGCTTAAGATACTCGGCCTTGAACTCCTCACGGGAAGCCTTGAGACGATCGATCTCCTCGAGCTCGGCCTGCTTCTCAGTCAGAGCCTGGCGGATAACCTCGCGAGCCTTGGCGTCAGCCTCGTTGCGGATACGCTCAGCGTTCTCGTTGGCATCGTTAACGATGGTCTCAGCGGTCTGCTGGGCAGCGATCAGGGCAGCGGAAATCTGGCGCTCCTGAGCGGAGAAGTCAGGGGCGGGAGCAGCCACGGGGGCGGCAGGAACGGCCTGGGCGGTGGCATCCTGAGCCTGGGCAAGCTGAGCCTGCGCATCGGCAAGCTGCTGCTCGGTAGCAGTCAGACGACCCTTAAGGTCGACGATCTTAGCGAGCATAGCGTCGACCTCGGAGGACAGCGTCTCCAAGAAGACGTCGACCTCAGCAGGATCGTAGCCACGCTTGGCCTCAGAGAAAGTCTGAGCCTGGATGTCTGCAGGGGTAATAGCCATAACAAGTCTCCTTTTTCATCGCCTCGGCGCTACACGCCCGACGTAAGTTACTAAGTCAGTTCTACACGAGTATACCTATAAGAAGCTGCAGAACCAGCCTCTGCACCAACTGCAACGCAATAATCGCAACGACCGGCGAAAAATCGATACCGCCCATCGGCGGGATGAAACGACGGAACAGGTTGAGCCACGGACCGCACACGCTATCAAGCACCGCGGCAATATCCTGAAGCAAACCACCCTGCTTCATGGGAATCCACGTCATAAAGCAGTAGACGACAATGAGCGTGGAATAGAAGTTGAACAGCGTGTTGACCAGCTGGACGACAGTGTAGATGTTGATGGGAATCTCCTCGTCTTGTCTTTACTTAAGGTAGCCGTCGGCACGAAGCTTCTTGAGATCGGAATCTTTGACCTCGCAACCGGCGGGCAGCACCATGAACACGCGGTCGCCCACCTCCTTGACCGTGGCACCCAGACCGCAGGCAAAGCCGTAAGAGAAGTCCAAGACGCGCTTGGCAACTTCGGTGCGTACGCCCACAAAAATCAGTGCGACAGGCTGCTTGGTGCGAACGCGGCGCACCACGGTCTCCACGTCGTCATAGCTCTCGGGGCGCAGGACATAGGCCGGCAGCTGCGGTGTGGCGTTGATGATATTGCTCGCATAGGCCGAGGCATCGCTCGGTGCAGGCGCGGGCGCAGCGGCGGCACGGGCGCGGGTGTTCTCGGCGTAGCTCGACGGCGTGTCATAGGCACCAGGACGATAACCGCTCGCAACACTGTCCTGCGAGCGCGAAGGCGGGTTATACGTCGTGGCATGGCGAGAGTCATCGCCGACCAGCTGTCCGGAGCGTGTATACACGGCAACCGACTCAGCTTCACCACGGCGCGTCTGACCAAGCAGGCCGTTGCTCGGCTCGTCTTGGGTGTAGAAGCCCTCGCCCGAAGCACCGCTGTAGCCGTTGCCCTGATAGCCATCGTCATAGCCGTCATCGTAGCCGTAGTCGTCGTCCTGGCCATAACCCTGGTCGTAACCCTGCTGGCCGCCCAGGTGCATCTTATTTTTAATCTCGTCAAGGAAGCCCATGGTTGTGTCCTCTCGCGGTTTAGTGCAGGCGCCCCGATAATCAGTGCGCACTTCAGAGCCTTATTTTACTGCAAACTCCGGGCTAAATACTACCCTGCCCAGGCGAACGAGCGTAGAGCCCTCCTCAAGGGCAGGCTCAAAGTCCTCGCTCATACCGCAGGAAAGCTCAGGCAGGTTCAAATCGGGATGCGCCGCCTCCAGCTCATCCCTCAGCTCACGAAGCCCCGCAAAGGTGCGGCGTGCCACATCCTTATTCCCCCGGGGCGCCATAGTCATAAGCCCCTGTACGCAAATTCCCTCAAGTTCCGTAAGCTCACCCGCGGCGGCGCGAATCTCATCGGGCGAAAAGCCTCCCTTCGACTCCTCACCACTCACATTGACCTCAATGAGCACACGCTGGGGGCCGGCGAGCTCGCCTGCCTCAATCTTGCGGACAGCACGGCTCGAGATCGCCTGCGCCAGATGCAGCGAACCCACCGAGTGAATCAGCTCGGCTGAGCCCAGCACCGCATTGATCTTATTGGTCTGCAGGTTGCCGATCATATCGAAGCGCACCTCGGGCAGCTCCGGATGCTCCGCCAGACCCGTGAGCTTGCGAACCAGCTCCTGCGGGCGATTCTCGGCAAAATGGCGATACCCCGCCTGGATGGCGGCAACGGTCTCATCGACACCAACGGTCTTGGACACGGCAATGAGGCGCGCGGCGTCGTGGGGACGGCCTGCGCGATCGAGCGCCGCATAAAAACGTTCCAGAATCTGCTCGCGGCGAGCGCGCATCAAGTCCAAATAGTTATCCATTGCTAATCGCCTCCGCTGACAGCCAAACAAGTAGTCCCATGCTAACGCAAGAGCGCGGCCCCGCATGTGCAAGGCCGCGCTCACTTAGGTATTTACAATCTTTCGACGAACGGGGTTGCTTACTCCTCGTCGTCCTCGCCATCGTCCTCATCCTCAAGATGATCGAGCAGGTAGCGAAGACCCTCGCTGACCTCGTTAGCGGGCACCTTGGCAACGTAGCGAGCGTCGACGGCGGGCCTCATGATAACACCCTCGCCCGAAGGCACGCGCATGCTCTCGAGCTCATCCTCATCAGTGCGGGCGATATCGCCGGCATTCATGCGCTGACCAGTCAACAGGAAGGTCAGACGGCAGGCGGCATCGATGGAAATCGAGGCGATGCGATCGAGGTAGCGCGAAACCATGATGGCGCGGCGCAGGTCGTCATAGTTGCTGTCGTCGTCCATAAAGTCGCCCGTATCCATACGGTTAAAGGTGCGGAAGAACTTCTCGTAGGCGGCGTGCACTGGCTCGTCCTCGACGGCCAAGTTGCAGATGATGGACATATCATTGGTGACGAGCGCGGAAAGCGAAGAGCCCAGCACCTGGTAGACAGCCTCAGCCTCGGCCTCAACCGTGCCGACAAGCTCCTTGGGCAGCGAGATGTCGGCCTTGATCATATGACGCGTGGCGCGGCAGATCTGACGGACCTTATCGGTCATGCGCTGCAGGTTAAAGTCGACGTAGATGATCGTCTGAAGCAGGCGGAAGTCGGAGGCGACCGGTGACTGCGTGGCGATCAGGTTGTAGCACACGGCCTCCAAGTTAGCGCAGCGCGCGTCAATCGAAAGCGTGCGCTTCTTGGTCTTGGTGGCGAGCTTGCGGTCGTCGGTCACATAGGCCTTAACGGCATCGTGGAGGGCCAGATCGACGGCCTCGTAGATGCTCAGCATCTCGTGGCGGGCCTCGATGAGCTGACGGGAAAACAGTTTACGCATGGTTCACTCCAATCAGTTGGGTGCGGTCATGCCGCCCGCACAGTGAATACGCACCGGACCAGATCCGATCGGCTTGGGACTAGTCGCACCGATCAGCCAAAGCGGCCGGTGATATAGTCTTCCGTCCGCGAGTCCACCGGACTGGTGAAGATCGCGTCGGTTTGACCATACTCGATGAGCGTGGCGGGCTCGCCGGCAACTTCCTGCAAGAAAAATGCGGTGTAGTCGCTAATACGAGCTGCCTGCTGCATTGAATGCGTGACGATGATGATCGTCATCTCGGGCGCCAGCTCGGCCATCAGATCCTCGACCTTAGAGACAGACGTGGGGTCGATGGCGGAGCAGGGCTCGTCCATCAGGAGGACATCGGGTTGCACCGCAAGCACGCGCGCGATGCACAGACGCTGCTGCTGACCGCCCGAGAGCGCCAAACCATCCTTGTTGAGCTGATTGGATACCTCTTTCCAGAGGTTGGCGCGCTTGAGCGATTCTTCCACGATGTCATCGAGGTCGCTTTTGCTAGTCACGCCCTGCAGACGAGGGCCAAAGGCGACATTCTCGTAGATGGATTTGGGAAACGGGTTGGGCTGCTGAAAGATCATGCCCACGCGACGACGGAGGTCGACCGGGTCGACGCCCTCGGCATAGATATCATTGCCGTCGAGCGTCATGGTGCCCTCGACGCGCGTACCCTCGATCAGGTCATTCATGCGGTTGATGCAGCGCAGAAACGTCGATTTGCCGCAGCCCGAAGGGCCAATGAAGGAGGTGATGGCGTTTTTGGCGATGTTGAGGTCAAGCCCCGTCAGCGCATGAAAGTCACCGTACCAGAAGTTGAAATCCTTGGCCGTAATGGCCGCTTGCTCCAACGTGGGAGCGGACTGATAAACGGACATGGGACTCCTTAACTAGCGACGCTTGCGCGACAGGAAGCGCGCAAACAGGTTGAAGGCCAAAATGATCACCATCAGCAAGAGCGCGGTGCCGTAGGCTGCGTTCATGTTGATGCCGTCGTTGGCAAGCAAGTACAGATGGACCGTCATGGGGCGGCCGGAATCGAGCGGCGAAATAGGTAGATTGATGGCCTGGCCCATGGTGTAAAGTACAACCGCGGTCTCGCCGATGGCACGGCCGATGGCAAGGACGATGCCGGTGGCGATGCGGCCAAAGGCGGAAGGAAGCACGATCTTGGAAACGACCTGCCACTTAGTGGCGCCCAAGCCATATGCGCCCCAACGGATATAGCGCGGCACGGCGCGAATAGCCTCCTCGGTGGTGCGCATGACGATAGGCAGCATCAGAAGCGCCAGCGCCAGGGCAGCCGAGACCATCGAAAGGCCCAGGCCCATGGCCTCGACAAACAAGGCGTAGCCAAAGAGACCCATAACGATGGAGGGCACCGAGGCCAAAGCATCGGCAGCATAACGGATGAGCTCGACGACCTTGCCCTGTTTGGCGTACTCGGCCAGATAGACGGCCGCTAGCACGGCGACCGGCGTACAGATGAGCATGGCGAGCGCCGTCACGTAGATGGTCGAGACAATCGTAGGCCAAATGCCGCCCTCGGCGTTGACACCCTGGGGCCAACCGAAGATAAAGTCGAGCGAAATATGCGGTAAGCCATTAACAACCACGTAGGCGATGATAGCGACCAGCACAAGCGTGGTGATGTAGGCCGCGGCGCGGAACACGCCGAGCATGATCTTGTTTGACAGGTCCTTGTTGATACGGCCCTTCTTACCGTGGGAAAGGGCACGCTTGATGCGCTCGCGCGACGAGGTCGTATCGACCGTCGTGTCAACGGAATCGGACATAGCCTACCCCCTCTTCTTCTTGGAAATCAGACGGACGATGCCCACCAGCATGGCGGAGATGATAAACAGGACCACGCCCATGCCGAACAGAGCCGAGCGGTGCAGGCCCGAGGAATAGCTCATGTCGAGCGCGATCTGGCTCGTAAGCGTCGAGATGGGGCTCGCAATGCTGTCGGGAATAACCGAAGCGTTACCCACGACCATGAGCACGGCCATGGTCTCACCGATGGCACGGCCCATACCCAGCACGATGGCATCAACGATACCCAGTTTGGCGGCAGGTAGCACGACCTTATAGATGGTCTGCCACTTAGTAGCACCCATGGCATACGATGCCTCGCGAATGCCCATGGGAATGGAATTGAGGGCATCGATGGTAAGCGTCGTGATGGTAGGGACGATCATGATGGCGAGCACGAACCACGCTGTCAGCGCACCAAAACCAAGACCACCGGTCAGTTGTGCGATAAACGGGCGGATGATGATCATGCCGAAAAAGCCGTAGATGATAGAAGGGATGCCGGCCAGCAGGTCGACGGCAGGGCTGATGAGCTTGCGCACGCGCTTGCCGGCGATCTCGACCAGGTATACGGCCGTACCCACACCTAGCGGCACGCCCATGGCGAGCGCACCGACGGTCACCAGACCTGAGCCGGCAAGCAGCGACATGATGCCGTAGTGGCCCTCAGAGGGCGCCCACGTAAAGCTAAAGAAGTCCGCCAGACCGATGTCGGTAAAGACGGGCAGCGCCGAGTACGTGGTAAAGACAAAAATCAGGATGACGGTAACGACCGCCAAGAACGCGCAGGCAAAGAAGATCCACTGCAGCGCCTTCTCCTTGATATAGGTACTGCGCGATACGAGCGCCAGCTCGCGCTTCTTGGGCGTCTGAACATTCTGCTCAGTCTGGGAGTTTTCCTGTGCTTCCATGCTACTCACTCCCCTTCTCGTCGTTGGTGACGGGGATAAAGCCCGCCTCGCGAATCTGCTTGTCCATCTTTTCGGACGTCACGTAGTCGATGTAATCCTGCGCCTGCTGCGAAGGCGCACCCTTCACAAAGAAGTAAAGGTCGCGCGAGATGGGATAGCCGCCGCTCGCGACCGTCTTCTCGGACGCCTCAACATGATTGACCGAGACGGCCTTGACCGAGGTCTTGGCGTTGAGGCTATCGACGAAGCCCAGCGAAATGTAGCCAATGGCACCGCGCGAACGAGATACCACGTCGCGCACCTGGCCCGTGCCCGAAAGAACGGCCGAGCGGCGATCGAACGGGGTGCCGTCCATCACGATGGTGCGAAAGGCCTCACGCGTGCCGGACGCCTCATCTCGGTTGATAACCTGAATCCTCAGGTCCTCGCCACCGACTTCTTTCCAGTTGGTGATCTTGCCGGCGTAAATATCGCGGAGCTGCTCGGTCGAGAGGTTATCGACCGGGTTATCGTCGTTCACGATGACCGCGATACCGTCGTGGGCAATGACGATGGGAGTCAGGCCCAGATCCTGTTCGTCGGCATTGAGTCCACGGGAGGAGCTGGCGATATCGGCCGTGCCGGCGCTGACGGCCTCGATGCCAGCGGAAGAACCCAAACCGGAAACGAGCACGTCGATGCCGGTCTCCTCCTTAAAGCCCTCGGCCGCAATCTCGGCGATAGGAAGGCAGGTCGTAGAGCCAGCGACAGTAATGGAAGAGGTAGAAGATCCCGAAGAACAGGCGCACAGCGTAAGTGTAAGCACAGCGGCGCTCAGGACCGATACGATCTTTCTCATAGCATCACGCCGATCGCAGCATGGCGCCCACAGGTGCCGTCCTCGTTACGGTAGGAATAAAAGCGGTCGTTCTGACGCACAGTCGAAAGCTGGGTATCCACGATATTATCCGCGTCGACACCGACATCTACCAGCGCCTCGCGAATGGCAGCGGAAAGATCGAGCATGCGAGAGGCACTCGCATCGATGCAAGAGAACTCGGCGGCAAAGCGATCCATGAGTTCCTGGGATACCTCATATTCGTCACCCAAGATATGGGGGCCGATATAGGCGGAAACGTTGCTCGCATCGCAGCCGGCAGCATCGCAAAGCGCCTGGCACGCCTTGGCAGAAATACGTGCAATCGTGCCCTTCCAACCGGAGTGCACCACGGCAAATCCGCCAGGGGCCACCAGCACCACGGGAACGCAGTCGGCAAAGCAGAGCAGCACGGGCACGTTATGCGCCGTGCAGACGATGGCATCACAGCCCTCGGCAATCTGCTCGCGAACGTCCTCAAGGTCATCGGCGCCGTTCGAGGTCACCGCAACGATATGATCACCATGGACCTGATTGGGAACGAGCAGGTTTTGCTCGCACTCGGCGGCACCCATAGCCTCGAGCGCGCGACGACGATTTTCTTGAACAGCAAAGGGATCATCGCCAACATGCGAGCCCAAGTTGAGTGAGGAGTACGCATCTTCGGAAACACCACCGGCGCGCTCGGTGAAGGCAAAGCGAACATCGGATGTCGCGCCTTCCACCAACGTAACTCCATCATGGTCGACACGCGAAACTTTGTCCGCACGTGCTGCCATACTAAAGCCTCCTAATAACACAAGTACCGCGGCATCGCCGCTACAGCCAGCGTTTATACGGCTGTCATACTTCTCTAAAAGGATACCTGCTGCGCTGGAGGCAATCGTAAAGGGAACGTAAAGAGATTGGAGGTTCTAGTTTACAAAGTCGAAATAAAAAGGGCGCGTCCATACGGACACGCCCCTGTGCACAACAATGCAAAGAACGACTTAGAAGCTACCGCGCTTCAGGAAGTCGGGAAGCTCGAACTGATCGTTGCCGAAGTTAGGAAGCTCGGTGCCACCGACGTTGCGGGTCGGAGCGGCCTGAGCCGGGCTGGTGGCCGGAGCGGTGCGCTGCGGCTCAGCGGAGGCAGCGGCCTTGCTCTGAGACTGCTGAGCAGCAAAGAGCTCGTCCTGACGGTTGACGTTGGAGTCGGAGAAGCCCGTAGCGATGACGGTGATACGCACCTGATCGCCCAGGGACTCGTCGACAACGGTACCGAAGATGATGTTGGCCTCGGGGTCGACGGCGTTGGCGACAACGTCGGCGGCGTCGCTGATCTCCTGGATGCCCAGGTCCTTGGAACCGGCGATGGAGAGCAGCACGCGTGTGGCACCATCGATGGAGCTCTCGAGCAGCGGGCTGGAGATGGCCTGCTGGGCAGCGTCGACGGCACGGGTATCCCCAGAAGAGGTACCGATACCCATCATGGCGGTACCGGCCTGCTTCATGATGGTCTTAACATCGGCGAAGTCCAAGTTGATGATACCGGGGACGGTGATGAGGTCGGTGATGCCCTGGGTGCCCTGGGAAAGGACGCCATCGGCAATCGCGAAGGCCTCGAGCATGGTGGTCTTCTTCTCGGCGATGTCGAGCAGCTTATCGTTAGGGATGACGATCATGGTGTCGACGCAATCGGAGAGGGTCTTAATGCCCTCCTCGGCGCTCTTCTTGCGCTTGCGGCCCTCGAAGGTGAAGGGCTTGGTCACGACGGCGACGGTCAGCGCACCGACCTCGTTCATCGCGATATCGGCAACGATGGGAGCAGCGCCGGTACCGGTGCCACCGCCCTCGCCGCAGGTGATGAACACCATGTCAGCGCCAGCGAGCGCCTCGGCAATGTCGTCGCGGGACTCATCGGCAGCCTTGCGGCCAACCTCGGGGTTGGCGCCGGCGCCCAGGCCGCGGGTAAGGTCGGTGCCGATGTGCACCTTGATATCGGCATCAGAGATCGCGAGTGCCTGAGCATCGGTGTTGATGGCAACAAACTCGACGCCGCGGATGCCCTCTTCGATCATTCGATTGACCGCGTTGGTACCGCCGCCGCCGACGCCGACCACCTTAATGACGGCAAGGTAGTTGTTGATCTCTGTCTCGTGCATGTCGGTCCTCCGAACAAAGGTTATAGCCATAGCATGGGTCGACCCCGCGCACATTAACCTTCAGGTTGAAAGTAAATGCAAAGGTAAACCGTATTATGGTTGCACATTATGAACGTATCAGTCAAATAATTGACCGTGAAAACCAAACAAACCAGATAAACGGCGTGGTATGACCCCTCAACAAAGCATCAACCAGCGCTACGAGGTCGGAGCGTTCCTAAATGTATAGTTACCCGGAGAGCGCACATTGATATACGTTACGCCCTCTACCTGCGAAAGCAGCTTGGTGACTACGCGCTCCTTCTTGACGATATCGTTCGAATCACCCAGCGACACCTCAATGCCGTTATTGAGGTTTGCCGAGATGGCTTCGACCGAAGGCGTGGAAATATCCTTGACTTGTCCCAAGAACTCGCTCGAAAAACCACGCACATAATCCAAGCCAGCCTTAACGGCCTTGGAGCTCACCGCCTGACCGGAAACCGGAGCGACATCCGCCGAGACATCAGTCAACAACACCGCGCCATAGTGCTTAGCGAGCGCCAGCGCGGCATCAATGCCGGTCAGGGTATTTGAGCCCTGCCCCGTCGTGATGACGTTGCCCTGGTCATCCACTTCGACCGACGTCGACAGCGGGGCGATCCAGGTGTCATCATCCCCGATGGCCCAGGCAAGGTCATCGGAGCTGATATAGGCAATTGCGATGACCTTGCGCTCCATAGGCGTAATGATGAGCGTATGCGGGAACTGACGCTGGACATCCACGCCCGAGACCCACGGGTTCTGCTTGAGGTCCTCGGTAATCTGGTCGGGATCGACGTTAAAAAGCGACGTTCCCTCGGGCAAATCGATCAGCTGGATAGCATCGTGCTTCGTCACATGCTCGCTGCCTTGAATCTGAATATCAGTGGCGGTAAACAATCCAGAGTTAATCACCACGATGGCAACGACGACGAGCACGGCCAAGACGGCCAAAACGCCGCCCACGATTTTGCCTTTGCCTGTAACGACAGAAGCGGCGTCTGATGTTTTATTTGCCATCGCCCTAAGTGAAGACAACGGGTTGACGCCTTTTTTACCCGAAGGCTTCTTGGCGGTAGCCGGCACCGATGTCAGCGAGCGCGGTTTCGATGCGCCCAGTGTGCGACCCGGACGCGCCGCTTTAGCTCCCGTCGAGGGCTTAGGAGTTGCCATAGGACGGGCAGGCTTGGCGCCCATAACAGGCTTTGACGTCACCGAGGGACGCGAGGACTTTTTTGCGGCCGGACGATTACCGAGCTGCGAGCCGACAACCGAACGACTGGTCTGTCGAGCATGCCCGACAGACTTAGAGTGCGCGACGGTATTGCGTTGAGGTTTGGCAGGCGCGCCGGAACGCCCTCCGGCGCGGCGGAAGGTGGGTTTCGATGCTCTAGAAGCCGAGGAATTTAACTTCCGGTCTGAGCTCGATGCCATACGCCTCCCTCACCTTTCCGTGCACATGTCTGATAACCGCGGCAACGTCATCGGCCGAGGCAGTTCCGTTATTAACGATAAAATTAGCGTGAACGGGCGAAACTTCCGCGCCGCCAATCGAAAAACCCTTTAATCCACAATCCTCGATAAGCTTGCCCACACTCGCATCGGGCGGGTTGCGAAAGACCGACCCGCAGGATGCGCGACCCATGGGCTGCGTACGCTTGCGCCTCGTCAGGTACCGTTCCATGCACTCGCGAATGTCGGCCTTGGGCGCCGGTTTAAGCTTGAGCACGCACTCGAGGATGATCTCATTGCGGGGAAGGCTACATTCGCGGTAGCCCCAAGTGATCTCGGACCCCGCATAATGCTTGATACCGGATGCCGGGTCAAACGTTACGACATCCTCAACCAGCGAGCCAATCCACTCGGTCCGTGTGCCGGCATTCATAGATATCGCACCGCCAACCGAGCCAGGGATGCCAACGGCAAACTCAAGGCCCGAGAGGCTACGCGACAGGGCATCGTTGACCAGGCGCGCAAACATCACGCCCGCACCGACCGTCAGCGTACAACCGTCATCGGCAACAACCGTGCGCTGAAACTCACGTCCGAGCGAAATGACGGCACCGCGATAACCGCCATCGGCAACCAGCAGATTGGAGCCCTTGCCGATGATGACCCACGGCACCTGCTCGCGATCGAGCACCGCCACGGCGCGGCGGAGGGCATGATAGCTATGGCACGTCACAAAGAGGTCGGCCTTGCCGCCGATACGATAGCTCGTATGACGCGCAAGGCGCTCGTCCTCGATCACATCCGTGTCGATCATGCCCGAGAGCGCCATGACGGCGTTAAACAGACCCATTAGACTTAAGCGTCTTTCTTGGCAGTCAGATACTCGATAAACTCGGGACCGACGGTCGTAACGTCACCGGCACCCATTGTGAGCAGCAAGTCGCCCTCGCCCACCATCTGCTCGAGCTCCTGATTGAGCTCAAGACGGCTGGAGCAGTACACGACCTCCTTGCCAGGATGCTTGGCGCGCACGGTATCGGCGAGCATCTTAGAGGTAACACCCGGAATGGGCATCTCGCCAGCCGAGAACACATCAATCAGCAGCAGTTTATCGGCATTGGCAAATGCATCGGCAAAGTCGTCGCACAGGGCCTGCAGGCGCGAATAGCGGTGCGGCTGGAACACGACGTCGACGTGCTTGTAGCCCAGCGACGAAGCGGCAGCAAGCGTCGCCTTGATCTCGGTGGGGTGATGGCCGTAATCATCGACCACGGTGATGCCATCGATATCGCCCACGTGGGTAAAGCGACGGCGGACGCCCTCAAAGCTCGAAAGCGCCTTGGCGGCAGCGTCGATGTCAAGGCCCAGGACATGGGCGACGGTGAGCACCGCCGTGGCGTTGAGCATGTTGTGGCGACCGGGATTACTCTTGATCTCCACAGCGTGCTCAGTGCCGTCCTCAAAGCGAACGATAAAGTCGCTCTGGATGCCCTTGACATCCGGGTGCATGCAGACGATGTCGTTGTTCTCGGCAAAGCCGTAGGAAAGCACGTGACGCCCCGTCGACTTGGCGAGCTCGACCAGATGCGGGTCCTCACCGCAGACGATGACGGTGCCGTCCTCGCCCACCAGGCTCATGAATTTGGCGAAAGTTGCCTCGATCTCCTCGATACCCGAGTAGTGATCGAGGTGGTCGGCCTCGACGTTGGTCACAATGACTACGTTGGGGTTCAGGAACAGGAAGGAGCTGTCGGACTCGTCGGCCTCGGCGACAAAGTAGTCGCCCGAGCCGTTCTTGCCGTTCGTGTCATAGCCCTCGACGATGCCACCGATCAAGAAACTCGGATCCAGACCCATGCGGTCGAGCATGGTGGCGCACATCGAAGACGTGGTGGTCTTGCCATGCGTGCCGGCAACAGCGACGGTGGTGTAGCCGTGGCCCAAAGCAGAGAGCATCTTGGCACGGGGCCACACGGGAATACCAAGCTCGCGAGCGCGCACGAGTTCAGGGTTGGACTCCGGAATAGCGGTAGAGACAACAACCACGTCGGGCTTGACCTCGTCGATCGTGGCGGCCTCATGGCCCACATGCACCTTCACACCAGCGCGGGTAAGCTGGCGGATATAACGTGACGTCTTAAGGTCGGAGCCGGTAACGGCATAACCGCGCTCGTGCAGAACGAGGGCGATGCCGCTCATGCCGGCGCCGCCGATACCGATAAAGTGGGCGCTCTTAAACTCGGGCGCGGAGGTTGCAGTCTGGGAATCAGCCATGTGCTCGTGTACTCCTTGCGTAAACACTGCCTGTAACCCGTTAACTGTACCGCACCTACCGCATCAGCGCGAGGGCGACCGACGATATCCCGTCTAACTAACGCAAACCCTCTACCGCATCCGCCAGAAGAGCGGCGGCCCTATCCTGAGCCAGACCACGCGCCACCTGACGCATGGCGTCGCGTGCCGCCGCGTCATCGACCAGGTGCAGCAGCTCATCGGCAAAGGCAGAACCGTCGATATCGGCATCGGCGCAGAGCACGCCGGCCCCGGCGTCGACCAGATAACGGGCATTGGTGGTTTGGTGGTCGGCTGTCGCATGCGGGTACGGCACGAGCACCGAAGGCACGGCGAGCGCAGCGATCTCGGCCACGCTCGATGCGCCCGAACGCGAGAGCACCAAATCGGCAGCAGCCAGCATATCGCCCATGTTGTCGATGTATGGCTGGACGCGGTAACGCTTCGCCTCCTCGGGCGTCAGCGCCAAAGCGCGCTCGGTCTCCTCAAAGCCGTCGGCACCCGTCGAATGCAACACATAGAGGTTCTTGCGCGAAAGCAGCTCGTTTTTGAGCGAAACCACGCGCTCGTTGAGGTGCTGGGCGCCAAGTGAACCGCCAAAGACGAGCAGCAGCGTAGCGTCCTCGGGAACGCCAAGTGCCTTGCGGCCGCGAGCGCGATCGCCCTCGATCACCGAGCGACGTACGGGGTTGCCGGTCATGAGCACGTGGTCAGGGTCACCTTCGCGCTCAAAGACCGAACGCGCTGCCGGCACCGAGATGCACACGCGGGCGGCGTGGGAGTTCATCATCTTGTTGGCCAGGCCCGGAACAGAGTTCTGCTCATGCAGCAGATACGGAACGCCCGCGCCCTTGCACCACCCCAGCAGCGGAACCTCGACATAGGCACCAAAACCAATGGCGGCATCGGGCTTGCCGACCTTTGAGAAATGACTGGCGAGCGCACGCTTGGCTTTGTTGACACGCCACAGCGAGGTCAGCGCCGTCCAAGGACGGGAGCGGTCGAAGCCCGTGACCGTAATGGGCACAAAATCAAACCCAGCCTCGGGGACCAGACGACCCTCGAGCTTGCGCGACTGGCCCACGAACACAACGTGGTGGCCACGGTCACGCAGCTCTTCGGCCAAGGCGAGCGCGGGGTTGATGTGCCCTGCCGTGCCGCCGGCTGCAATAGCAACGGTCATTTTATCGGTCATGGTAGTCCCTTCGTACACGCGGTCCCTGGCCGTCGGTACGCAGACGCGCCGACGGGTCTGAGTTCAAATCGATTCGATTATATCCGCCGCCCGCATTGCGAGGAGTGGGGCGCTGAGGACGACCTTGCGGCGCCGTTCGCTGACGCGGGCGGGCTGCGGGGTCGGTCGCAGAGCCATCCAGGACGGTAAAACCGTTACGCGAAGATCGCTCGCCGCGCACATGGGGCACGCCGGCGGTACTCTCATCCATAACGGCAAAGCTCTCACGGCGGCGGTCATACTCATCGCGGCGGGCGCTCTCGTACGAAACGCGCAGGATCAACCCGGCAAGCATGAGCGACACAATAATCGACGAACCGCCGTAGCTAATAAACGGCAACGGTTTGCCCGTCATGGGAAACACGTTGAGGATGCCCAGCGCGTTAATCAAAAACTGCACTGCGAGAATGACCGCGGAGCCAGACGCCATGAGCGCGCCCCGACGATCGGTCGCCTGCTCGGCAATGCGAAACGCCGAGTAGATCAGCATCGCAAACACCAAGAAGAACAGCACGGTTCCGACAAAACCGACTTCCTCGCCAATGATGGCCAAGATGTAGTCGTTGTGTGCCTCGGGCAGATACGAGTACTTCATGGTTGAGTTGCCGATGCCACGGCCGAACAGACCGCCCGAGGCAAAGGCCATGATGGCAAGCGTGGCCTGATAGCCGTCACCATACTCGTCGGCCCAAGGGTTCAAGGCAACCTGAATACGCACCATACGGTACGGCTCTGCGACAAGCGCAATCACGATCACGAGAATGCCGAAGATTAGCACGCCGATGATAAATCTGGGGTCGAGACCCGCAAACAACGCCATGCACATGAGGGTCAACAGGATGATCAGGACAGTACCGAAATCGGGCTGGATAAAGATCAGAAAGAGCGAAATGCCCAGGTAGATGCCCATCTTGCGAAGGAATTCGTTGATGTTGCCACCGGGCGAAAAGAAGCGATCAAGCATGATGGCCGAATACGCAATGGCAAATGGCTTTAAAAACTCGGAAGGCTGGAACTGAATACCGGCGATGTTGAGCCAGCGCGTGGCGCCGCGGCTGCCGCTGCCCACCAAGAACACCAGAAGCAGTAGCCCTATCATGCCGATAAGGAAGATCCTGAGCACATCCTCCCCAAACCAGCTGTCCGGCAAAACGCGCACGATGGCAATCAGCGCCAGAACACCGACCACGGCAAACGCGGCCTGTCGACCCAGAAAAAACGTCGCCGAGCCATTCTCGTGCAGCGCCTCGACCGAAGACGCCGAGTACACCATCAGCAGGCCAAAGCATACCAAGGTAAACAAGCAGGCCATGAATATCAAACGGGGGCGCATGATACGGGCGGGAACGCCGGCAATATAGCGTTCGCTAAACGACTGCCCGCCGCGGCTGGAACGCGGTGTGGTGCGACGTGAGGAAGCACGGTCCGAGTCGGGCCTCCTCATACCTTGTCGGGGGCTCTCCTCTCTCACCGCAACCCCTATTCCATTTGTGATTTCGCTGTAGCGGCAAGCTGAGCCACGTAGTCCTTAAACACGCGGCCGCGCTCCTCATAGCCCGAGAACTCATCGAACGAAGAGCAGGCAGGAGAAAGTAAGATCACGTCACCACGGCTCGAAAGCGAACGGGCAACGTCCACGGCGTCGCGCAGGTCATCCGCCTGGGCGATATCCACATCGCCATCGACATCAGCCTCGTCCATAGCGGCGGTGAAGCGCTCGCGCGCATCGCCAAAGCAGACGACCGAGCGCACGTTGTCCATAACGACGCGCGCGAAGTCCGTGAGCGGAGTGCCCTTATCGTGGCCGCCGAGCAGCAAGATCACGTCGTCATCGGGAAATGCCGTCAGTGCCTTCTCGACCGCATCGGTGTTAGTCGCCTTGGAATCGTTGACGTAGCGCACGCCGTCAATCTCGCCACACGGCTCCACGCGGTGCTCGAGCGGCTGGAACGAGGCCAGACCGCGGCAGACACCGTCGACATCGGCACCGACTGCCAAGGCAGCCGTGGCAGCGCACAGGGCATTGATAACATTGTGATGGCCCGAGATCTTGAGCTCGGATGTAGCGATGAGCGGGGTCTCGACACCCTTCAGACGCACGATCATCTTGCCATCGCGCACAAAGGCGGCATCCTCGCCCTCAGGCTCGTCAAAGGCAACCTTGCAGATGCGACGACCCGGCGTGTAGATGTACTCATCGAACTCGTGAATGCCGGCGTCTTCGACGTCGACAACCACCAGATCGTCATCGACCATATTGTCAAACAGTTTGATCTTGGCAAGCGCATAGTTCTTATGACTCTTATGCCAGCCCAAGTGGTCGGGAGTGATGTTGAGCAGCACCGCCACGCGGGGGTGGAGCTCGGTTGTCGTAGCAATCTGATAGCTCGAGAGCTCAGCCACAAACCACTCGTTGTGGGCTCGGCCGTCAATCTCGTTGACCGGCGGCTCGCCGATGTTGCCGACAGCAACGCTGGCCTCGCCGGCAGCCTTAAGCAGATAATCAGTCAGCGACGTGGTGGTCGTCTTGCCGTTGGTGCCCGTGATGGCAATCCAGTTATCGGGCGACAGGCGATAGGCAAACTCGGGCTCACCCATAATCTGGGCGGCATGCTCGCGCCCAGCCTTAAAGAAGCCCGAGAACTCCGAGATGCCCGGGCACGTCACGCATACGTCATAGGCGCCCTCGACCTGTTCGGTCCCATAGACAAACGACGCACCAGCAGCCTCGAGCGCACGCGTGGCGTCATTGGGCTCAGAGGTGCCACCGCCATACACGGTAACGGCACTTACGCGCTCGGGATGTGCCAGCGCCCAGCGGGCGACATCGAGACCGGATTTGCCCTGACCCAAAACGAGCAGGCTAAAGACATCAGCAAGAGACATGAAAGACCACTATCCCAACTGGAAGAACAGAGCAAGGCCAACGGCACCGAAGGCCGCAGCGATAATCCAAAAACGGATGACGACCTTGGTCTCGGCCCAGCCCTTCTTTTCGAAATGATGATGGATGGGCGCCATAAGGAAGACGCGCTTGTGCGTAAAGTGGAAGTAGACAACCTGAATCATGACCGACAGGGTCTCAACGATAAACAGGCCGCCGATGATAAGGGAGACGACCTCGGTGTTGGTCATGATGGACGTGCAGGCAAACGCGGCGCCCAGGGCAAGCGAGCCGGTATCGCCCATAAAGATGCTCGCCGGATAGCAGTTGAACCACAGAAAGCCCAAGCAGGCACCGGCACACGCGGTGCAGAAGATGGACAGGTTCACGTCTCCGTGCAAAAACGCCATGGCAGCCATGGCGAGCATGGCAATCATGGAGGTGCCGCCAGCAAGACCGTCAAGGCCATCGGTCAGGTTCACGGCATTAGAAAGACCGGCGATCATCAGCCAGCAAAAGACAATGTAGAGCCACGGGAACGAAAGGCCGCAGATGGTGGTCGAAAGCACGCCAAGGTCAATCGTCAGGCCGCCGGGAAAACGAATCTCGGGGGCGACGCCGCACCAGTTAACGGCAAGTACCGTAAAGGTGACACAGATAATGGTTAGGCCGATCATCTTGGCATGAGGCGTCAGACCGAGCGAGCGCCCATGCGTAACGGAGGTCAGGTCGTCGATCAGGCCCAGCACGCCGGTCGCCAGCGTGGCGAGCAGCACGAGCACGAGCTCGGTGGTGAGCTTGCCCATCAGCAGGCAGGTCAGCGAAATCGCAACAAGGATGATGACGCCGCCCATGGTCGGCGTACCCTGTTTAATCAAATGACGCTTGGGGCCGTCGGCTCGGACCTGTTGGCCGATACCCTCGACCTTCAGCAGCTTGATCCACAACGGCATGAGCAGCAGCGCAATGGCAGCGGCGATGCCAAGCCCCAAAAAAGCCTGATACGTTGGATACGAGGGATTGCCGAACATGGGCTAGCACACACCTTCCACAAAGCGGTCGAGCTCAACAAAGCGGGAACCCTTGACCAGTACAACATCATGTTTTTCAAGCGCGCCGCCCATGCGGTCGAGCACCTGCTGGTAATCGGAGAACACCTGGATGCGGTCCTCGTCCATGCCCATCATGCGCGCGGCATCGGCCATAAGCTGGGCCAGCTCACCACCCACGCACGCCAGCATGTCGAGCTTCTTGGCGGCCGCGTAGGCGCCCACGAGCTCATGCATGCGAGGAGCCTCATCGCCCATCTCGCCCATCTCGCCCAGGATCGCCATGCGAGACCCCGTGCACGAAAGCGAGCACAGTAGATCGAGGCCAGCAGCCATGGATTCGGCACTGGCGTTATAGGAATCGTCGATGACGCGGGCACCGCTCTTGGCGCGCTTGATCTCCTGGCGGTGACCGGTGATCGTGAGGCCCCTAAAGGCAGCATCGATCTGCTCGGGCGTCACGCCCAGGCGATAGGAAACCGCGGCGGCCTTAACGGCATTAGGAACGGACTGCACGCCGGGGATGGCAAGCATAGTATCGATCGTCTCACCCTGGCCAAAATCGAGCGTAAAGACCGGACGTCCCTCGTCATCAACACGAATGTCGCGGGCACGGACCTCATCATCGTCCGAGACGCCGGCCAGCATCACATCGATACCAGCAGGCTGGGCGAACGTATCGCGAATGAACGGCGTAAAGTCGTCCTCACCGCCCAAAACCAGCAGCGGCAAGAAGTCGCCGGCGGCGCACATACCCTGGACAATCTCGGCCTTAGCGCGGGCGATGTTCTCGCGGCTGCCCAAAATGCCGATGTGAGAGGTACCAATCTTGCTTACGATGGCAAGGTTGGGATTGGCGGACTGGGACAGGCGCTCAATCTCGTGGAAATGGTTCATGCCCATCTCGAGCACCAGGACCTCGGTATCGGCCGGAGCGGAAAGCACCGTGAGCGGCATGCCGATCAGGTTATTAAAATTGCCCTTGGTGGCCCAGACACGATAGCGCTTGGCGAGCACGGCGGCGAGCACGTCCTTGGTCGTCGTCTTGCCGATGGAACCGGTAATGCCAACGACCAGGCAGCCAAGCTCCAGGCGATACGTGTGCGCCAAACGCAGCAGAAACTCCTCGGGATCATCGGTCAGCAGGATGGCGCACCCCTTGTCCTGCGCCAGCGAGACCAGCTCAGCCTCGGGCTCACGCGTCATCACGACGGCGCCGGCACCCGACTGGACGGCACGGGAAGCAAAATCATTGCCGTCGACGTTTTCACCGGGAAAGGCGACGAAAATCGTCCCTTCCTCGACCTGGCGCGAGTCGATAACGCACCCGCGGCATACCCGATCGGCTTCTCCCGTCACGGTTCGGGCCCCTGTTGCGGCCGCGAGGTTGTTGACGGCGATCTCTATCATTGCAGCTCCCCTGTAAACCTAATAATGCTATCGGCGTATTGTATCCCAGCGCCGCACATGCGTGGTGCAGGGCATGTGAACACCCTCATATGGGACAACAAACAACGCCCCAAAGATTGTAACCCCCTACTTCGTGTGCGGGATACCCAGCACGTCGAGCGCGTTGGCCATAATGGACTGGAACGGCACCGCAGCGGCATCTGAGCCGCTCGGCGTTCCGTCGAGCGTGATATAGCACAGCACCTTGGGCGATTGTGCCGGTGCAAAGCCCATAAAGGACGACATGTAGTTCTCCTTGAGGTAGCCGCCGTTCTCGTCGGCACGTTCGGCCGTACCGGTCTTACCCGCCACGTCATAGCCGTCAACCGCGCCGCCAACGCCCGTTCCCTCGGACACGACCGTCTGCATGCACGATGTCACCTGGGATGCGGCGTCCTCCGAAATCGCGCGCTCGCCTTCACCCCAGTCCTTCTCGTCGCCTTTGCTGGACTTATAGAAGTGCGGTGTCATCATCACGCCGCCGTTGGCGATGCCGCCCACGGCACGTGCGATCTCAATCGGCGAGACGGACAGTGCCTGTCCAAAGCTCATCGAGCCCAGCGTGGCGCCGTCATACTGGTCACGCTCCTTGACGATACCCAGGCTCTCTCCCGGAAAATCGACACCCGAGCTGTGACCGATGCCCCACTTGTCCACATAGGCGGCAAAGTCGTCGGCACCGATCTTGCGCCCCACCAGGACAAAGCCCACGTTGGACGAACGGCGCATCATCTCGCGCACATCCATGGTCATGGCATAGTCGCGCTTGTCGGCATCGGTGACGGTATCGTCACCCACCTTAATGCTCGCCGGCACCTCAAACGACGTACTCGATCGCACGACGCCCAAGTCGAAGCCGGCGCCCGCCACGAGCGTCTTAAAGACCGAGCCGGGCTCGTAGGCGTCGGTGACCAGGCGCAGATTCATATCCTCGGTCTTGGCATTCTCCAGATCGGTCTGGTCGTAGGTCGGGTACGAGCAGGCTGCCAAAATCTCGCCTGTCGTAGGATCGGTGACCAGCGCCGAGCCGTTCTTGGCCTTAGTCTTCTCAACTGCCTCTGCCAGGGCATCCTCGGCCGCACGCTGGATATTGACGTCGAGCGTCGTCACGATATCAACGCCGTCGACCGCAGCCACCTTTTTATAGGCACCGCCCGCGATATAGCTGCCGTCCCTCGCGCGCTCGCGTACGAGAGAACCGTTCGTGCCGGTCAGAAGCTTGTTGTATTGCTTTTCGAGACCCGTCAAGCCGTCGTTGTCTACATTCACTACACCCAGCACCTGCGATGCCAGATTGCCGTATGGATATACGCGCTTCATGGCCTGCTCAAAAAGCACGCCGGGCAGGTTCTTCTTCTCCAGCGCCGCAACATCGTCTTCGTCCACCTGGCGCTTGATATACACCCAGGTTCCATCGGACTCAACGAGCTTGCGGCAGGTCTTTTTATCGATTCCAGTTGCCTTGACCAGCGCCGACACCGTCTTGTCAACATCCTCGACAAGCTGCGGGTTCACGGCGATGTTGCGACATTCGACCGACGACGCCAACACGTTGCCGTTGCGGTCGTAGATGGTGCCGCGTTTGGCATAGAGGGTCTGCGCAAGCAGGCGGCGCGCATCGGCACGCTCGCGCAGTTTATCGGCTTCGACAATTTGATAGTCGGCAAGGCGAAAGACGCCCAAGCCCAAGCCAAGCCCGATGAAGCCCATGACGGCTTTGCGGCGAGGCAGAGGTGCGCCTGTGAGCCATTCGGTCGACGAACTCTTGCGCGATCTGGTGTTATGCACTTGAGGGTCGCCCGAGCCGCGAAGTCGCGACACCGGGTCGTTGCCACGGGACTGCCCGGCGTTGTAAGATTGCCGACCCGTTCCTTGATAACCAGAACGTCCCCGCGACGAGGGACGTCCAGAACCGCGGCCCCCATCGGAACCGCGGCGATAGTCATTTGTCATACTCAGCTACCGTCTTGCTACTGAGCGGTCGCGGTCGCGTTGGCGCCCGCGGCTGCATCCTGCGAAAAGTCAAGTGTAACGCTCTCGCTGGGATCCACCATGCCATAAGCGCCCGCAAGGTCGCGAATGCGCGTGTCGGCGCCATAGACCGAATGCATGACCTCCAGGTCGGAGCTCTCATCGGTCGCCTTTTCGAGCGTGCTGGTAAGCTCGGCGTTGCTGTTGAGCACCTGGGCCGTAACGCCGGCGAGCGCCACGCGGGCGACGCCGATCGTCATGAAGATAGCCGCAATGATGCAAAACGTTTTAAGAACGCTCATGAAAACCGGGCTTACCGCCTGGTTTGCCTGACGGCCCGCGCCCGTGTAGACATCAAAGCGCGGCGCGCGCTGCTCACGGGGAGCAACGGGGGCCTGCGGCGTCTCACGATAGGCGGGCATGGCGTTCATATCATAGGCGAGTGCTGCGCTTGAAGTGTTGTAGCCCATGATATGCCGCCTCCCATCCCGAGTACGTTGGTAGTGTGTTTAAGCTTCGTTTATGGTGCGAGCGGGAGGTCCAATATCGCGCGGTCGCGCCTACAGACGCTGCGCCACGCGGATTTTGGCTGATCTCGCCCGAGGGTTGCGCTCAACCTCATCAGGCTGGGCAACCAAGGGTTTGCGGGTGATGACCTTGAGTATCGGCACGTTGCCGCACACGCACACCGGAATCTCCGGCGGACACGTGCACCCCTGGCTCATCTCCTTAAAGTGGTTCTTTACGATACGGTCCTCGAGCGAGTGATACGAGATGACGCAGATACGTCCGCCCGGGTTGAGCCACCTGGTGGCGGCATCAAGCCCTCGTTCGAGCACATCGAGCTCGTGATTGACCTCGATGCGAATGGCCTGGAAACTTTTCTTGGCCGGGTGTCCGCCATGCCGACGAGCGGCAGCCGGGATACCCGCCTTGATGATCTCGACAAATTGGCCGGTGGTTTCGATCGGTTCTTGCTCGCGGCGGCGCACGATCTCGCGCGCGATCTGCGAGGCGAACTTCTCTTCGCCGTAGACGCGTAGAATCCGGGCGAGGTCGTGTTCGTTATAGGTGTTGATGACCTCAGCTGCGTTTAAGGTGTTATTGCCCGGATCCATCCGCATGTCTAATGGGGCGTCCTCGTTATACGAAAAGCCCCTGCCAGGGATATCGAGTTGCGGTGACGAAACGCCCAAATCGAACAGGAAGCCATCGACCCCGGGCACCTCGGCCGAGCAAAGCAGCTCGTCCAAGTCGCCGAAGTTGCCCTTCAGCAGCCGGTGCGGAACGCCGGGAACCTCGCGGTCCAGACGGGCGCCAGCGGCCTCGAGGGCCATGTCGTCCTGATCGACGCCGAGCAAAAGGCCCGTCTCCCCCACCTGCGCGGCCATCTTTACCGAATGGCCGGCACCGCCAAGGGTGCAATCGCAGACAACGGAGCCGCTCTTTAGCCGCAGCGACTCAAGCACTTCGCCGAGCATGACAGGTTCATGCCGATATTCTTGTGTCAAGATCCCACGCTCCATCCGTTACCCGTGCCTTGCCCTTACGAGAAGAAGAGGTCCAGCAGGGCCTCATCGTCATCGTCCTCATCGGCCGCGGCGCGATCCCAAACCTCAAGGTGGTCGTAGTTGCCCACAACCGTGACCTCGCGGTCGAGGTTCGCCTGCTTGCGGAGAGACTCGGAAAGACCGATACGACCGGCGCTGTCCACGTCCATCGACGTGGTGCGCTTGTTGATCGCCCTCATGAGCTTCTGGTCATTAATGTCACGCGGGTTAAAACCCTCGTGGCCCTCACGACCCGCGAAGAGTCCTTCGACCCACTTATCGAAGGCCTCGGCAGAGAACACGTACAGAGCATCGACATCCAGGGCTTTGAACACGCGAACGTGCTCTCCAAGCTCCTCGCGAAGGGGTGCAGGCAGGGACAGACGACCTTTTGCATCGAGATTGCGCTCGTATGCACCCGTCATTCCCATGTGCGCCCTCCCCTCGGTTACTCAGATGGCACGTACGCGGGGAACCACCCCGCCTGTCGACGTCATTAATAATATGGGGAACCACCCCATTTTTCAACACCTTTCCCCACCCCTTCCCCCACCCCACCCCACCACTCCACCCCCTATATGTTGCAAAACACCCCCGAGCATATGTTCGAAAACACAATATGTTGTGTTTGCAGCAAAGGCGTGATGCCACCTGTAGAACCACGCCCGCGAACCTCAACCTTCAAGTTGACCTTGAGGCGATTTTTACGTCCCTTTACATGCCGTTCACATCGCCCCCAAACTCCCCCACCCAAGGCACGTGCGGCCCACCACCGCGACGCCAAGTGGCGAAAAATGGGACGGGCCCCAGATTGCCCATGCGCGCGCAAAAGCACGCCGCGGCAATCTGGAGCCCGTCCCCAAATACCTATAAATATGCAGGTCAGCGATGTGTTAACGATGTGCCAGCGGGTGCGCCGCCAGATAGACCTCGGTCAGTTGCGTACGATCGACATGCGTGTAGACCTGCGTGGTCGATATATCGGCATGTCCCAAGATCTCCTGTAGCACACGGAGGTCTGCGCCGCCCGCAAGCATATGGGTGGCAAAGGAGTGACGCAGCGTATGGGGATGGAGCCCCACCAGTCCCACCTGGCGCCCGTAGCGCTCACAGATGGCATGGATGCCCTGGCGCGACAGACGGCGGCCGTTCTTATTTAAAAAGACCGCCGAGGTCTCGGTTCCGCGGGCATGGGCCGCCAAGCGAGAACGCCCCTCAGTTACATAAAGCGCCAGAGCTCGCGCCGCGCTTCCCACCAGCGGGGACAGGCGTTCCTTCGAGCCCTTACCGCGAACGAGCACAAAGCCATCGTCGATATGGATATCGCCCACATCGAGTCCCACCAACTCGCTCACACGCAAACCGCATCCATAGAGCACTTCCAAGATGGCATGGTCACGCAAGCCCATCTCGCCCTCGGGGAAATCTTGATCGAGCAGCGCCGAGACATCCTCCACCGATAGATACTCCGGCAAACGCTCAGCCTTTTTAGGCAGGCGCAACGCCGCCGTTGGATTTTGGGCCACAGCCCCATCGCGCACCAAAAAGGCATGCAGGCCCTTCACGGCCGCAAGCGCACGCTCCACCGAGGCATCCGAATAGCCCCCATCGCGACGGTCGGCGACAAAGCCCTCCACGACCTGACGGGTCACCTCTTCAAAAGACACAATACCCGCCCGCTCCAGATAGGCGCAGTACGTCGTAAGGTCACGACGATAGGCCGCAATCGTGTTGCGCGCCAAACCCCGCTCGACCGCGAGGTAATCGAGATACTCCCCCGCCGCCACGGCGAGCGACGAGGGAGTAGCTTCGGTATGTTCCTTATTCGCCGGCACCCTTAGTCCGTAGCGAGGTTCATGGGCGTCACCTGCAGACGGTCGACACCCTCGTGCTGGCCGATCGAAGCGCGCACGAACTCGCGGAACAGCGGCTGCGGGTTGGTCGGGCGGCTCTTGAACTCGGGATGAGCCTGGGTTGCCACATACCACGGATGCACGTCGCGCGGCAGCTCGACCATCTCGACCAGGCGCTCGTCGGGCGACAGACCCGAGATAACCAAGCCGGCGTCCTCGAGCTGGTCACGGAAGGCGTTGTTGAACTCAAAGCGATGACGGTGACGCTCGTAGACGAGCTCCTCGCCATATGCCTCGCGAGCAAGGGTATCGGCGGCGAGCTTGCACGGATAGGCGCCCAGGCGCATGGTGCCGCCCTTCTCGGTCACGTCCTCCTGCGAGCTCATCAGATCGATGACGCTAAACGGGCCGTCCGGATCGAACTCGGAGGAGCTGGCGCCGGCAAGGCCGACGACGTTGCGGGCGAACTCGCACACGGCCACCTGCATACCCAGGCAAATGCCCAGATACGGAATCTTGTGCTCACGGGCAAACTCGGCCGCGAGGATCTTGCCCTCCAGGGCGCGCTTGCCAAAGCCGCCGGGGACCAGGATGCCCGAGGCGTCGCCCAGAACCTCGGAGACATTCTGCTCGTCGAGGCTCTCGCCGTCGACCAGCTGGACGTCCACATGGCGATCGTAGAAGACGCCCGCATGGTGCAGGGCCTCGATAACCGACAGGTACGCATCGGGCAGCTGCGTGTACTTGCCCACGACGGCGATCTTCACCTTGTCGGCGTGATGGTTGGCGTGATTCTGTTTGCGCAGGAACTCATTCCACTCGCTCATGTCGCGCTCACGCGGGTCCAGACCCAGGCGCTCGCAAATGCGCAGGTCAAAGTCCTGCTCGGCAAGCAGCTGCGGAACATCGTAAATGCTCGCGCAGTCCTCGTTGGTAAAGACACAATCGGTGTCGACGTCGCAGAAGCTTGCGATCTTTCCGCGGATAGCGTCATCGATATGGTGGTCGGAGCGCAGCACGATGATATCGGGCTGGATGCCAAAGCTGCGGAGCTCCTTGACGGAATGCTGCGTGGGCTTGGTCTTGACCTCGTGGGCGGCGGCGATATAGGGAACGAGCGACACGTGGATGTAGCAGACGTTCTCGGGGCCGGCCTCCTTGCGGTACTGACGGATGGCCTCGACAAACGGTTGGGACTCGATGTCGCCGATCGTGCCGCCCAGCTCGGTGATGACTACATCGGAGCCGGTCTGCTCCTCGATGCGGCGGAACTTGTCCTTAATGGCATTGGTGACGTGAGGAATCACCTGCACGGTACCGCCCAAAAAGTCGCCGCGACGCTCGCGGGCGATCAAGCTCTTATAGATGGCGCCGGTCGTAAAGTTGGAATCGCGGGTCAGGTTCTCATCAATAAAGCGCTCGTAATGACCCAGGTCCAGGTCGGACTCGTAACCATCCTCGGTAACGAAGACCTCACCATGCTGGAAGGGGCTCATGGTACCGGGGTCGACGTTCAGATACGGATCGGCCTTCTGCATCGTTACTTTGTAGCCACGCGACTTGAGCAGACGGCCCAGCGAGGCCGCGGTGATACCCTTGCCCAGGGACGAAACCACGCCACCGGTTACGAACACATGCTTGGTCATATTGAGTTACCTGCGCTTCCCGTAGAAGTTGTTTATCCACATCTTACGGGTCTTCATTGTAATACTCGCGCCGCGGACCGTTCGCAATTTTTCTCGCGTGCGATTGCATTTCTCAATCTTGAAACAAAACGCCGCCCGGTTTCCCAGGCGGCGTCGCTATGGCAAGGGTTACATGCTGCTATCGATCAGCAACCTCGTCCTCAAGCATTTCTTGAACGAGCATGCCGGTACGGACGCCCTCAAGATACCACTCGCCACGTTCGGTGAGGCAAATGCCATTTGCAAGCTGACCGCCGTCGTCGCTATAACGCGAGACGACATCAATCATGCCTTCGGAATCCAAGCGATCGATTGCGGCGCGGGCACGATACGGCGAAACCCCCACGCGCTCGGCAAGCGTTTTGCGCGAGAAACCATACGGCCCGCCATTGTCTTCGGTTTGCTGGTCGATCTCCATCAACACCAGCACCTCGACACGCTTCATATCGTTGACACTCGCACGACCCTTGCCCGCCATAGCAGCCTCCTCAAACCGAGCACGAGCATCTAACGCGCCGTGCGCGACCGACACACCTCACGATGGCAGGTAATATCCATCATGCGGCATCCCGCTAAGGATGAAACAGTTACGGTTATTGTATACCGCTCAAATTGTTTCTAGGCAGGTAAACAGCTATTTTTCGCCGAAATAGGCGCTTTATTGATCAAAAAGCCGTACCGGGCGCTAACCCGATACGGCCAAAATGCAATGCAATTACCGCGGTGCTTCAAACTTAGCGATGGAAGAAACCGCGGCGCTCAAACTTGGGCTCGCAGCACACGTTGATACCCAGTTTGCGCAGTACCGTCTCGTCCGTCGGCGAGATAATCACGCTAAAGAAGGCATCGCAACCGCGCAGCTGCTCCAGGCCCGAAAGGACGCGAGCGGCCGTCTCACTCGTGGCCGAGGTGATCGACAGCGCCATAAGCGTCTCGTCGGTGTGGAGGCGCGGGTTTTTGCTGCCCAGGAAATGCGTCTTGAGCTTGCTGATGGGCTCGATCGCCTCATCGCTAATGACCTCGAGCTCAAGGTCGACGCCCGAGACATGCTTAAGTGCATTCATGATGAGCGAGCTCGCAGCGCCCAGGCGCGTGGAAGTCTTGCCGGTCACCACGGAGCCATCGGGCATAACCATGGCACCCACGGGACCACCCGTCAGCTGCTCCCTGGTGAGGGCCGCCGAGCGCGCCGGTGAGTAGTTCTTATCGATGCCGGCTTTCTTCATAATGATCTTGAGACGGTCGACTTGCTCATCGCCCACGCCGGTACGGCGCACATTTTCGACCGCGGTAAAGTAGCGGCGGACGATCTCCATCTTGGAAGCGTCGCGGCAGGCATCGTCATCGGTGATGGCAAAGCCGACCATATTGACGCCCATGTCCGTAGGACTCTGGTAGGGGCTCTTGCCCAGGATCTTTTCCATCAGAGCACGGACCACCGGGAAGGCCTCGACGTCGCGGTTGTAGTTGACCGTGGTCTTGTTATAGGCCTCAAGGTGGAAGGAGTCGATGATATTGGCATCGTCGAGGTCCGCCGTGGCCGCCTCGTAGGCGATGTTGACCGGATGCGTGAGGGGAAGGTTCCAGACCGGGAAGGTCTCGAACTTGGCATAGCCGGCGGCCGTGCCATGCTTGTGCTCGTGATAGAGCTGAGACAGGCAGGTGGCAAGCTTGCCCGAGCCAGGACCGGGGGCAGTGACCACGACGAGCGGTCGGGTGGTCTCGACAAACTCATTCTTGCCGTAGCCATCGTCGGACACGATCAGATCGACATCGTGCGGATACCCCTCGATGGGATAGTGCAGCTTGGCGGGAATACCGAGCGCGTTCAGGCGGTTGCGGAACACATCGGCAGCAGGCTGGCCGGCGTACTGGGTGATGACCACAGCCGCGACAGCAAAGCCGTTGCCGCGGAACAGGTCAACCAGGCGCAGCACATCCTCGTCATAGGTAATGCCGAGGTCACCACGAGCCTTGTTTTTCTCGATGTGGTTCGCGTTGATCGCGATGATAACCTCGACATCGTCGGCGATGCTCTTGAGCATGCGGAACTTGCTGTCCGGTTCAAAACCCGGCAGCACGCGGCTCGCATGATAGTCATCGAACAGCTTACCGCCAAACTCCAAATAGAGCTTGCCACCAAACTGCGAGATGCGCTCCTTAATGTGAGCAGCCTGCAGCTCGATATACTTCGCGTTGTCGAAACCCTGGCGCATATATGGCTCCCGTCCCGTTTCCATTTAATGTTCTAGGCGATTATAACGGAGCCCGCCCTCCCCGATACCCAGACCATCAACAGGCACCAACCAAACACGCCCACCGCAACCACCGGGGACCCGGGGTAGATCATTTGGAACGGGAAACAAGGCACTCAGCACCAACAATGAAAACGTCACAGGCAAAGCCAAAGCCAGCGAACGGGCACCAGAGCGAGCAAGCTACCCCCTGCACCAACAATGGCAGCGCCGCAGGTGGAGCAAAAGTCAGCGAAAGCCCGCCAGAGCGAGCAAGGTGACGTGAAAGAGGAGGGCATAGGCCTTTTGGCCATGCCCGACGATTGAACGTCAGATTGCCGCTCTGGCGGGCTTGCAGCGTCGAGTGGTTCCGGCGTTTGGTAAAACGCCGGAACACAAGAGCGCCCCCTCCCGCGCACGGAACGGGAGGGGGCTAAAGGTAGGAGTCTACCGGTGGGTTTACCCCACCGGACAGACGATGACCAGGTGATCCTCTACAGGATCGTCAAGGTTTCCGTGGGGTACCCGTTGGGTACTTAGATCAACACGCAGGCGACGGTCAGGATGATGGCGCAGACGACAGAGAGCGCGACGATGAGCTTAAGGGCAAACTTGAGCCAGGTCGTCCACTCGATCTTGGCCAGGGCGAGACCGCCCATGATGGCGCCGGAGGTCGGGGTGAACAGGTTCACGACACCGATGGCGGCGGAGAAGATCATGACCATGACCTCAGGCGAGAAGCCGAGCTTAACAGCCAACGGTCCCATGATGGGCATGGAGACGGTGGCCATACCGGAGGTCGAGGGGATCAGGAAGGACAGGCCGAAGTAGACCAGGAAGCTCATGGGAGCGAAGATCACGCCGGACAGGCCAGCCAGAGCATTGGCGGCAGCGTCGAGGACGAAGACGTCGAGGCCGGTGTTAGCCATGAGGACGGAGATACCACGGGCGAGGGCGATGACGAGAACAACGGACATCATGTCGGCAGCGCCGGTGATAAAGGTGTTAACGATCTGCTTCTCGGACAGGCCACCGATGATACCGATCAGGACGGCCATAAGGAAGAACCAGGTGGAAGCCTCGTCGAAGTACCACTGGCCAATGGGCAGGCCGGTGATCAGGGCAGACCAGCCCTGGACGACGGCGTTACCGTCGGCGTCGTAGACAGCGCCAGCGTCGAAGAAGTTAGCGACGCCCTCGTTGAGGTCGGCCAGCGGAATGAAGCCGACGATCATGACGACGAAGGTGAAGGCGAAGGCAATCAGAACACCCTTCTGACGACCGGTGAGCTTGACCTCCTTGTGGACCTCGGAAGCAGCCTTGCCGTGAGCCTCTTCGGCGTCCTTGAGCTCCTGCATCGACAGGATGGTGGAACCCTTGTCAGCCTTGACCTTCTTGGCGTAGCTCATCACGAAGAAGATGGACATAGCGGTAGTGACAATCCACAGGACGGCACCGAGGCCGATGATGATGGACTGGTTGACCTCAATGCCAACGCCGGTCAGAGCGTCGACGGCAGCGCCGACGGCGAACGGGTTAACCGTGGAGCCCAGGCAGCCGCAGCCAGCGCCGAGCAGGACGGTAGCGGCACCGACCATGGGGTCGAAGCCAGCAGCCATCATGGTAGCGGCGAGCAGGGCGTAGAAGGGAACGGTCTCCTCGCACATACCATAGGTGGTACCACCGAGGGAGAAGATGAGCATCAGCACGGGAATGAGCATAATCTCGTTGCCCTTAAGCTTCTGCACCAGAACGGCGATGCCGTTGTCCAGAGCGCCGGTCTCGGTCATCATGCCGAGGAAGCCGCCCAGGATCATAACGAAGAGGCAGACGGGCAGAGCGTCAGCGAAGCCCTTAATCGGGGCGGTGCAGAAATCGCTCAGACGGGCGGCAGTAACCGCGCCGCCGGACGTGCCGGAGACGATAACGGTAATCACTGCGACAATTGCCAGCAGAGCAAGAAGAATGGTGAACGATGAAGGCATACCGCGCTTTTTCTTAGCGGTCTCAGTCATAGTTCTCATCCCCCCTTCATAAATCATTTACTGATCTCGCCAGAAGCGGCTCTTCCGTGCCGTGCCTGCCGCTTGATGCGAGATTATTACCAGATAAAACCGCTCGGGGTGTGCAGCAATACACCCCGAGCGAGATGCTAGATGCTCTTACTTGAGCGTGGCGTACATGACAGCCTTAATGGTGTGCATGCGGTTCTCGGCCTCGTCGAAGACCTTGGAAGCGGGGCTCTCGAAGACCTCGTCGGTGACCTCCTGCTCGGTGATGCCGAACTGCTCGCACTTCTCGGCGCCAATGGTGGTGTTGGTGTCGTGGAAGCTGGGCAGGCAGTGCAGGAAGATAGCACCCGGGTTGGCCATAGCCATGACCTCGGAGGTAACACGATACGGGGTGAGCTGAGCGATGCGCTCGGCCCAGACCTCGTCGGGCTCGCCCATGGAGACCCACACGTCGGTGTAGATAACGTCGGCACCGGTGACGCCGTCCTTGACGTCGGTGGTCAGCTTGATGGTGCAGCCGTTAGCCTCGGCGATGGGCTTGCAGGCCTCGATGACGTCGTCAGCGGGCATGCACTCCTCGGGGCCGCAGGCCACGAAGTTCATGCCGAGCTTGGAGCAGACGACCATGAGGGAGCGAGCGACATTGTTCTTGCAGTCGCCCATGAAGACGAGGGTCTTGCCCTTGATGTCGTAGTTGAAGTTCTCCTGGACGGTCAGGATGTCGGCGAGCATCTGGGTGGGGTGCCACTCGGTGGTCAGGCCGTTCCACACGGGCACGCCGGACTTAGCAGCGAGCTCCTCGACGTCGTCCTGGGCAAAGCCACGGAACTCGATGCCGTCATACATGCGGCCGAGAACGCGGGCGGTGTCCTCGATGGACTCCTTCTTGCCCATCTGCGACGAACCCGGATCGAGGTAGGTCACGCCCATACCCAGATCCATGCCGCCGACCTCGAAGGCGCAGCGGGTACGAGTAGAGGTCTTCTGGAAGAGCAGAACGATATTCTTGCCCTCGAGATAGCGGTGCGGAACGCCAGCGCGCTTCATATCCTTGAAGTTCTTGGAGAGCTTGAGCAGGTACTCGATCTCCTCGGTGGTGAGGTCGAGAAGCTTGAGGAAGCTACGGCCGGAGAGGTTAACACCCATGGTTTGATTCCTTTCGAAGAAATGAATTACGTAAGTATTAGTGGTGCCCGTTTAACGGGCGAAGCCGGTGCGGTTGTAGGGGGACCGCACCGGAAACGGAAAGACTTAGAGGTCCTCGCGCCAGAAGGGCATGCTCATGCAGCGCGGGCCGCCGCGGCCGCGGGAGAGCTCGGCGGAGGGCACGACGAGAAGGTCCAGGCCCTCCTTGTACAGCACGTCGTTGGTGACGGTGTTGCGGGCGTAGACGCAGATCTTGCCGGGCTCGACGCACAGGGTGTTGGAGCCGTCGTTCCACTGCTCGCGGGAGGCCGCGATCGGGTCGCCGCCGCCGCAGGGGATCAGCTTGACCTGGTCGACGCCGGTGGCGTCCTCCAGGACGTGCTCGAGGGTGTCCTCGATCAGGCGGATGTTCACGTCGCCCGGGTTCTTGCCGGCGGTCAGCTCGTAGACGCGCAGGGTGCCCATGATGGCGGGGTGGATCGTGAACTTATCGACGTCGATCTGGGTGAAGACCGTGTCGAGGTGCATGAAGGCGCGCGAGACCGGAATGTCGAAGGCCAGGATGCGCTCGACCTTGGAGTCGGAGTTCCAGAAGATGTTCTGGGCCATGACGTCGATCGCGGCGGCCTGGGTGCGCTGGGAGATGCCGACGGCGAGGGTCTTCTCGTTGATGTTCAGCACGTCGCCGCCCTCGGTGTGGAACTGGCAGTCGCGGCGGAAGTACAGCGAGACGTCCTTGTAGTCGGGGTGGTACTTGAAGATGTACTTGCCGTACAGGGTCTCGCGGTTGCGGGTGACCGAGTACATGCGGTTGAGGTTGACGCCCTCGCCGATGACCGCGAACGGGTCGCGGGTGAAGTAGAGGTTGGGCATCGGGTCGATGATCAGGTCGGACTCGGACTCGGAGTTGACCAGGGAGTCGAGGGTCGTGGACGCCGTGAGGGGCATGTCGATCTCGGACTTGGTCATGCCGGCCATGGTCTTCTTGACGAACTCGAGGTTGTCCTCGATGGAGTCCAGCTTCTCGCGGACGATCTGCGGCATGTGCTGGCCGCGGATGCCGGCCTCGGCGATGTACTGGTCGGTGAACTCGGCGCGGGCGCCGGGGACCTGGTCGAACACCTCGGCGACGAGGTTCTCGAGATAGAGGACCTCCACGCCCTGGTCCCTCAGGATCTGGGCGAAGGTGTCGTGCTCCTGCTGCGCGACCTCCAGGAACGGGACGTCGTCGAACAGGAGTCGCTCGAGCTCGTCGGGCGGCAGGTTGAGGAGCTCGTCGCCGGGACGGTGCAGGCAGACCTTCCTGAGCTTGCCGATCTCGGAAGGCACGTGCAGACCTTTCGTCATGGCCTCCTACCTTTCTTTCGGGCCCTTGTCAGGGCCGATTCGTTAGCGCCCCTCCGTGTGAGGCGTTATTGCTGACGACATATTTATATCCAAAATCAGCTCATACTTCCACCTTGCCCCCGAACGGTTTTTTATAGGGGGTGAACGGCATACACATATACTTCACGCATGGCACACTTCATCTTAATAAAGCGTATTTACGTGCTTAAACGCGTTTTAATCCTAAAATCAAATGGAACTAAACTTTGTTAAACCATCCTCAAATTGCATATTTCCAATAAAGCTATGAATAGAATTAGCGGTTCACACCGCGTCTCAACCATTTTCATTTTTATTCAGAAAAAAGTTTGTCCTATTCATTTCTGATAAATAAATTACCGTTTACCAGACGCTTGATACCGTTCACCGGAAACTCAGTATAAGGCCCAGCGGATACCGCCTCGCTTTACGGCCCCATTTGTAACAACTTGACTTCTCGGTATAGAAAAACGGACCCGCTTCCCCTAGGGAAACGGGTCCGTTTTCGATTATCTTCGGCTAATTTGGATAAGGCCCCCGAAGGCCATCGGAATCCTAGCGATCGAACTCCGCCAGTGCCTCGCCCAAAAGCCTCAGGCCCTCGCGCAGAACGTCCTCGCTCGCGCAGTAGCCCAGGCGTGCGCCGCAGGGAAGCTCAAAACGGCTACCGGGGACCAGCAGCACTCCCCTCTCGGACAGCAGGCGCCTGCAGAACTCCTCGTCATCCTCGGGAATATCCAGCTGGATAAACGAGGTGGACACGCCCTGCGGGGCCGTCCAGGAAACGCGATGCTGCGTATCGATCCAAGCCTGCGCGATATCGCGGTTGCCAAACACGATCTTGCGATTGCGCTCGAGAATCTTATCCTTGTGCTCAAGCACATAGGTCGCCAGAGCATCGTTGAACACGCCGCCGCAGATCATGGTGTAATCGCGATAGGTACGGATGCGGTTGGACACCTCTTTGTCGGCCAGGACCCAGCCCACGCGGGCCGCAGGTGTCGAATAGGTCTTCGACAACGAGTTGGTGACAATGGCCCTCTCGTACACGTCGACCATCGACATAAAGGACTCAGTGTTTTCGAGCGGCAGATATACCTCGTCGCGCAGCACGTAGGCGCCCACCGAGCGGGCGATCTCGGCAATCTGGCCGAGCATATCGGCATCGAGCACCGTACCGATGGGGTTAGATGCGTTGTTTATGCAGATAAGCTTGGTGTTGGGACGCACCAAGCGCTTGAGTTCCTCGATATCGGGCTTCCAGCCGAGTTCCTCGCGAAGCTCCCAATACTCGACCTCGGCGCCCAGCGTGCGCGGAATCTCGTAGAGCGGCGCGTAGGTGGGCCACTCGGCGATAACATGGTCGCCGGGCTCGACCACAGCCATGATGGCGTTGAGGTTAGCGCCCGTGCAGCCATTGGTCTGCAGAATGTGATCGGGATTGACCTCCCGACGATACAGCTTGGCAACCTCGGCCTTAAACTCCGGCGAGCCCTCGATCCAGCCGTAGTTCATCTTCTCGCGGTCCAGGCGCTCGTAGAACGTGGCGCCGTCCTGTTCATCGAGCGCGCGCAGCTCGCCCATGGTGAGCGACGAGATCGTCGACTGGGCGATGTCCCACGTGGCGCTCTTCTCCCAAACGTTGAGCCATTCCTCAACGCCAATCGTCTTGATGTCCATGGCCAAGCTCCTTACAAAAGCAGTCATCCAATCGTGTTGACGTTCCTCATACAAGATTGGGGCGGTGCGAAAACCCGCACCGCCCCAATGGGAGACATCTAATGGCAGCTAGATGTATGTATTATGACCTGTACGGGTCCTTGAAGACCTTAGAGGTCCTCGCGCCAGAAGGGCATGCTCATGCAGCGCGGGCCGCCGCGGCCGCGGGAGAGCTCGGCGGAGGGCACGACGAGAAGGTCCAGGCCCTCCTTGTACAGCACGTCGTTGGTGACGGTGTTGCGGGCGTAGACGCAGATCTTGCCGGGCTCGACGCACAGGGTGTTGGAGCCGTCGTTCCACTGCTCGCGGGAGGCCGCGATCGGGTCGCCGCCGCCGCAGGGGATCAGCTTGACCTGGTCGACGCCGGTGGCGTCCTCCAGGACGTGCTCGAGGGTGTCCTCGATCAGGCGGATGTTCACGTCGCCCGGGTTCTTGCCGGCGGTCAGCTCGTAGACGCGCAGGGTGCCCATGATGGCGGGGTGGATCGTGAACTTATCGACGTCGATCTGGGTGAAGACCGTGTCGAGGTGCATGAAGGCGCGCGAGACCGGAATGTCGAAGGCCAGGATGCGCTCGACCTTGGAGTCGGAGTTCCAGAAGATGTTCTGGGCCATGACGTCGATCGCGGCGGCCTGGGTGCGCTGGGAGATGCCGACGGCGAGGGTCTTCTCGTTGATGTTCAGCACGTCGCCGCCCTCGGTGTGGAACTGGCAGTCGCGGCGGAAGTACAGCGAGACGTCCTTGTAGTCGGGGTGGTACTTGAAGATGTACTTGCCGTACAGGGTCTCGCGGTTGCGGGTGACCGAGTACATGCGGTTGAGGTTGACGCCCTCGCCGATGACCGCGAACGGGTCGCGGGTGAAGTAGAGGTTGGGCATCGGGTCGATGATCAGGTCGGACTCGGACTCGGAGTTGACCAGGGAGTCGAGGGTCGTGGACGCCGTGAGGGGCATGTCGATCTCGGACTTGGTCATGCCGGCCATGGTCTTCTTGACGAACTCGAGGTTGTCCTCGATGGAGTCCAGCTTCTCGCGGACGATCTGCGGCATGTGCTGGCCGCGGATGCCGGCCTCGGCGATGTACTGGTCGGTGAACTCGGCGCGGGCGCCGGGGACCTGGTCGAACACCTCGGCGACGAGGTTCTCGAGATAGAGGACCTCCACGCCCTGGTCCCTCAGGATCTGGGCGAAGGTGTCGTGCTCCTGCTGCGCGACCTCCAGGAACGGGACGTCGTCGAACAGGAGTCGCTCGAGCTCGTCGGGCGGCAGGTTGAGGAGCTCGTCGCCGGGACGGTGCAGGCAGACCTTCCTGAGCTTGCCGATCTCGGAAGGCACGTGCAGACCTTTCGTCATGGCCTCCTACCTTTCTTTCGGGCCTTTCGGCCGAATCTCTCAGCGCCCTTCCATAGCGGACGCTGCTTGCTGACAGCTCTAGTTATATCCAAATTCCACCCGCAATTCCACCTCGCCCCCGAACGGTCAACAAAGTGCGATGAACGGTATATCGCATGAGATTCCCCCATAATGTACTTCGGCGTTCTAAAGTAACTTTTCTAAGGTAAACGCTCTTTTTTCCTAAAAACTATTTGCAATTGCATCTCTAAACTTTTGATTCAGAATTGCATAGCTAAATCGGTTTTATGTATATAAATGATGTTTGTTTACGTTTCCGCCTGCATTCAATGATATTCAGCTATCCATCATTCTTATTCACACTTACGTACCAGTTGAGTGAGGATATAGACCGCTTGCAGACGAGCAGGGCGTCAGTCCTATGACTTGTCAGCGTAAGAAGTAGGTAAAGATACCGTTCGCACAATACGTCCGTGCCACAAGTCGACTAAATTGAGACAATAGTGAATAGGGTTAGGCTACCGTCCCCTGCGGGGACTGAACGGACAGATGCATATGCCGAGCAAAATCGAAAAAAAGCAAGCCGCCGCAAAGCTGCGCAAACCGCCTCGCGACTTCTCGTACACGCAGAACCGAGAGCTCAGCTGGCTACGCTTTGACAACCGTGTGCTTGACGAAGCCTTCGATGAGACCGTTCCGCTGTTCGAGCGTCTAAAGTTCGTGTCGATTTTCGAGTCTAACCTCGACGAGTTTCTCATGGTGCGCGTGGGCGGCCTGTCCGATCTGGCAGAGCTCAAAAAGCAACCTGTCGACAACAAGAGCAATATGACCGCCTCCGAACAGGTCGATGCTGTCATGGCCGAAATGCCCGGGCTCCTTACCCGTTGGGAGTCCATCTTTAAGAGCATCGAGGGCAAGCTCGACACCTTGGGCGTTCACCGCGCCCGCATCGATTCGCTTACGCCCGAGGAGCGCACCTTTGTAACCCGCTACTTCCAGGCCTACGTGTCGCCGGTCATCTCGCCGCTGGTCATCGATCCTCGCCACCCCTTCCCCAACCTACGCAATGGCGCGCTCTATCTGGCCTGTGGTCTGGACGGCGCCACCGACGAGGAGAGCCTGCTGGGCCTTATCGAGATTCCCGCCTCGATGAACCGCGTGGTCGAGATCCCCTCGCCCACCGGCACCTACTCCTACATCTTGCTCGAGGACGTCATCCTCGCCTGCCTGGACAGCTGCTTTGGCTCCTACAAGCCGCTGGATCGTGCGCTGATCCGCGTCACCCGCAACGCCGACATCGATCCGGACGGCGAGGGCGTCGAAGAGGAAGAGGACTACCGCCAGCACATGAAGCGCATCCTCAAGAAGCGCCTGCGTCTGCAGCCGGTAGTGCTCGCGGTCTCGGGGTCGCTCGAGAAGGCAACGCTCAAGACCATCCGCAAGGCGCTCGAGCTTTCGCGCCGCTCTGTCTTTACCTGCGATATCCCGCTCGACCTGGGCTACGTCTTTGGCATTGAGGGCAAGATTCCCGAGCACCTGCGCAACGAGCTGCTCTTTACGCCGTTTAGGCCGCAGCCCAATCCCACCATCGACATGACCCGCTCCATCCGCGAGCAGGTGCTGCAGCACGACAAGCTGCTCTTTTATCCCTACGAGGCCATGAACCCCTTCCTGGATCTGGTGCACGAGGCCGCCTACGACCCCGAGTGCATCTCGCTGCGCATCACGCTCTACCGCGTGGCCAAGCAGAGCCGCCTGTGCGAGTCGCTGATCGATGCTGCCGAGAACGGCAAAGAGGTCACGGTGCTCATGGAACTTCGTGCCCGCTTTGACGAGCAGAACAACATCGAGTGGGCCGAGCGCCTGGAAGAGGCCGGCTGCACCGTCATCTATGGTTCCGAGGGCTTTAAATGCCACTCAAAGATCTGCCAGCTCACCTATCGCGAGGGCATGGCGCTCACCCGCCTCACGCTTTTGGGCACCGGCAACTTTAACGAGAAGACGGCCAAACTCTACAGCGACTTTATGCTCATGACCGCCCATCCCGGCATCGGCGAGGACGCCAACCTGTTCTTCCGCAATCTGTCGCTGGGCAACCTGCGCGGCGACTACCGCTTCCTGGGTGTGGCGCCCGTCGGACTGAAACCGCTCATCATGCGCGGTCTGGATCGCGAGATTCAGCGCGCTCTCGCTGGCGAGCCCGCCCGTGTGTTCTTTAAGCTCAACTCGCTCACCGACCGCGAGGTTATCGACAAGATCGCCGAGGCATCGTGTGCCGGCGTGCGCGTAGACATGATCATCCGCGGCATCTCGTGCCTCAAGCCCGGTGTTCCGGGCAAGACCGAGAACGTGCATGTCCGCTCCATCGTCGGACGCTTTTTGGAGCACGCGCGCGTCTATGCTTTCGGCGTGGACTCGGACATGATTTACCTGAGCTCGGCAGACATGATGACGCGCAACACCGAGCACCGCGTGGAGATTGCCTTCCCCGTGCTCGACCCCACCTGCCGCGCCCTAGTGCACGAGTACATGGGCATGCAGCTGCGCGACAACGTGAAGGCCCGCAGCCTCACGAGCGACGGCACCTGGGTCCCCGTGGAGCGTGCAGAGGGTGAGAAACCCTTCAACTCGCAGGAAGCCCTGCTGGAGCGTGCCTATCGCAACGCTGAGGCCACGCCCGAGCCCGTCATTGAGGCGAAACCCGCCCCCGAGCCCGAGCCGCAGCCGGTAGCACCCAAAGTCCAAGAGGTCCAGGCGACCGTCATTGAGCCCGAGCCTGCACCTGCACCTCAGCCCGATCCGCAGGTCATCAAGCCCGCACCCGAGACGAGCGCCCGTCGCGATAAGCCCGCCGGCAAGACCAAGGCCATCGAGCGCCATCGCCCCGGCCGCGTGCGCATGGGCCTGGGTCTGATCGGCCTGGGTCTTAAGACGCTCATTACCGGCAAGACGAAATAGTCGTTTGTAGAAGCAGTTTGTAGAAGCGCCCCGCATTTGAGGAAAGCCTCGGATGCGGGGCGCTTTTCCCTGCTACCATGGTGCGAACAACAACGCGAATGACAGGCAGGAATATGAAGCTCACTATAGAATCGATGACCTACGGCGCCGACGGGCTGGCGCACGCCGACAACGGCAAGGCCGTCTTTGTACAGGGCGCCGTGGCAGGCGACACCGTCGAGGCCGAGGTCGTACAGGACGGCAAGTCGTTCATGCGTGCCCGCACCACCGAGATTCTGGAGCCAAGCCCCGATCGCATTCAGTCTCCCTGCCCCTTCGTGGGCATCTGCGGCGGCTGCTCGTGGGGCAATCTCTCACGCACGGCACAGCTCGCCGCCAAGGAGCAAAATCTGCGCTCCACGCTCGAGCGTATCGGCAAGTTCAGCCCCGATCAAGTCGATGAACTGGTGCAACCCATCCGCCACACCAAGGATGATTGGGGCTACCGCAATAAAATCGAACTCGAACCGACCGTCGTCAACGGTCGCGTGCGCCTTGGCATGCACGGTGTCGATCCTCGCAAGATCGTGACCGTCGATTCGTGCCCGTTGTTCGACAAACGCTTCCCCAAGGCACTCAAATCGGTCGTCGGCGCGCTCAATTATCTGAGCGGCAGCCACGACCTGGGCCTTGAGCGCGTGGGCATTCGCGCCTCGCGTCGCACCAAGGCACTCGAGGTGGCGCTCTGGACGCCTACGGGCTCTTTCCCGCGCTCGCAAGTCTCGCGCGTGTTGGCAGACGCCGCGCACCCCACAAGTGTCGTACGCGTGATGAGCAAGGGCGAAAAGAAGGCCCGCCGTGTTTCCAAGGTCGAAATGCTCGCCGGAGAGGGCTCATGGACCGAGAATATCGCCGAGGGTCAGATGCGCTTGTCTGCCCCGTCTTTTTTCCAGGTCAACACCAAGGGTGCCGAGATTTTGATCGAGCTTGTCATGGAAACGCTCGATCCGCAGGAAGACGAGCTTGCCGTGGACCTGTACTGCGGTGCCGGCACCTTTACCCTGCCGCTCGCCCGCCGCTGCGACTTTGTCGCCGCCGTCGAGGCCTACGGCCCCGCCGTGCGCGACCTGCGCCGTAACCTGGAGATCAACAAGCTTGATAACGTCGACGTCATTGGCGGAGACGCGGTGCGCGAGTTCCCCGACCAGGATGCCGACGTCTTGGTGGTCGACCCGCCGCGCGCAGGCCTCGCCCCCGAAGCGATCGACCTTATCGCCAGCACGAGTGCCCACGATGTCGCCTACGTGAGCTGCGACCCGGCCACCCTGGCGCGCGATCTCAAACGCTTTGTCGAAGAAGGCACCTTCTCCCCCGTAAAGATCACGCCAGTCGACCTGTTCCCACAAACCTTCCACTGCGAGACCGTCGTCCACCTTAGGCGCAACTAGCCACTTAATCATTGCTCAGAAAAATCATTGGGAAATCGAGCGTGGCAAGCGGAGGTCTTCGGGGTATAAGACGGCTAATTGTATGCCGCCTATGAAAGGAACCCTCATGCCCAGCGTTGCCGTTCTCGCCGCCGATGGCTTTGAAACTATTGAATGCTTGACCATGGTCGATGTCATGCGTCGCGGCGGCGTGCGTGCCACGCTCGTCTCGATTATGCCCACGCGTGAGGTCGTAAGCTCGCTGCAGATCCCCGTGACCTGCGATGCGCTCTTTGATGAGATCAACTTTGACGAGTACGACTGCGTCGTGCTGCCCGGCGGCCTGCCCGGTGCCACCAACCTGCGCGCCGATCAGCGTGTCTGCGACGTGGTCTGCGAGTTCGCCGCGACCAAGCACGTCGCCGCCATCTGCGCCGCCCCGTTTATCCTGGGCGAGCTCGACCTACTCGAGGGGCGCCACGCCACGTGCTTCCCTGGCTTTGAGAAAAGCTTCCCCGAAGGCGCCTATACTGGCGAGAAGGTCACGCAAGACGGCAACATCATCACTGCCAGCGGCATGGCACAGTCACTCCCCTTTGCATTGGAGCTGCTGCGCACGCTCGCTGGCGACAAGGCCGTCGAGAAGGTCGCCGAGGGCATCCAACTATGATTTTGGCTTCGCAATCGCCGCGCCGCATAGAGCTGATGCGCGAGGCAGGCTACAACATTCGCGTGATTCCCGCGGATATCGACGAAACGCCCTTTGATGGCGAGGCTCCGCTCACGCTTGTCGAGCGCTTGGCACGCGCCAAGGCGGCTGCCGTTGCTGCCGAGTATGCCGAGCCCAAAGAACTGACGGTCGCGGCCGACACCATCGTCACCTTCGACGGCAAGATTTTGGGCAAGCCGGCAACCGAGGGCGAGGCGCGCACCATGCTCCGTGAGCTTTCGGGCCGCACGCACCAGGTCGCAACCGGCGTCTGCATCGTTAAGGCAGGCGATACGGCCGCCCCGCATGCCGCCGAGAGCCTGTCGTTTGTCGATGTGACCGACGTGACATTCTACGAGCTCACCGACGAGCAGATCGAGCACTACGTTGCCTCGGGTGAGCCCATGGATAAGGCAGGCGCCTACGGCATCCAGGGCACAGGCGGCCGCATGCTCGTGCACGATATTTCGGGCGACTTCTATAACGTAGTGGGCCTACCCATCGCCCGCGTCGCGCGCGCGATTCAAAAACTCTCGTAATTGCATCTGGCGCTGGGTATCCCCCGGCGCCTACAATTTTGGCGTACCGTACGGATCCCGACCGGGCACAAGGCGCGGCGGAAAACCGATAGGAGTTAAACATGGATACACTGCTCGAGGCCATTGACGTCTGCGATGTCGATGGCTTTTGCTATGGCAACTATACGGACGAGGAGGCCGGCACCGGTTGCACCGTAATCGTGGCACCCGAGGGCGCCACCGGCGGCGTTGACGTACGCGGTGGCGCTCCCGCTTCGCGCGAGACCGACCTGCTACGACCCGAGAACACCGTCGACAAGGTCCACGCCGTCTGCCTTTCGGGCGGATCGGCCTTTGGCCTCGAAGCTGCAAGCGGCGTCGCTCGCGAGCTTGAGAGCCGCGGCATCGGCCTTCCCGTCGGCCCCACGCAGGTGCCTATCGTGTGCTCCAGCTGTATCTTCGACCTTGCCTTTGGCGACCCCACCGTGCGCCCCGACATTGAGGCCGGCATCGCCGCCGTGCGCGAAGCACTCGACCACACCCCCACCAAGCTCGAACAGGGCAACGTAGGCGCCGGCACGGGCGCCACCGTGGGTAAGCTCATGGGGCCTGCCACCTGCATGAAGGCCGGTCTTGGAGCTGCCGCCGTGGCACTCGGTCCCGTCAAGGTGGGCGCCGTGGTCTCGGTCAACGCCTGCGGCAACGTTGTCGACCCCTTCACCGGCGAGTGGGTCGCCGGCATGCGCGCCGCAGCCGATAGCGACCAGATCGTCGACATGGAACTCGCAGCCTTTGCCGCCGCCGGATCCATGCAGATGCCGCTCGACCGCACCAACACCACCATCAGCTGCATCATCACCAACGTGGAACTCACTAAGGCACAAGCCACCAAGGTCTCCCAGATGGCCGCAGACGCCTACGCACACGCCATCCGTCCCACGCACACCACCAACGACGGCGACACCATCTACACCCTCGCCAGCGGCAAACTGGGCGCCCAGGCAAGCGCCGCCGTTCCCCTAGACCTGCTGGGCATGCTCGCCGTAAGGGCCCTACAGACCGCCATCGTAAACGGAGCCAAAACCGCCAAAACCTCCCACGGCATCCCCGGCGCCGCGAAGTAGCCTAACCTGACCGGTTGCCCGGTGGGGCTTGGTTATGTTTGCTGCTCTACAGTCCTGGCTCGCACGAAGAGCACATTAAGTGCTCATCGGCTCGTGCGGAACTCGCGACAAACATAACCAAGCCCCACCGGGCAACCTACCAACCAAGTCTTTTCAGCCCAGGCCCCTGTGTACCGCGCGTCGAAGATCTTCAAATTCAGGCAGCCTGACAATCGATTCTTATAGCAGAGGCCCCTTGGCCTTTAGTTTGATACAAGTTCCGCACGAGCCGGAAAGCACTTAATGTGCTTTCCGTGCGAGCAGGACTGTTCGCAGTAGCAAACTAAAGGCCAAGGGGCCCAGTCAACCTATCAGCAGCGATTACTCAGCAGCTAGTTGAATTTGAAGATCTTTGAGGCAAGACGGTATAGGCCGAGTGTGGTTTTGTCTCCGGCCCGTCCACGCAGGTTAGTGAAGAAGCCGACCACGCCGTAGCGTGCACGACGATACATGCGCTCGTCATAGGCCTTCAAATCATTCCACAGCGTCTTTAGGCGCTCGTCGGCGCAATCTTCCTCGGAAAGCTTGGTAAGCACCGAGCAGATCGCCATCATCATGGTGAAGTAGCCCATCATGTACGAACGCAGGCGCGACGACCCAACATCGCTGTACAAGTGGTACGACTCCATCATGATACGCGTAACACGGAACTGCTGGTCCAGACGCTTGACCATCGTTGCCTCGTTGACGCTCTGGCCCTCGCGACCGATAAAGTAGCGGTAGAGGTCGATGTCGGCGTAGTACATGGTCTTGCAACGCGGCAGCGGCACGTAGGCGTAGATGTTGTCCACATAGAACGTGTGCGGCGGCATGGGAAGGTTGGACTCGCGCAGCACATCCGTGCGATAGCACAGGCTGTGCATGAGAAGGTTCTGGTCCAGGCGGAAATGACCGATCTGATCCCAGGAAAAGATCTTTTTGCGCGGCAGGGCAAATTTGTAGCCAATAGCGGTATGCGTGCCCTCGTAAACCTTCTCGTACACGTAGTTCGAGATAAACAGGTCAACGCGCTGGTCACGCTCTTCAAAGCCACGCAGAATCGACAGCATAGTCGAAAGAGCCGCAGCATCGAGCCAGTCATCCGAGTCGACGACCTTGTAGTAGGTGCCCTGTGCCTCGCGCAGACCCGAAAGGACGGCAATACCGTGGCCGCCGTTCTCCTGGTGCACCGCGCGAATGATACCGGGATAACGTGCCTCCCACTCGTCGGCCTTATCGGCCGTCTCGTCCTTGGAGCCGTCGTCCACTACGATAATCTCGATATCGGTGGCGTAATTGCTCCCCTCCAAGATGGAGGTGATGCAATGGTCCATGTCCTTGGCGGCGTTATACGAGGGAATACCGAATGTTATGACTTTATGCATGGCAGGCGATAATCTCATCCGAAAGATCAAGGGCGGAATTGGTCACAGCGTCCATATCGTAGTAACGATACTCGGCCAGACGACCCACCGGGTGGAAGTTCGTCAGGTTCTGGACGCGCTCAAGATAGCGCTCATAGAGCTCACGGTTCTCGGGCTCAAGAATGGCGTAGTACGGTGTCTCGCCCGAGCCGGGCGTATAGGCCTTGGAGTACTCCTTCATGATGGTGGTCTTGCCGGGCAGGACCTGACCGGTCATGTTCTTGAACTCGGTGATGCGCGTGTAGTCCTCGCTCGTGGTGTAGTTGACGGTGCCCACGGGCTGGAACTGGTCCATATCGAGCGTCTCGAACTTCATATCGAGCGTGCGGTACGGCAACGCACCCAAGTCGAGGTTGAACAGCTCGTCGAGTGGACCGGTATAGACAATCTCGCCACCATAGACCTTGCCGTCGATCTTGACGGTGGTCTCGTCGATCTCAAAGAGATCGCGGGCGTCCACGTCGCAGAACACGTCGATCAGGTCGTGGTCGAGCATGTGCTCAAAGAGCGCCGTGTAGCCCTCCTGCGGCATGCCCTGGAAGGGGGCTTGCGGGAAGTAGCGGTCATCATCGCCCACAAAGACGGGAACGCGGCCGGTGATCGAGGGATCGATCTGATCGGGCGTCTGGCCCCACTGCTTCATGGTGTAATGCAAAAAGACGTTCTCGTAGACGTAATCGGCGACCTCGGCCAAGTCGGGGTCGTTCTTCTTACGCAGCTCCATAATGGGCACCTTGACATCCTTGCCAAAGGTCTCCACGAGCTTCTGATACAGCTCCTCGCCGCGCTCGTCACCAAAGGCGAGCTTGAGACTCGCATGGTTGAAGGGCACGGGCATAAGGGTACCGTTGATGTTGGCGAGCACCTTGTGCTGATAATCCGTCCACTTGGTAAAGCGCGACAGGAAATTGTGCACGCGCTCGTTAAAAGTGTGATAGATATGCGGACCGTACTCGTGGATCAGGATTCCGGCCTCGTCAGTGCAGTCATAGGCATTGCCCGCAATGTGGCTACGGCGCTCCAAAACGGCAACACGATAGCCGATGGTCTCGGCAAGACGGCGGGCGCAAACGGCACCGGCATATCCAGCACCGACGACAATCATGTCGTACGCGCCGGCGTTAAAGCCTTCAGGCAGGCCTGAGGTAATCTGCATCGATACTCCTTGTCAAAAGCCACGGGCTCGTTAGCTGGGCTTTTCTCGAACATTCTTCGAGACATATTTATCAGAGCGATTATAGCGCTAATGCGTCCTATAATGAGCTTGCCACACAAGGAAAGCTCAAGCACCGCGGCGTACATAATTGAAAGGTAAACCCGCTAGCAGCGGGTTTATTCGTGAACAGCCGGGTGCCTGGAGCTTAGCGAAACGCTTGTAAGGAGTAACATGAGCGATTTCCTAAACCGTATGAAGTCTGCCGCCAAGGCCGACCTTAAGACGATCGTCCTGCCCGAGGGCGAGGATCCGCGCACTATCGTCGCGGCCACCAAAATCATCGAGGAGGGCCTGGCAAAGATCGTCATCCTGGGCAACCCCGACGAGATCAACGTTCCCGGCGCTACCGTCATCGACCCGCGCAATGCCGAGAAGCACGAGGAGTACGCGCAGAAGTTTGCCGAGCTCCGCGCCAAGAAGGGCGTTACCATCGAGCAGGCTCGCGCCCAGGTGATGGACGCCACCTACTTTGGCACCATGATGGTCAAGATGGGCGATGCCGACGGCCTGGTCTCCGGCGCCTGCCACTCCACCGCCGACACCCTGCGCCCCGCGCTTCAGATCCTCAAGACCGCCCCGGGCACCAAGCTGGTCTCGGCCTTCTTCGTGATGTGCACCGACACCCCGCAGTTCGGCACTGACGGCACGCTGATCTTCGCCGACTGCGGCCTCAACATCAACCCGTCCTCCGACGAGCTCTCCGAGATCGCCATCGCCTCCGCTCACTCCTGGTCCACCTTCATGGGCAACGTTGAGCCGCACGTGGCCATGCTCTCCTACTCCACCATGGGCTCCGCTGGCGGCGAGGTCGCCAAGAAGGTCCAGGAGGCTGTGAAGTTCTGCAAGGAGAAGGCTCCCGAGCTCGCCATCGACGGCGACCTGCAGCTCGATGCCGCTATTGTCCCCACCGTCGCCCAGCTCAAGGCTCCCGGCTCCTCCGTTGCCGGCAAGGCCAACGTGCTCGTGTTCCCCGACCTCGAGGCCGGCAACATCGGCTACAAGCTGGTCCAGCGCTTCGCCGGCGCCGACGCCTACGGCCCCATCCTGCAGGGCATCGCCAAGCCGGTCAACGATCTGTCGCGCGGCTGCTCTGCCGACGACATCGTGGGTGTCGTAGCCATCACCGCCGTCCAGGCTCAGATGGCTGAGTAGCGAACATATCCCCTCGGGACCCTACAGGGTAAAGCTCTGAAAACGTCCTCGGACATGCATGAAACCCCCGCTGCGCACTTCGTGCGGCGGGGGTTTCATGCGTCCTGCGGAATATTTTCAGAGCTTTACCCTGTAGGGTCCCTGCCGCCACGTAGCAATCAGGGAATCCGGGGTGGACGGCGGCTTGGCTACGCGCTGGAGCTGAAAATCTGAATGGATGGGTGCCGTTGCTGGGAGCGCAGGCGTTGCTGATGATGATCACTTTGGAGGTTGAAAGGCCGGTGGGCTTCGGCGGTTGTTGTGCCGGAAACTACATCCCAGTTTGGAGGCGGATTGTGGGATGTGGCTTCCGCTTGGGGCCTGTTTGGGAAACTTTGGGACGGAATTTTGCTTTATTGTGGGTCGCACTTTCCGCAACGTGCCTCAACCGGAAAGCGTGTCCCAGTATTTGCGCTCGAAATGGGATGGGGTTTCCGCCGTCCGCCTGCTAGTAAAAAAGGCCTCCGGAGCTGTTGCTCTGGAGGCCTTTCGTTTAAATGCAAACGGGCACGTTAGTTGTTCTTGGTCAGACGCTCGACGTCGTGGGCGATCATGTATTCCTCGTCGGTGGGGATGACCATGACCGTGACGGCGGAACCGGCGGCACTGATGACCTGCGGGCCGTTGCCCACGGCCTCGCGGTTCTTGTTATTGTCGATGCGCACGCCCAGCCACTCAAAGCAGTCACAGAAGGCCTTGCGGATCGACCAGTCGTTCTCGCCGATGCCGGCGGTAAAGGTGATGGTGTCCACGCCCGCCATGGAAGCAATCATAGAGCCGGCCTGCTGCATGGCCTTGTAGGCGAACATATCGAAGGCGAGCAGGCAGCGCTCGTCGCCCTCGGAGGCGCGCGTGCGGATGTCGCGGGCGTCGTTGGAGATACCCGAGATGGCAAGCAGACCAGACTGCTTGTTCATCATGTCATCGACTTCCTGATAGCTGTAGCCGCCCTCGCGCTGCAGGTAGCACACGGTAGCCGGGTCGATGGAGCCGCAACGGGTACCCATCATCAGGCCGTCGAGCGGCGTGAGGCCCATCGTGGTATCGCGGCACACGCCGTCCTCGATGGCGGCGAGCGAAGCGCCGTTGCCCAGATGGCACGAAAGCAGACGGTGGCAGCGCGAGCCCAGGATCTCCTTGGCCATCATCCACTCGTAGCGGTGGCTCGTACCGTGTGCGCCGTACTTGCGCACGTGGTACTTGTCGCACACGTCCTTGGGCAGCGCGTAGGTGTAGGCGACCTCGGGCATGGTCATGTGGAACGAGGTGTCGAAGACGGCGACGTTGGGCAGCTCCGGATACTTCTCGCGGCAATATTCGATTGCCGCGGCCTCGCCGTAATTGTGCAGCGGAGCGAGCGGGGCCACCTCAAGAATCTTGGCCATAACCTCGTCGTCGACAACTGCGGAATCATCGAAGTGCCAGCCGCCCTGAACGATGCGATGTCCAATGCCATCAATCGTAAAGTCGGTCTTCTCGAGCTCCTCGAGCACGCGAGCGATAGCAGAGCGATGATCGGGGAAAGGGACCTCCTCGGTCTGCTTGGCGCCACCGTTCTCGGAGTGACCAAAGATGCCCATGTCCGAACCGATGCGTTCGCAGTTGCCCTTGGCGAAAACCTCGCGGGTATCGGTATCCAAAAGCTGATATTTAAGGCTTGAGCTGCCGGCGTTGACAACAAGTACGTTCATGAGACTCCTTTGCAGTGCAATACGGTCGACGCAGACCCCTTAAGGCGGCCGCATTTTAATAAGAAGTTATCACAACTTGATAAATAGCTATCAGTCATATCGCCCAACGAGCGCAAAAGAGGGGCCGAACGGCGCTCGATCGTCCAGCCCCTCCCCTCTTGCAATTACTTGCCGTTGACGATGCGCTCAACGTCGGAGGCGATCATGAACTCCTCGTCCGTGGGGATGACGAAAATCTTGACCTTAGAATCCTTGGCGGACAGGCACCAAGCGCCGTCGCCACGCAGGGCGTTGCGGGCATGATCCATCTTGACGCCCATAAAGGCCAGACGGTCGGCCACGCCAGCGCGGACAGCCGGAGCGTGCTCGCCGATGCCGGCAGTAAAGACCAAGGTGTCCATACCGCACATAGAAGTAGCCATCTCGGCAGCCTTGGCGGCAATCTTGTAGACAAACATGTCGAAGGCGAGCTGAGCATCGGGGTCACCAGCGGCGGCGAGCTCCTCGACGTTGCGGCAGTCGTTGGTCTTGCCGCCGGTCACAGCCAAAAGGCCGGACTTCTTGTTCATCATCTCGTCGACCTCGTCGAAGGTGTAGCCGCCCTCGCGCTGCAGGTAGCACACGGTAGCCGGGTCGATGGAGCCGCAGCGGGTGCCCATCATGACGCCGTCGAGCGGGGTGAGGCCCATGGTGGTGTCCATGCACTTGCCGTCCTCGATGGCGCACAGGGAAGCGCCGGAGCCGATATGGCACACGACGACCTTGCGAGCCTCGCCGTTGGTCATCTCGGCGACCTTCTTGGAGATGTAACGGTAGCTGGTGCCGTGGGCGCCGTACTTACGGATGTGCAGCTTGTCGCAGACGTCCTTGGGCAGGGCGTAAGTCTTGGCGACCTCGGGCATGTTGAAGTGGAAAGCGGTGTCGTAGACCGTGACGTTGGGCAGGTCGGGATACTGCTCCAGGCAGTACTCGATAACGTTGGCCTCGGGGTTGTTGTGCAGCGGCGCCAGCGGAGCGACCTCGCGGATCTTGGCGAGGACGTCCTCGTCGACGAGGGAGGAATCGCCGAAGTACCAGCCGCCCTGAACGATACGGTGACCAATGCCCTCGATCTTGACGCCGTTGGCCTCGAGGTCCTTCAGAACGACCTCGATGGCGACCTTGTGGTCGGGGAACTCGATGTTCTCGGTCACCTTCTTGGAACCGTTGGCAGCGTGGGTGAAGGTACCGCCGGTAAAGCAGACGCGCTCGCAGGAGCCCTTTGCGGACACCTTGTGGGACTTGGTATCGATGACCTGATACTTAAGCGTCGAAGATCCTGCGTTGACGACCAGAACGTTCATGTGTCTCCCTACTAACAGGCGGTGTGGCGCCGCCAGGTTACATACGCTTCAATAATAAACCCAAACGCCCTCGCGCTCGGGTTTATTGCGTTGATATATAAGTTATCGGTGCCTAAATACTCATGGCCTTTGACTTGTAAGACGAAATAGCGCGGGGATATACACCAGGGAAGAAATCCCGAGCGCAACAAGCAATACGACTCGAATGCCCGCAACGCTACTCAGCACAGAGTTGAGCAGATAGAAAAGAACAGCACCCACCGCCACCATCTGGCTTTGAACCGAAATCAGTGAACAGCGCATCGATGAATCGACAGCATTTTGAAAAATTGAGTATTTAATTGGAGCAAATAACGAGTAGGCGACCGTCTGCAACACATAGAACACGGGCAGCAAATAGACCGGAGTAAAGGGAATCAAAAATAGAGCAGTCAGGGAAAGGCGCACGATGCCGCAAATACGCGCAAAACGGCCCTTGTCGACATGAGCAATCACACTGGGCACAATAAGCCCCATGGAGGCCGAGGCAAGGAGCTGGACCGCAATGATCACACCCGAAGCGACGGCATTCATTCCGCGACCCGCAAGCAACAGTGAGAAAAAGTCTTCCAGGGCGACAAAAGCAAATGCTTGAGAACAGTCCATGATGAACGCTGAACGAAGAATGCCGTTACACGCAATAGCGGCACCGATCATCTTCGGGCTAATTCCACGCTCAGGTGTCCCCGCAGTGCCCCCTCTTCGCATCTCAGGAATGCAGACAACGACAACCAACGTCAACACCATTGCGATGATATCTGCCGAAAGACCAATGAGATATGCACCGACAGACGAAATGAAACCGCCCACGCAAGCGGAGATGGCAAAAGAGGCATAGAAAACAAATCGCTCAACGACATTAAGTCTTACGAGCTGGTCCTGAGAAACGCTGTCAATGTAAATCGCTTCCATGGATCCGCTCACACATGCAGCGGCAAAACCTTTGAGAGCAAACGCGCCGATTAAAAGCAGAGGAGAACGGACGAGGAGTAGGGCAGCGTAGTATCCAAGCATCCCCACGACGCCAACGAGACCACTTGTCTTTCGTCCAAACCTATCGGCAATATAGCCAGTGGGAACTTCAAGGATGAACTTGCTCACTTGATATGCAATCATCATGCTAGAAATCGCCACCATCGAGAATCCGACGAATTCAAGGTAAACCGTCAGAAAATACAAAATGGTGCTGAAGTTCGACAGAAAAACAAACGTCATATAAAGCAAAACCGTACGGTTTTTCATGCTCCGCCCTCCAAGAGTCAACAATCTAAATCGGAATCTTGGAAAAGCATGAGGGCAAAGCCGTCAGTCATGTGTTACAAGGCGTCAACATTCACTTGACGACACGAGGCCAAATGGCCTCACGAAGCAAGATGACGCAATAGGTGAAGAAATACCGTCTGGTGTCGATCGGTCCAGGCATTTTGTCGATAGCAAAAGTAGATGGGCAAGGCTACGTCATGCGAGCCTTCAATAGAGTACTCGCTCACTTCCGACCCATCTGATGCGAGAGAAGAGCCAGAAAAACCCAATATCAATCCCCCGGCTTGAAGAAACTCAGCCTGCGCTCTGTTTCCGTATTCGACGTCGCGGAAGCGGAAATTAACCAGCTGAGCTTCGGGGCATTGATTGATCGCATTGAGACAGGGCGACAAATTAATGGGAACAGCTAACCTGCCGCCCAGTAACTCACGAACGGTCATAGCACCCACAGATTGATGACCCGCTGGGCACGAAAGAACCTTGAGCTCCTTTTCACCCAAGTATTTCGAAGAAAGGACACTATCCCTTGGTTCCTCAAATGAGATGGCCGCATCCGAAATGCCAAGCACAAGTGATTCAAAGCATGTGGCCGTTGGCTGATGCCAAACATCAAGGTGAATCTGGGGGTGCGAGCTTTCAAACGAGTCGTACCAGTTTTCGGAAAAAAGACGCCCCCGCCCGTGAAGACAGGGGGCGTAAAGACGGAAGTGGCCGTCGGGCGAAACACCGCCGTTCCCCGATTGAGCGTACTTTTTGAGATCGTCGACTTGTGCCAGGATCACGCGTGCACGACGCGCAAATTCTCTGCCCGCCGGAGACAAAACAGCCTCCCCCGCCGATCGGTCGAGCAAAACAATCTGATACTCAGATTCCAACTTTTTGATTGCCGACGAAACGGCCTGTGGGCTCACGTGAACGGCGCGAGCCGCTTTGCGCACGCCGCCGTAGTTCGCTACCGCTTGAAGGTATTCGAGTTGAGAAAGCTGCATAGGTTACTCCAAAGGCAGCCAAGGCGACGGGCTGTGCGTCCTCAGATGAGGTTCTCGCCCAGGTTCTTGCCGCCGAGGACGTGCATGTGGAAGTGCATGACGGTCTGGCCGGCGTTGACGCCCTTGTTGGAGATGACCCGGAAACCGTCCTCCAAGCCCTTGGCCTTAGCGACCTCCTGGATGGCGTGAGCCATGGCGCCCATGGTCTCGGCAGGTACGTTGTCGGAGATGTCACTGTAGTGCTTCTTGGGGATCACAAGCGTGTGAACCGGCGCCTGGGGGTTGAGGTCGTCGAAGGCGATGACCTGGTCGTCCTCATAGACAACGGTCGAGGGGATCTCGTGGTTGGCGATTTTGCAGAAGATGCAATCACACATGGTTGGTTCCTTTCTCACAAACCAAGGTAATTATATTTGGTCGGGATGATTAGAACGAGAGGTTGTCGTCCGTGTTGGCGGCCTCGCCGTCGGCGAGCACGTCGTTGCCGTCGACGTCCTTCAGGAGCACCGAAACCTTCTGCTCGGCATCGGACAGGCGGGTGCGCAAGCTCTTGAGGAGCTCAACGCCGCGGGTGTAGCTCTCGAGCGACTCCTCGAGCTCCATATCGCCCGACTCCAAGCTGCGGATGATGAGCTCCAGCTCCTGCGAAGCCTGCTTGTACGTAAGCTGTTCGACCGGGGTCTTCTCTGCCATATCTGTTTCCTTTCCTAAAGGTTTATCGCTATGAAACGCGGTCTACTCGACCGTATTGACCGTTGCTGCCACGTTGCCGTCTGCCATGCGCACGCGGATGGCGTCGCCGGGCTTAAAGGTCTTGGCGCTCGTAGCCACACCATCATCGCTGTACGCGATGGAATAGCCGCGGGCAAGCACCTTGAGCGGCGACAGGGCATCGAGCGAGGCTGCCGCACGACCCAGGCCGGACGCGGGTTTGCTGAGCATCGTGCGTCCCTGATGCTCCAGACGGGAACTCGCAAGCGTGAGCGCGTGACGCTTGCCATCGAGCCCCGAGGTGCTTGCAACCAGACGCTCGGGCAGACGCTCAAAGTTGGAGCGGAATGCCCCGACCGAGCGCGTTATGGCGCCGGACAAACGATCGGCCGTCAGGGCAAGCTCAGACTCGCGACGCTCAACCATAAACGTTGGGTCGTTAAGGCACGGGCGGCACGCAGCCGCATCGAGCGCATCGCCTAAGCGAGCCGTATAGGTATCCCAGGCACGGCGACCGCGCTGATCGAGCATCTCCAGATCGACCTGATCCGACCCAATCATCGATGCCATCGCGGCACCCAGACGCTGATGGCGCGCCTCGAGCACATCGGCCAACTCCGTCATAGCCGGCGCCACCGATTCTGCCGCCGCCGTGGGCGTGGAGGCGCGGCGGTCGCTCACCATGTCGCAAATCGAGGTATCGGGCTCATGGCCAATGCCGGTCACCACGGGCACAGGACAAGCCGCCACCGCGCGGGCAAGCTCCTCGTCATTAAAGGTCATGAGGTCCTCAAAGGAGCCGCCGCCACGCACCAGCAAAATACAGTCGGGCGCCGGCGTAATGGAAGCGGCGCGGTGCAAGCCCTCAATGAGCTCGGCCGGCGCGCCCTCGCCTTGAACCTTGGCGCCCACGCAGACGAGCTCGACGAGCGGGTTGCGACGACGCAACGTGCGCTTGACGTCGTCGATTACGGCACCCGAAAGCGAGGTGACGACCGCCACGCGGGAGCAGAACACCGGGATGCGGCGCTTGCGCGCTTCGTCCATCAGGCCCTCGCGGCGTAGCTTTTCGGCCAGCTGCGCCACTTGTTGACGCAGCAGACCCTCCCCCGCCAGCGAAAACGAGCGGGCGACGAAGCTCATGCGACCCGTAGGCTTGTAGAGATTGAAGCTGCCCTTAAAGCTTACCTGCATGCCGTCGCGCAAATCGAAGGTGCGCTTGAGATAGGCGCCCTTCCAGATGATGCAGTCAACGGCTGCCGAGTCGTCCTTAATCTGGAAGTAGCAGTGACCGCTTCGGGCATTGGGGCCACGGAAGCCCGTGACCTCGCCCAGGACGCTCAGCTGCGGAATGGCATCGAGCGCGCCGGCGGCAATCTCCACCGCTTGGCTCACGCTGAGCTCTTTGCGCTCCTGCTCGTCCGAACCGTCGAACTCGGCGGAAACGGCATTGCCGGTTAGATTCCAGCCTGCCACGCAGCCTCCTTTCGTCATCGTGCACAAGGGCTCCGGCCCTGCGCAAATTCAAGTCCAACACATAGTACAGCGCCGCGGGGACACGAATCCCCGCGGCGCCCAGCGACCCAATTTGTTATCGGTTGGAGTTTCTGTTGTAGCGAGCCATAAGATAGAGCAGCTGAATAATCGAGGTGAGCGCAGCGGCAACATAGGTAAGCGCGGCGGCCGTCAGTACCTTCTTGGCACCGTTGACCTGCTTGGAACTCATACCCGACTGCTCGATGTACGCCACGGCGCGTCGGCTGGCGTCAATCTCGACAGGCAGCGTAACGAGTTGGAACAGTACACTAAACGAGAAGAAGATCAACGCGAGGGATGTGAGCCCGGCAATGTTCATAAACAGACCCAAGAGCAACACGATGGTCCAGGTGTTCTGGGTAAAGTTGACGACCGGCACGAGGGCGGTACGTACTTTCATCATGGCATAGCCGCTTTGACGCTGGGCGGCATGGCCCGCCTCGTGGCAGGCGACGGCAACGCTTGCGACCGAACCGCCCGAACGGTTGGCATCCGACAGATACAGGTTGTTATCCTGCGGGTTGTAATGGTCGGTGAGCTCACCAGCGACACCCTTGATACCCACGGCATTGCAACCGTTGGCGTCAAGCATGCGGCGAGCAACCGTGGCGCCCGTGTCGCCGTCCGAGCGAACCTTGGACCAGGTCTTGTACGTCGAATTGATATAGCTCTGCGCAGCAAGGCCAAGCACCGTGCAGACAAGAACAACCAGCAGGTACAGCGGGTCGATGCCAAAGCCGTAACCATAGTAATAAGGCATGCGAATTCCTCCGAATCGAGTTACACGTCGGAGGCATTCTACCCACTCAGCTAGCAAGCAAGACAACAGCGGTGTTTTGGCATCGTCAGCGAAAACGACCGAGAGCGAGCAAGGTGACGTGAAAGAGAAGCGACGCGTACTTTGGTACGCGAGCGACGATTGAACGTCAGATTGCCGCTCTCGGCCGTTTGCAGCGTCGAGCTGTTACGCGGTTTGGTAAAACCGCGTAACTATAAAAGCTCGATTTTACCGTCCTTCACGGTGAGTCCCATGTTGCCCGAGAGCAGATCGTCCAGGCGCGAGCCCACAAGCTCAAAGCGCCAACCTTCGCGCAGGCGGCTCTGCTCGGGATGCTCAATGTAGTCGGCCAGGTCATCGCGCGAGGCAATGACCGAGGTCGCAACGCCTGAGCGCTCGGCAACCAGGCGGATAAGCGCATACATAAGGTCAGTCACGCTCTCCAGCTCCGGCGAAATCTGACGATGTCCGCGCACCAAGAGCGGCAGGCGATCGTGCGGACAGCTCGCACCGCGCTTGATGGCCATGAGCGCACCGTCCACGTCGCGCTCCCCCAATTGATCGGTACCGCGAATGCTACGGAACTCCTCAACGCGCACGGGATTGCGCTTAACGAGCGCTAGCAGCGTGTCGTCGGACATGACCCACTTGCGTGGGATGTTGCGCCGCTCGGCGCGGTCCTCGCGCCAGGCGGCGAGCTCGCGCGCGATACCCAGCTGATGACGGCTGCACGAATTGATGCGCTTGACCTTGCGGAACGCCTCGTGGCGATCGGCGCGATAGTGCGACTCGTCAGCCAGCGGGCGCAGCTCGTCGAGCACCCAGTCCACACGGCCCAGCTCGCGCAGGCGGCTCATCATCTCGGTATAGGCGACGATCAGGTACTTGACGTCATCGATCGCATACTCAATCTGCTTATCGGTCAGCGGGCGGCGCGACCAGTCGGTCAGTGACTCGGTCTTGGGCAGCGATACGCCGCAGAACGTCTGAACAAGCGCGCCATACGAAATCTGCTGGCGCTCGCCCAAAAAGGCGGCGGCGACCTGCGTATCGAAAATCGGTCGTGGCAGCACGCCCACGGTATGGAGCATGACCTCCATATCCTGCGAGCACGCGTGGAAGACCTTGGTCACGCTCTCGTCGGCCATAAGCTCGGCCAGCGGCGATAGGTCGTCGATTACCAGGGGATCGACCGCGACGCTCTCAGCAGGGGTGGCAATCTGAACCAAACATAGACGCGGATGGAACGTGCGCTCGCGCAAAAACTCGGTATCGACGGCAATCGCGTCGAACTCACGGGCGCGCTGGCAAAAGTCGAGTAGAGCCTGATGTGTGGAAATGTACATATCAACCCATCGAATAAGGTTAGGCCCGAAAAACACGGGTAGGATATCGGCATTGCCTTACAACTATACTCGGTTAGTCACAGAACGGGAACGTAAGTATGCGCTGCCTTATCATCCACAACCCGGCATCGGGCCCCAGCTCAGATGAAATCTTCGCATTCACGCACGCCCTTGCACAGGGCGGCGACGAGGTCGTGATGCGCTTTATCGGCGATGGCATGGAACCCGAGGACGCCGTGGCAGACGTGCGCGAGTTTGACCGCGTGGTCGTTTCGGGCGGCGACGGCACTGTCTCCAACGTGCTCGACCAGATGCGCGGATGCGGTGTCCCCACGCTCGTCTTCCCCTCCGGTACGGCCTGCCTGTTCTTCAACAACATCGGCAATGCCCCCGAGGCGGCGGCGCTCGCCAAGGCCTGCCGTGCCGGTCGCACGGTCAAAGTCGACATGGGCGAGCTCTTTTGGCTCGACGAGAACGGCAACGAGAAGCGCCACGGCTTCATCATCATCGCCGGCTCGGGCTTCGACGCCGAGATCATGATGAAGGCCGCCCCCACCAAAAACGACATCGGCGAGATCGCTTACTTCCTCTCCGCGCTCGCCACGCCCAATCCCACGGTGGCGCACTTTACGATTGAGCATGACGGCATTGTCGAGGAGCTCGACGGCATCTGCTGCATGGCCGGCAACACCTCGGTCATCCAAAACGACATCAACCTGTTCCCCGACTGCCGTATGAACGATGGCATGGTCGACATTGCGGTCATCGAACCCGTGCGCACCGTGCAGCTGCTGCCTACCGTGATCACCGCTGCGCTTGACCCCGCCGGCAAGGTACTCGGGCGCCCGCAATTCAAGATCATCCAGACCAAGGAAGCCAAGATCACCTGCACCCCGTCGCTGGGCATGCAGTTCGATGGCGAAATTATCTCCAGCAATTCGGGCGTCTTTGGAGCCCGCGCGCTTCCACAATGCCTCGACCTCATCGTCGACGAATTCTCCCCGCTTGGAAAATAGGAGGACCCTATGAACGACAATCCCCTGCTCGGCTTTATCATCATCGTTTTGGCCATGCTCGTCGGCTATGCGATCAACGTGATCCACCGCCGGAAGAAGTAATTCCACATTGGTATGATATTCATCCAATTATCGTCTCCCCTGCTGTTTATGCATTTGCCAAACAGCGGGGGATTTTCTTTGCGCCCCGTGCAAGGCGCTTTATTCAGATACAGTAATTGCAGGGTGCCTTTATTTAAGTAAAGCTATGAAATGAGTATTCTTATCCGCTCATCGCATATTTTGGGACGCTCATCGAGTATTTCGTCGAATTAGATGAATACTCTTTAGACTTCCGATAGGCTAATAGATGTATTTATTAGCTGAAGCTCCGTACGGTTTCGCGGGGTTTCAACGGTTGGGAGGGATTATGAGGTTTACTCATCCTGTCAACACGCTCAAAAAGCTCGGCTGCGGCCTTGCGTTTGGAGCAGCGGCCATCACGGCCATGCCGACTTCGGCACTCGCCTGCACCCAGATCTACATGGGCAGCAAGCTCACGGCAGACGGCAACACGTACTACGGCCGTTCCGAGGACTTCGGTCCGCGCTATGTCAAGCACTTTGGCATTGAGCCCGCGCACAAGGACGGCAACGAGTACACCTCGGTCGAGTCCGGTTTTGAGTACAAGTCCAAGGGCGCAACCTACCGCTACACCTTCGTTCGCGACAACCCCTCGCAGTGGGAAGATCGCTACGACGCATATTCCGAGGCAGGCATCAACGAGAAGGGCGTCTCCTGCTCTGCCACGTTGAGCACCTCCTATAACGAGAAGGCCGAAGAGGCCGACCCCATCACCGAGGAGACTGGCATTGGCGAATACAGCTATGCCAGCGTCATCCTGGGCGAGAGCGCCACGGCCCGTGAGGGCGTCGAGCTCATCGGCAGTCTGATCGACGAGCAGGGCGTCTGCTCCAACGACCAGATCATCATCGCCGACAGCACCGATACCTGGCTGTTCGCCGCGCTTTCCGGCCATCAGTGGATTGCTATGAAGCTCGCCGATGACATCGCCTCGCTCAACCCCAACATCGGCAACCTCACCTATAACGTCGACCTCGATGACACCGAGAACTGTCTCCATTCCGAGGGCATCGAGTCCATGCCTAGGGAGAAGGGCTTTGCCGAGTACACCGACGGCAAGTTCGACGTCGCCAAGACCTACGGCGAGGAGATCGACGAGGCCGGTATGCACCAGTGGTCGCGCTATGTCCAGGGCCGTGATTACTTCATGGCTCCGCTTGCCGAGGGCACCGACTACGAGATCGTCAAGGACGAGCGCGAAGACGCTCGTGCCACGACTGGTGCTCTGGTCCACGAGATGCAGCCGCTGTTCTTCCAGCCCGGCAAGTCCGACTGGAACACCTTTGAGATGATTCGTTCCTTCGCCGCTCGCGGCGAGAATGTTGCCGGCCTCAACGCCAACACCGACGGCGCCTATGCCATCGGCTCCAGCCGCAACACCGAGATCCACACCTTCCAGATCCGTCACGGCATGGATCCCGAGATCGCGACCATCCAGTGGGAGATGCTCTCCAACGCCGAATTCTCCGTCGCCATCCCCTTCTACTCCGCGCTGCTCACCGAGGTCAGCCCCTACTTCAGCGATCAGGATGTCTCCTTCGATCACTGCGAAGAGGAAGACGTCGTGAACAACGAGGAGCCCAAGAACTCCATCAACTACGTCCTCATGGACATCAACACGCTCGCCTATGAGAACCGCGACCACTGCGCCACCGGCGTCCGCGCCTATCTCGACGCCCTGCAGAAGGAACTCATCGAGCAGAACCTGACCGTCGACGAGGCCATGCAGGCCGAAGAAGGCACCGAAGCCCGCACCGCCCTGGCCAACAAGGCCGGCAAGGCTGCAACCAAGAACACCTATGTTAAGTGCAAGGCCATGCTCGAGGAGATGCGCGACTACCTCAAGGAGGGCGATTTCTCCGAGGAGTTCGTCCCGAGTGACTACGATGCCGACAACGACCGCCTGGTCAAGTCCATCACCTACGCCGACGAGGCGCTCTCCGATGAGGACGTGGCCGAGCCCGAGGCCGAAGAGGAAGAGATCACTGAGGAGAAGTCCGAGGGCAACAACATGGCCGCCATGGCCGTTGGCGCCGTCGTCATCATCGGTGTCTGCGCCTACGTGATCTATCGTCGCAAGAAGGCCTAAGGCCCTCATGTCCTAGCTGAGCCCGCTCTTTTGACCGGCGGGAAACCCGCCTGAAATCTTTTCAAAAAAGATTTCCCCGCACACACTTTGCTGTGCTATAGTGCAGCGCAACAGCAACTAGGTGCGACCGCGCCACGGCATCACGAAAGGAGCCACCAAGATGATGAACACGATGAAGTCCCTCAACAACTGGTGGTGGCGTGATACGAATACGATCGGTCGACAGTGAGTCCCTCACGCCTGTTTTTGCGCTCTAGGTGATTGAAAGGCCTCCGGTTTCGACCGGGGGCCTTTTTCTATCTCGAGCCCGATCGCATTCGCATCACGCGCCTCCGCTTTTCTCTTGCACTCCCATTCCGAAAGGATTTTCACCATGTCTCAGAACACCACCGCCGCCCGGCCCCGCAGCGTCCAGACCGCCGACCGCGGCAAACTCGACGTCCGTGCTCTCGTCCTGCTCGCAATCCTGCTCGCCGCCGGCTTCATCCTCAACTTCACCGTCGGCAAGGCCATCTCGGGCATCTCGGGCGGTATGATCAGCCCCGAGTTCATCATCTCGGCCTTCTGCCTCACCATTCTGGTCGTTCGTCCCAGCATCGGCCAGGCGCTCGTCATTGGCCTCATCTCGGCTGCCGTGATCCAGATCACCACCACTTCGCCGTTCGTCGATTTTGCCGCCGAGGGCATCGCCGCCATGCTCATGGCCGGCATCGTCAACGCCGCCGGCAAGAACGGTCAGATCAAGCCCGCGATCGCCATTGTCGCAACCTTCCTGACCACCTTTGTCTCCGGCGCCATCTTCATGGTCATCAAGATGGCCATGCTCGGCGTGGTAGGCGAGCTCGCCGCCGCCATGCTGCCCGTCGTCGCCATGACCGCCGTCTTTAACGCCATTCTGGTCGGCGCCCTCTATCTGCCCATCCAGAAGGCCCTTAGGCTCAACTAACCCGCTCGGCTTTACGAGCCACCCCATCTTGGCGTTCATTCGTCGCTCGCGTACCCAAGTACGCTTCGCTTCTCTTTCGCGCCAACCTGGGGCCCCTCGTAAAGCCGTCTCCGTGCTTCACCACCAAAGACTGTCCCAAACGACTAGCTTTTGGGGACGTTCTTAAACGACTGGTCATTTAAGAACGTCCCCAATGACTACGAAAGGTATCCATGGAAACGATCATCAACGTCGACGATGTCTCGTTCTCCTATGGCACGCAGACCGAGCAGGCGCTCAGCCACATCTCGCTCAGCGTGAACAAGGGAGATTTCATCGGCATCATCGGGCCCTCGGGCGCCGGCAAGTCCACGCTTGCCGCCTGTCTGTCGGGTGCCGTGCCCCACCACTACACCGGCACGTTCTTTGGGTCCGTCATGGCTGACGACCACGACACCTGCGAAGTCTCGCTCACCGATGTGTCGCAGATCGTCGGCAGCGTGTTGCAGGACATCGACACACAGATGGTCGCCTCGGTCGTCGAGGACGAGATGCTCTTTGGCCTCGAGAACTTTGGCGTTCCCCACGACCAGATCGAGCGGCGCGTGAGCGAAACGCTCGAGACCGTCGGCATCAGCGACCTGCGCGACCGCGAGATCGCCACCCTCTCGGGCGGACAGAAGCAAAAGGTAGCCATCGCCGCCATCCTCGCCATGCGTCCGCGCGTCTTGGTTCTCGACGAGCCCACCGCGGCACTCGACCCCGCTAGCTCCACGTTGGTCTTCGAGACGCTGCGTGAGGCAAACCGCGCACTTGGAATCACCATCGTCGTCGTTGAGCAAAAGGTCGCCCTGCTCTCGGAGTACTGCAACCGCGTGCTCGTGCTCAACCATGGCGAAATCGCGCTGCAGGGCGAGCCACACGAGGTCTTCGCGCATACCGACGAGCTCCGTGCCATCGGCGTCGACTGCCCTCGCGTCACGCGTATCTTCAATAGCCTCGAGGCCGATGGCCTGGTAAGCGGCACCCCCTGCTTGGATGTCGATGAGGCCGAGCGCCTGATTTCGGGCATCGTCGACCCCGCACACGCGGCTATCGAAGCCCAGGCGCCCGCCGGTTCCCCGCATGCACCGTCGTTGCGTCCTCATGCCAAGGACGCCGAACCCGTACTCACCTTCGACCATGTCGAGTTTGCCTATCCCAATGGCGGCGCCGCCGTCCACGACCTCAACCTGACCCTCTATCCCGGCGAGCTCGTGGGCATCGTCGGCCAGAACGGTGCCGGCAAGACCACGCTCACCAAGCTGCTCACGGGCCTGCTCAAGCCCGCCTCGGGCAGCGTGCGCGTCACAGGACTGGATACTGCAACCGTCCCCACGAGCCGCATTGCCCGCGAGGTCGCGACCCTCTTCCAAAACCCTGACCGTCAAATCTGCAAGGACACCGTGCTCGACGAGGTCGCCTTTGGCTTGGAGCTTGGCGGCATGGACCGCGCCGAGGCTCTGCGTCGTGCTCAACTCGTTATCGACCGCTTTGGCCTGCCTGCCGATGAGGCGCCGTTCTCGCTTTCGCGCGGCCAGCGACAAATGGTGGCGCTTGCCTCCGTCGTAGTGGTTGAGCCCAAGATCGTCGTGCTCGACGAGCCCACGAGCGGCCTTGATTACCGCGAGTGCATGACCGTCATGGAAACGGTGCGCACCATGGCCGAGCGCGGTTGCGCCGTTATCATGGTCTGCCACGATATGGAAGTCGTCTCGGATTTTGCCGAGCGCATTGTGGTAATGGCCGACGGTCGCATCCTCGACCGCGGCCGCACGCACGAGCTATTCTCGAACATCGATCTCATGCGGCGTGCCTACGTGGAGCCTCCCCAGGTTATTGAACTCTCGCGCCGTCTGGCATCTTCCGTCTCGCCCGCTTTTGCGCAGATGAGCGAGGTCACCGATGTCGTTCGAATTGCCAAGGAGATGGTCCACCGTGGTTAACGTCATCGACTACATGCCGGGCGATACGCTGCTGCATCGCCTGAATCCCGTCGTCAAACTGGGCCTCGCCGCCGCCATCATCGTCGGCATCTTCTTGTCCGACACCTACGTGGCGCTGCTGGGCTTTTTGGCACTCACCCTTGCGCTGGGTGCCTATGCCGGCGTCGTCGACCGTCTGTTCTCGCTGCTCAAGTTGCTGATTCCGCTCGCGCTTATCATGCTGGTGCTCCAGCTGGCCTTTATGCGCGATGGCAACGTGGTGTGGGGCTTTATCACCGACACGGGTCTCATCACAGGATCGAAGGCCTGTCTGCGCCTGCTGGGTGTGGCGTTACCACTCATCCTCATGCTCATGGTGACCAAGCTCAACGACCTTGCCAACGCCTGCGTCGAGGTGCTGCACGTGCCGTATCGCTATGCCTTCACCTTTACCACGGCGCTGCGCTTCGTGCCGGTGTTTGGTCAGGAGATGAACGCCATCATGGAGGCGCAGACCGCACGCGGCGTCGAGTACGACACCAAGAACCCCATTAAGAAGCTTAAGCTCATGCTGCCACTGTGCGTGCCGCTGCTCATCTCAAGCGTGGGCAAAACCGATGCCACAGCCTTGGCGGCAGAACAACGCGGCTTCTATCTGCGTACGCGCGCCAGCTCGTACAAGCGCTACCCCATCAAGGGCCTAGACATCGCCGTGCTCATCGTCAGCATCGCCCTCATCGCCATCGGCTTCCTGTTCTAGTTCACTACCGACAGCAACCGCCCAACGCAAAAGGCCTCGGCTCGCACCAAACGAGCCGAGGCCTTTACTGTTTCACCAGATAAAACCTACCAATATTAACCTGTCCCTTTTTGGCAGATCGGAAGCTAGAGGCGGTAGGGAGCACCGCAACGGATGATGGATTCGCGCACCAGGACGTCCATGGCGTCGAGGGTGATCTCGGGCATCTCTCGGTACTTCTGCAGCACCGAGAGCTCGGTGCAGGCCAGAATGACGCGGTCGCAGCCGCTACGGGCGAACTCCCACATCACGCGGTCGAACTTATCCATATCGGGCTCACGTCCGGCCTTCACATCATCGTAGATAAGCGACATCACATCGTTCTGACGTTTCTCGCTGGGATAGACGACCTCAACACCCGCAGCCTTACATTCGCGGCCGTAGACGCCCGCGCCCACGGTGCCATCGGTTCCCATAATGCCAATCTTGTGCACCGGCTCGGCCGGCATACTCAGGTTGGGGTCGAACTCGCACTCCCCCATCACCGCACCCGCAAGGGCATAGCGCACCGACTCACGCGGCATGTGGATAATCGGCACCTTCGTAAACGACTGGATCTGGTCATAGAAGTAGTGTGACGTGTTGCAGGGAATGGCAATGTGTGCACAGCCCAGCGACTCGAGTGCCTGGGCGCACTCTTTCATGGTCGCCAGCAGCTTGGCATGCTCGCCGGTCTTAATGGCCAGCGTGCGGTCGGGCATGGTCGACTTGGAGAGCACCACCATGTCGATATGTTCCTGATCGCAGGCAGCAGCCGTATGACGCACCACCTGGTCGTAGTAATACGACGTGGCCTCGGCGCCCATGCCGCCGATAACTCCCAGCTTTTCCATCGCCGCCTCCTTGGTGACGCTTGCGCAATTGCGCGTATCATACCCGCGCCCGCCCGATGCAAACCGGACGGGCGCCGCACTCATCTACTTGTAATACGTCTTGAACAGCTTAAAGTGGCGCAGCTTGGTGTGCCACATGCGCAGCCAGCGGTTAAAGACAAAGTCGCCCTTCATAAACGAAGGGTCGGCGCCCTTACCTTCCTTGTCCAGGCGATGCACCTTAGCGCGCAGCTCGGGATCCTTGACGTACTTGTCGACGACGCCCATGGGGACGACCATCCACAGGGCCTCGTCCTGCGCCGTCACAAACTCCGGCTCAAACGGGCGGTTGAACACATACTCGTCCACCACATACTTGGCAACGTTAAAGCCGCTGTTGGTAACGTAGTAGTTGCTGCGACCCTGGCGCGTGTTGAAATCGAAGAACTTAAACGAGCCGTCGCGCTCGTCGTACTTAACGTCAAAGTTGGAATAGCCCACAAAGTGAAGGTCCTCGAGCAGCTTGCGCACGCCGCCCATGAGTTCGTCGTTAGGCTCGGTAATGATACAGGCATGGTTGCCGACACCGTGGGGCTGATGCTCCTCGAGCAGCACATGGCCCAGGCACATCATGCGGACCTTACCGTTGCGGTCGGAATAGCTGGTGAGCACGCGCATGTACTCGTCGTTGCCGGGCACGCGATCCTGCAAGATCAGATCGTCGGTGTAGCCGCTGGCATACGAATCGCGAATGACCTGTTCCAGCTCGGCGCGGTCGGCAATCTCATAGGCCTTCTTCTGGCCCTCGAACTCATGCTGCCACCACATGATGCCGTCAGAAGGCTTCAGAATCATCGGGTAAGGAAAATCGATCTGGTCGAGCACTTCGGCAGGCGCCTCACCCTGGGCATTAAGCATCGCCTTGGTAAAGGTAAACGTGTGTGGATAGGGCACGCCATGCTTCTCGCACAGCTCGTAGAAGATCTCCTTCTTCTGGCACTGCTCGAGCATGCTGTAGGGCGCGTAGGGAGCGACGATGTTATCCGCCAGCTCATGAGCATCCTTGGCTTGAGCCACGAGAGCGACATAGTTGTCGCCGCAGCCCACAAGGACAATAGTCTTGTCGGCATGCGCTTGGGCAATGCCGTTGACGGTTTTGAGCATCACGGGCATGGTGTCGATATCCACGTTGGGCGTGTAGTCGATAATCTGGCTGCGGTACGCGGGACCCGTCTGATACTTGCCAAAGACCAGACTCTTGACCTGGTACTCCTCGTAGAAGGCGCGCGCCACCGAATAGGCGTTGATGTCGCCACCAAGCAGCACGGGAATGAACTCGCGCTCTGTAAATTGCAATGCCATGGAAACTTCCTATCATGAACTGCCCACACAACGGGCGGTCTTTGCGCAACTGATTTATTCTAGCGTGCCAAGCCGCCGGCGCCCAAAGCTCCACCGTATCTATGGCAATCGACGTAATCGTCCAGCACGAAGGCCAGCACGAAGACGGCGCTCACCATTGTATGACAGCGGGCAATGAACCTACCATTGTTGTAGGATTCAGTGTATTGACATCCTCGAGCGAAAGGCGCGCACGTGCCCCAAGACCATCCGACCGATAATCCCATCCTCAATGCCGCGAGGCGCGAGCTGGCGAAACGTGCGAAAGCGACCGCTCCCCTGTGCACGGCAAACGACGCCTACAACGGACCCGCCCACATCGTCTCGATCAACACGTCGGTACACAAGGGCACTCGCAAGTCGCCCGTCGCCGATGGACGCGACACCGTTATAGAGCAATATGGCCTCGCCACCGATGCGCACGCCGGACATTGGCACCGTCAGGTTTCCTTTTTAGCCGCGGAGTCCATCCAGACGGCGCAGGCACGCGGGCTCGACGTACACGAGGGTGACTTTGGGGAGAACTTCACAACCCGGGGCATCAACCTGCTCTCGCTCCCCTTGGGCACACAGCTCAAGCTTGGCAGCGAGGTGCTTGTCGAAATCAGCCAAATCGGCAAGGTCTGCCACACACGCTGTGCCATCTACTATCTCGCCGGCGACTGCATCTTTCCCCACGAGGGCGTTTTTGGCGTGGTACTAAAGGGCGGAGAGGTCTACGCCGGCGACGATATCCAGGTAATCAAACTCGGCGACGGCACCTGTTCGTTCACCCCCGCCGAGGCCCTCGAAGAGATTGAGCAGGCTCGCCAGAAGGGCACGCTGTAGTTATAAAACCCCACGTTGAGATGGCTTTTACAGCCCAAAACCCCTCTCAAACAGAGCTCTGTAACGTTAAAGTTGAACTCTATGGTTTCTCAACAATTCATCATAACTGCAGGTCAAAGCCAAAGCCTCAAGTTCAACTTGACCCTTTGGGACCTTTAAGGTTCAAGTTGAGGTCGAAAGCAGTAGTAGAATACCGTTCGAACGATAACCTACGATTGATTGCAGAGGGACTGGATGCAGCATTCGAATCATCGCACCGCAGCGCTCATTGCGTCGAAGCCGGCTCGTATCATCACGAGCGCCGCGCTCGCCGTTGCGCTGACGGCCACGCCGATGCTCTCCCCCGTCGCGGCCTATGCCGCCTCGCAGGCAACGCAGGATCAGCTTTCCGCCGCCCAGCAGAAGATCGAAGCCGCCACGAGCGCCTACAACGAGGCCCGCACCAAGCTCGAGGATCTGCAAAAGCAAATCGACACCAACGAGGCAAGCATCGAGCAGATCGAAGCCGAGCTTCCCGATCAGCAGGCAAAGGCAAGCTCCGCCATGCGCGATCTGTATAAGTACCAGAAGGGCACCAATCCCATCGTGAGCTTCCTGGTCAACGCACAGAGCCTTGGCGAGTTCATCACCACCTGCAGGTACACCAACCAGATCGCGAGCTCGAGCGTCGATGAGATCGAAGAGCTCAACAAGATGCAGACCGAGCTCGAGCAGAACAAGACCGAGCTTGAACAGGCTAAATCCCAACTCGAGACCGAGCAGAAAACCGCCGAAGATGCACTGGCACAGGCCCAGCAGCTTCGCAGCGAAGCCCAGGCAAAAGCCGAGCAGGAAAATGCCGCCGAGCTGGCCAAGCTCGAGGCAGACAAGGCCGCTGCCGCCGAGAAGCTCTCGGGCGAGGGCGTAAGCGGCAACAACTCCAACAGCCAGGCCAACAACGCCAACGCCACCATCGACACCACGGTGAACAACTCCAATACCGGCAACTCAGATTACGACTCGTTTATCAACGAGTGGACGAGTCGCATTGACAACTACCTCGCCGGCTCCCCCATGGCAGGCCAGGGTTATAACTTTGCCGTGGCAGCCTGGAACACCGGTGTTGACCCCCGTTGGTCCCCTGCCATCGCCTGCGTCGAGAGCAGCAAGGGCCTCTATTGTGCCGGCTCCTATAACGCCTGGGGCTGGAGCGCCCGTGGCGGCGGCTGGCGGAGCTTTGGTAGCTGGAGCGAGGGCGTCTCTGCCCACGTCGCCTACCTGGGCGCCAACTATGGCTCCACGCTTACCCCGGCAGCCGCCAAAAAGTACTGCCCGCCCACGTGGCAGGACTGGTACAACAAGGTTGCAACCCAGATGAACCGCATCTAAGATCAACGTCAAAGGGCCCCAATCGGGGCCCTTTTTCTTTTACGCGACGGAGGTATCGACGACGCCCGTCGCGTTTGCGATGGCAACAATGATAATCATTGCCAACAAGAGCACACCCATAGCCTTGAAACAGAGCTTTGCAAGCTTTTTACCGCGATATCTATCGAGTAGCTCAAACCGCCGGCGAAGGCGGCGTTTATCGAGCATTACAAAATGAATGAGCGCTACGAAACCGTCGACGAAGACAAAATACTCAATCGCGAGAAACCACATCGGGTAGTTTTGGTTGGCGCCTGTGGGATGAAAAACGGCAAAATGGCTTCCGGCAAAGAAAACAAGTAGCGAAAGATAGACGAATGCGTTCCAAATGCGCCCAACGGTGTCGGGAATGTGGGAGAGTAAATTCGGGCGCTCAGGCACCAACGGCAATCCACCCTGAGACTGATCTGTGGGGAGCACGGGCGAAGGGCACACAACTCGCCGCTCTGGAGGCTCTTGGAAGGAAGCAACATTCGGCGCGGACGATGGCGTCGGTGTGGACAACGCATACGATGCGCGTGCAGCGTGCCCTAGCGCCTTCGCGCTTGCAAAGCGCTTGTCCGGATCGAGCGCCATCGCCATGCAAATAACATCGGCAAACGGGACGGGAACGTCACATGCCTCGCATTGCTCGCGCATGTCCCGGCCCGGCTTGGGGTCGGCCCCCGTCAGACAAAAGAACAGCAGGGCACCGAGCGCATAGACATCGCTTCGCACGCTCGTCTGGCCAAAACCGTACTGCTCGGGTGGCGCATAGGGTCGCGTGCCAAACTTAACGGTATCGGCATCGGCTCCTTCGCGCCACACGCGAGCGATTCCCAAGTCGATAATCACCAGCGATGAAAACGTCAGGCCGTCATCAGGCGTATAGTTCGCGCCCGACACGATGATATTCGAGGGCTTTAGGTCGCGATGAATCACCGGCGCAGCCACCTCCCCCGCCGACGCAAAGCCGGCGTGGAGCTCCGCAACTGCATCACAAAGGGAGCCAAACAGCTCACAAGCATAATCGGGCGTTGCACCCAAACGCCCCACCAGGGCCCCGAGCGTTTCGCCTTCGATGTATTCCATGACCACGCAAAGCTCGTCGCCCACGCGGTGGCAATCGACAATCCGAGGCAAGTGCTCGTAACGTCGCCCGGCATGCTGGGCCGCAAACAGGCGTTCATACGCCCCGCCAATCTGGGCCGACGCGTCGATGCGCTTGCGAACAAAGGGACCAAGAGATCCTCCGCCGGAGCCCTCAAAGTACACGAGCTCGGTCGTCTCGACGTCGGAGTGCTTGAGCACACGGTCTACGCGATAGCTGTCATCACGCTCAAGTGACGCCAGGTGTCCGGCGAGCGCAGCGGTCAGCTCATCATCGGAATATGTTGGGCTCTGAGTATCCATAGCGTCCATAATAACGCAGGGCACGGACGCACCATGACGCCCGTGCCCTGCACGTTCAAAATGTCGTGAACGGCGCCTCCGCCGGCAGCTAACCGTTAGCTCACCGTCTCCTCGCCAAAGCGATACAGCTCCTCGTTCACCTTTTGCAGGCTGCAGCCACGATCGATACAGAAAATGATGATGGCGTCACGGCGGTCCTTGCAGTTGAGGATATTGGCGCCTGCCGCCGTCAAGGCGCGGTTGGCCTCCTTGAGTGTCAGCGCCATGGCAAATGCAATCTGCAGCACCTTATTGCGGCTCGGATGCCGCGCACCGGTAAAGATCTGATAGCCAAACGTCTCGTTGAGGTCGGCCATGCGCACCACTCGCGAACGCTCCAGCCCCTTTTCTTCCAAAAGCTGTTTCAGATACTCCGAAAGCGACGGGGCGGCAAAGTCGTGCTCTTTGATATAACCATCAATGCTTGGCGCATCGAGAAGCTCATTGAGCAGCTCCTCAGTCAGCTTTTTATCGGGCATACGGCCTCACCTCCCCCAGTGCATGCAACATGCTAGAAACCGCTCACGTCCGAGCGTTCCCAACTGGCGACCTGATCGGGAGACACCGTGCCCAGCGCCTCGAACTTCCAGGAGCCGCCCGCCTTCAGATGATTGGTGTTTGCAAGAGCCGTTCCAACCTGGTTGCCATCAGCATCATACAGAACATATTCGATCTGAATGTAGCTCTTTTCCTTGTCCGTGTTATTGGTCAGCGTGCCCGTGATCTTATAGGCAAACTGATTGGAGGTGTCTTCAGCCTCGTCAGCAATGGTATACGGTTCTTGCGGTTCTTTTTGCTCCTCAGCCTGCTGTGTCGCCTCGGCAGGCTTTGCCGAATCGCTCGCAGACGAATCGGTTGAATTGCCACCCATAGAGCCCACGGCACCGACAATAACCAGCACCACGATGACGCCTAGGACAATCTTGCCGATCGGCTTCTTTCCCTCTTTTGCCATTATTCATCCTTCCTACGATCCGGCTACCGTGCCGGTACACAGCACATCGTAGGAAGGATTGAACTTGAATTCATTAGCTGAGAGCTAAGGCTGCGGTAAACGGCCAATGCAGTTATCCAAACGCCGAGCAAACGCACTTTGCGCGACCGTCTGCCGGCAGCGCATCAACCCACCGTGACGGATTCCCCGGTAAAGGCACTGACCATCAACAGGACAAAGAACACCAGGTAGCTGACACTCAGCGGGTACGCAATGACCAGGAATACAACCCAGCCGACATTGGTTTTACCGCCGGCACGGCGTCGCTCGCGATTGCGGCAGAGCCAAATCGTCACGCCGATGGCAGTGATAAACAGTACGAGTGCCGCCGCAGCCAGCCCAGCAAGCGCAAACATCACGCCAATGCTCACAGCAATAACCGGAAGCAACAACAAGCCGCATCCACACCCACCGGGACTATAAATGGCAGACTGTCGGCGTCGTTCCATCGTCACTCCAAGCCAAGCAATCGTTTGTAGACATCGAGGCCTTTGAGAAGGATTTCCTCGTCGAAGAGCATGCTATCGGTATGCAGAGCGCTTGTTGCATAGGCGGGGCAGCCATCCGAATCACTCGGGTTGTCTTGGTCCTCTGGCATACCCGTGCCCAGCAGGAAAAACACGCCCGGCAGATGGCGTTGATAGAACGCGAAATCCTCGGCGATCAGCAGCGGTTCCTCCACAAGCTGCAGCCCGGGCAAGGCAGGCGCGACGCTGGCAAACAACTCGGGGTCGTTGTCGACCGGCGGATAGCCCTCGGCAAAGTCGAGATCATACGTGCAGCCCGTTGCGGCACAGGCATCGTCCAGCACGCGGCGCACGCCTTCGCGCGCCCGGTCGAACATGTCGTCCGTAAACACACGCAGGCTGCCGGCAACATGGGCCTCCCCCGCCACCGCATTGCAGACGGCGCCGGCCTGCAGCAGGCCGAACTTACCAATGCAGGGCTCGTCGGCACCCAGCTCATCCATCAGTTCGCGCTCTGCAACCAAGAACTTGGCAGCCGCCAGCGCCGCATCGTGCGACTCCTCGACCGGAACGCCATAGGTCTTAGCGATATGGATGCTCGTCCCGTGAATATGGATATGCGTCTCACTCGAACGCGCCAGCAACGGACCGGGGCAGCTCGCCAACGTGCCGGCGGGCAGATCGGGCCACACGTGGAAGCCGAAGATGCGATCCGCCCCGTAGCGCTCGAACACGCCGCTCTCGCATACCGTCTTGGCACCACCGGTCGTTTCCTCGGCCGGCTGGAACACAAAGAGAACGTTGCGCCTAATGGCGCCCGGTTGCTCGCGAATCGTACGGTCGACATACGTCGCGGCCGCAAGCGCCATGGCCATGTGTCCGTCATGTCCGCAAGCGTGCATCTTGCCGGGATGGGTCGAGGCAAAGGCCGCTCCCGTCGCCTCCGCGATGGGCAGCGCATCCATATCGGCGCGAATCGCCGTGGCACGCGCGGCACCAACGCCAGCGTCGAAGAAAGCGCAGACGCAGCTGGGACACGGATGGGTCACCTCGCATGCGAGCGGCGCCAACACGCCCTCGATATAGGCGATAGTCTGCGGAAGATCGAAATCGAGCTCCGGAATACGATGGAGATCGCGGCGATAGCGACGGAGTTCTTGGAGCTCGGTCATAGAGAATCCCTTCGTAAGGCACATCTGTTGCAACTTATTGTGATACAGGATTGTGGCGCACATGTTTCCAGCATATCCCTGCATTTTTTAAACGTTATATACGAATACTCTTGTTTGGTAAAGTGCAACGTGATAGGGTCTTTACCACTTGATAGAGGCGCGGGCACGAAGATCCGCGGGCGAGCCGGCAGGCTTTGACCCCGTGGGGAGGCGAAACCCGCCGAACTGGGTTTTTCGGGCACGAACAACCTGGTGGGCCTGTGGGAAACACCCACAGGACTGTCTGCAGCAATGCGGGAGCGCTATCCGGACATTGGGTCCACGCTATGCGGATTCGATGCGCAGATGGCGCCGTCTGGATAGCGAGGTTTACGGGACATGGCATTGACCCCCAACGAGGCATATGCGGCCAAGCAGCCGTTTGTGGACAAGGAGACGCTCGAGCATATCGTCGAGCAGTTCCCCACGCCGTTTCATCTATACGACGAGGCGGGCATCCGCCGCAACATGCAAGAAGTGCGAGACGCCTTTGCATGGAACCCGGGCTTTAAGGAATACTTTGCCGTCAAGGCCAACCCCAACCCGGCGCTCATCTCCATCCTCAACGAATACGGCTGCGGCTGCGATTGCTCGAGCTATACCGAGCTCATGATCGCCCGCTCACTGGGTATCACGGGACACGACATCATGTTCTCGTCCAACGACACACCGGCTGCCGACTTTGAGCTCGCCGACAAGCTGGGTGCCATCGTCAACTTTGACGACATCAGCCACATCGGGTTCTTTGAGCGCGTTGCGGGGCCCATCCCCAAGACGGTCAGCTGCCGCTTTAATCCAGGCGGCCTGTTCCAGCTCTCCAACGGCATCATGGACAACCCGGGCGACTCCAAATATGGCATGACCACCGAGCAGCTCTTCGAGGCCTTCCGCATGCTCAAGGCCAAGGGCGCCGAGGACTTTGGCATCCACGCATTCCTTGCCAGCAACACCGTCACCAACGACTACTACCCCAAGCTCGCGCGCATCCTCTTTGAGCTTGCCGTACGCCTGGAGCGCGAGACCGGCGCACACGTCGCCTTCATCAATCTGTCCGGCGGCGTCGGCATCCCCTACCTGCCCGAGCAGCAGGCCAACGACATTCGCACCATCGGCGAGGGAGTACACGCGGCATACGACGAGATCCTGGTTCCCGCCGGCATGGGCGATGTGGCCATCTGCACTGAGATGGGCCGCTTTATGATGGGCCCCTACGGCTGCCTGGTCGCCAAGGCTATCCACGAGAAGCAGATCTACAAGGACTATATCGGCGTCGATGCAAGCGCCGTCGATTTGATTCGCCCTGCCATGTATGGCGCCTACCACCACATTACGGTGATGGGTCAGCCGGGCGGCGCCGACAAGGCCACAGCGCCCGTCACGAACACCTATGACATCACGGGCAACCTATGCGAGAACAACGACAAGTTCGCTATCGATCGCGAGCTGCCGCATATCGACATGGGTGACCTGCTTGTAATCCACGATACCGGTGCGCATGGCTACTCCATGGGCTACAACTACAACGGCCGCCTGCGCTCCGCCGAGGTCCTGCTGCGCCCCGATGGCTCGGCAGACCTCATTCGCCGCGCCGAGCGCCCGGGCGATTACTTTGCCACGCTCGACGTGCTGCCGTGCGGCCGCGAGCTGCTGGCCAAATCGCGCGCCGAAAGCGCCCGCCGTCGCGCTCAGGACGAGCGCCTAGCAGTCGCCGCCCAATGGAACAAACGCGTCCAGATCGCGGAAGCGAAGGAGAAGAACATGGATATCCGCAATCTCGAGGGCTCAATCGTCGCCCTTGTCACGCCGTTTAAAAAGGACGGCAGTGTCGACTTTGACGCGCTTGAGCGCCTTATCGATTTCCACCTGCAAAATGGCACTGACGCCATCCTCACCCTGGGCACCACCGGTGAGAGTGCCACGATGACCGATGACGAGGACAACTCCGTCGTCGCCGCTGTGGTCAAGCATGTTGCAGGACGCGTCCCCGTTATTGCCGGCTCGGGCTCCAACTCCACGCAGACCATGCTCACCAAGTCGCTCACCTATCAGGGCCTGGGCGCCGACGGTCTGCTGCTCATCACCCCCTACTACAACAAGTCCAATGAAGAGGGTATCTATCAGCACTTTAAGACCGTCGCCGATGCCGTGGACATCCCCTGCATCCTGTACAACATCCCCGGCCGCTGTGGCTGCGGCATCAGCGAGCGCAACGTAGAACGCCTGGCCGCGCACCCCAACATCATGGGTATTAAGGAGGCCTCGGGCAACGTCGCCTACGCAGCCAAGATCGCCCACCTGCTGTCAGACGACTTCCGCATGTACTCGGGCGAGGACGCGCTTACCGTACCGCTCATGAGCCTGGGCGCCTCGGGCACCATCAGCGTGTGGGCCGATGTTCAGCCGCAGCTCGTGCACGACATGTGCCGCGCCTATCTGGACGGTGACGTGGCACGCGCCCACGATATCCAGATTGCCGGCCAGCCGCTCATCAATGCCCTCTTTAGCGAGGTCAACCCCATCCCCGTCAAGGAAGCGCTCGCCCAGATGGGCATGATCGAGGCAAACTACCGTATGCCGCTGTGCCCCATGGCAGACGACACGCGAGCCGCACTTACCGATGCTCTGAAGGGAGCTGGTCTGCTTGATTAAGACCGTCATTATGGGAACGGGCCGCATGGGCTCGCTCATCCGCACCACCGCCGAGGGCGTTGTCGACGCCGCCGGTCAACCCGTTTTTGATATCGTGGCCCAGATTGGCTTCGATTTGAGCAAGCTCGAGAACGCACCGGCTGCCGATGTGATTATCGACTTCTCGAACGTCGTGACCTTCGATGCCGTCGTCGCCTATGTCGAGCGCACGGGCGCGGCGTTGGTCTCGGGCACCACAGGCTACACCCCCGAGCAGATGGACCGTCTGCGTGAGCTGGGCCAGAACACCCGCGTTATGCACTCGGGCAATTACTCCATCGGCATCGCAGCCCTGCGTCATCTAGTGGCCCAGGCCACGCGCGAGTTGCCCGGCTTTGACTGCGAAATCGTCGAGACGCACCATAACCAAAAGGTCGACGCCCCCAGCGGTACCGCCAAGCTGCTGCTCGACGCCGTAGTCGAGGCCGAGCCCGAGACAGGCTACCACCCCGTCTACGGACGCGAGGGCATGTGCGGCGCGCGCGATCCCAAGGAGATCGGCATGCACTCGCTGCGCGGTGGCACTGTCGCCGGCGTCCACGAAGTGAGTTTCTTTGGCCAGGACGAGGAGGTCACGCTCACCCACCGCGCCACGAGCCGTCAGATCTTCGTCAACGGCGCCCTGGCCGCCGCCCAGAAGCTCGTCACCCGCGAACCCGGCTTCTATACGTTCGACCAGGTCATGTTTGCCTAACCAGGTATCAACCGAATCCACCCAAAGGAGAGATAGCAAATGAGCAACGCAGCCGAGATGGATGCCCAGGAGATTATCAACTACATCGCCACCGCGCCCAAAAAGACACCTGTCAAGCTGTACGTGCGCGAGAAGCCCGGCATGAAGGTTGCCTGGGGCGACGCACATGTCTACGGCGGCCGTCGCGGCAAGACCGTCTTTGGCGACTGGGATGAGCTCAAGGCCATCCTCGATGCCAATGCCGACTCCATCGACTACTACGATGTCGAGAATGACTGCCGCAACTCTGCCGTGCCCATGCTCGACCTTAAGGGCATCAACGCCCGCATCGAGCCGGGCGCGATCATCCGTGACCGCGTCGAGATCGGCGATCGCGCCGTCATCATGATGGGCGCCATCATCAACATCGGCTCCGTCATTGGCGAAGGCTCCATGATTGATATGGGCGCCGTGCTGGGCGGCCGCGCCACCGTGGGCAAGAACTGCCACATCGGCGCCGGCACCGTGCTGGCAGGCGTTGTGGAGCCCGCCAGCGCCACGCCCGTCATCATCGAGGACGATGTCATGATCGGCGCCAACGCCGTGGTCCTGGAGGGCGTGCACGTAGGCAAGGGCGCTGTCGTTGCCGCCGGCGCCGTGTGCGTCGAGGATGTCCCCGCCGGCGCCGTCGTGGCCGGCGTTCCTGCCCGCGTCATCAAGATGCGCGACGCCCAGACCGACAGCAAGACCGGCCTGGAAGAGGGCCTGCGCCAGCTTTAATAGTTACGGCGTTTTACCAAACGCCGTAACGACCCGACGCTGCAAACGCCCCTAGGCGGCAATCTGACGTTCAATCGTCGGGCATGACCAGAAGGTCAATGCCCTCCTCTTTCGCGTCACCTTGCTCGCCTAGGGGCGTTTTCGCTGGCGTATGCTCAACCTACGGCGCAATGTCGGCAACCAAGCCGAAAACAAAAAGGCCGAAGTCCCGAAGGGTTTCGGCCTTTGTTTTCCGCAGTGTCCAAGCGCAGTTTATCGATTCTCAATTGACCCGATGTTTTTTAGCTCGATGGAGATGAGGCCGTTGGGCTCGTTGACGAACTCGATATACTCGGAGTTCGAACCCATCTCGGCCGGGAAGCTGATCTCGATGCCCGTGTCGGTACGAATCTTGTGATTGCGCACCGCCGCGCGTTCGACCTGCTTGCGCTCCACGGGCACGCGCTCGGGCACCTTCTCCTCGGTCAGTGCCGCACGCACGCTCTCCTTGATAACCGGCTCGTCCTCAAAGACCTCATCGACGATATCCCAAGGCGGCAGCTCCTCGTCGTCTTCAACCTTCTCGGCAACGGCGGCTTTGACCTTGGCGAGCGCTACGGCCGTGTTGGCGCCGTGCTCTTCAGCGACCTCCTCGACCACGCGCGTCACGGTGTCGATGACCTCCTTACCCGATACGCCCGTGTCGCACTGCAGCAGGCCATCGGGGATAAGCATACGGTCCTCGCCGGCAATCTTGCGTTTCTTGTCCACATAGCCGATCTCCATGGTGCTCGCGCGCACGATGGCATAGCTCGGCACCTTTTGCGAGGGATTCGGCAGAATGGCATAGTGGCGCGCGATGTCGTTGCGCACCTCCCCCTCCTCGCGGCCCACTTCGTGCATAAAAGCCTGCTTGGAGCCCAGCAGCATCACGGCAAACCAGCGGGCATCCTCATCGTCATCAAAGTCCGCCACGAGCACGTCGGTGGACTCGGCTTTCTCGGCCTTGGTAAGTTCGGAAGAGATGAACTCCGCAATCTGCTGAGACAGGTCCACGAACTCACGCTCACCGAAGAAATAGCCCTTGAGCTCGCCGCCGAATGCGGAGTTCTCGGCAAACGTGGCACGCTTGTTATCGGCCGAAGTACGCGCGCGGCGCAGATGCGTGGTCACGAAGTTGCGCACGGTACGGCTCTCGATATCGAGCTCGCGCTGGCTCATGACGTTGACGGCAGAGTCAAAGTCCAGGATATGCAGGATCGCGTGATTGATTTTCATATACGGCATTCCGTTCTAGATCGAATTGAGCACGAACCAGTATAGCGGTCGAGCCCGCCTATAGCGGTCGAGCCCGCCCCAGGCGCATCGAAGATTGGTGCATCGGGGATAGGTTGCTTTGCACCAATGGTTAGCGCATGAGCTCGGACTGCCAAGCCTCGAGCTGTTCTGCCAGGCTCTTACCACTAGAAGGCACGCTGAACTCTGGACGTTTGGGCAGCAGCGCACACTTAAGAATCGCAACGATGGTCTGCGAGACAAAGCGTCGCGTATCCTTGTCAAAGCCTTGCGCAGCCTGGAGCATCACGGGCAGGCTCTCGCGTAGATTCCCAGCGATATCCGCAAACCGCTCAGCACCCGTAGCCTCAAACACGGAGAACAACGCATCCACAAAACGCTCGCGCTCGCTAGGCGATACTGCAAGCAGCATCTCGCGAATGGAGCCATCAACGTATCGAGCACCAGCGGACAGGCGCTCGCAGTACACGAAGTTGCAACCATCAACCACCCAGCTAAAGGGATTGTGCTGCAGCAGGCTGAACTCGGTGCTCTCAACGATGGCATAGTCCTCCTGCGTCTCGAACATCATGCCGAAGATCGACGACCGAGGTAGCGTCTTGTCGATTCGACCGGAAAGATCGGCAAAGGCGTTGCCGTTCAGAAACTCCTCGACGAACCCTGGACCATCATGGGAATACGCCCGTTCGATTCGCTCACGGGCGACATCGGAGCACATCGCCGCACCGTACACCGCAAGGTTTCCGCCCTTGGAATGACCTCCGCACAAAAGCGGCCCGTCGATCGCATCCGCCGCCTCGTCCACATAACGCGCCGCGGATTCCTGGGCCGGCACAGGACACCGGAACGCCATGTTAAAGTCCTCTTTCCAGCCCACAATCGTGCTGTCGGTCCCCCGGAAGGAAAGATAGCTAAACCCCGCCGGAAACCGGAACGCCATGGCTGCAAACTGCTCCGTCGCCACCACATCGCTCACGGCACGATAGCCGCAAACGTGCACGCCGCGGTATCTGGGATTTGCTGCCACGGCCTCCAACAAGGCCCTGCTTCCCTCTGGGTCCCACAAGTCGTCAATCATGTCCCGGTAGCACTCGGCACGCAGCAGTTCGCGTACGTCTAGGCCCTGCCAGTTCGTCAGCCCCGCCATATCACCCGGCAAGCGCAAATAGGACAACCACGCAAAGACTAGGCTATCCACCGCGCAGAACGGCCGCTCCTCAAAGGGATCAAACGCCGTCTGGACATAGGTCAAAAAATTAGGCGAATCCGACATGGCCCTCCCATCAACTATGGTGCATTGGAGTCAGGTTACTTTGCACCAAAAAGGCGCCCGGGCCGTGTGGACCCGGACGCCTTCATTGTAGCTTTTCGCTCTAGCGAGCTTGATTTAGCAGGAGAAGTCGACGCTGTCGATGATGTCCTTGAGGGCCTTGGCGGAGACGGTGAGCTCATGCTGCTCGTCGTCGTTCAGCGGCACGGGGACGCGGCAGACAACGCCGTCGCGGCCAACGACGGTCGGCATGGAGATGGCAAGATCGGACAGGCCATACTCGCCCACCATAAGCGAAGAAACGGGCAGAACGGTCTGCTCATCGCGCATGACGGCGGTGCAGATGCGCTTGACGGCCATGGCGACGCCATAGTAGGTGGCGTGCTTCTTCTCGATGATGGTGTAGGCGGAGTTCTTGACGTCCTCGGCGATGCGCTTCTCGGCAGCCTCATGCTCCAGGTGGCCGTGAAGCTCGCAGAAGGTGTTCAGCGGCACGCCGGCAACCTGGGCGCTGGACCAAGCGACAAACTCGGAGTCGCCGTGCTCACCCATGACATAGGCCTGGACGTCGCGCGGGTCAACCTCGACGTGGGCACCAAGCATCTGCTGCAGACGGCCAGTGTCGAGCACGGTGCCGGAGCCGATGACATGGCCCTCGGGCAGGCCAGACATCTTGATGGCAGCATAGGTCAGAACATCAACCGGGTTGGAGACGATTAGCAGAATGCCGTCGAAGCCGGACTTCTTAATCTCGGGAATAATGGACTTGAAGATGCTGACGTTCTTGTTGACCAGGTCCAGGCGGGTCTCACCGGGCTTCTGGGCAGCACCGGCGGTGACGACAATCATGGCGGCGTCGGCGACATCGGAATAATCGCCGGCGTAGATCTTCATCGGCTCGGCAAACGTCATGCCGTGCGCGATATCCAGAGCCTCGCCCTCGGCGCGGTTCTTGTCCACGTCGATGAGGACCATCTCGGAGAACAGGCCGCTCTGCATCAGCGCGAACGCCGAAGACGAACCGACGAAACCGCAGCCGACAATAGCGACCTTCTTCTCGTTAACCATTAGAAACTCCCATCTCTCTCCACAAACAAGCCGCCCGGGAACGACCCGAGCGGCTTGCCGTAATCCCAATACATCCAATCGGGACTTTGATTATGCTCCTATTCGCAGGCAAATATCGACCGTTTACCGAAATTATTTGCAGAATTCGTAAAATAACTGTACGAAATCGGTTTCGAGCTATTGACGAGCCGAAATACCTTTCTAATACAGGCCCGCCTCGCGAATGGCCTCGACAGCCAAAGCGATCTGATCGGGCGGCAGGACCAGCGCCATGCGCACGTGTCCCTCGCCCGAAGGGCCAAAGCTCGCGCCCGGCGTCACCACAACGCCGGCCTTCTCCATAAGCTCCTCGCAAAACGCCATAGAATCGGTGCGACCACCGGGAAGCTTGGCCCACACAAACATAGAGCCATGCGCATTGGGACGCTCCCAGCCCAGGCCCTCAAGACCGTCGCACAGGGCATCGCGGCGCTCCTGGTACTTCAGACGCTGCGCCTCGACCTCATCGCGCGGACCGTTCAGGCAGGCGATGGCAGCCTTCTGGATCGGGAAGAACATACCGAAGTCGATCTGGCCACGCAGCTTGGCAAAGGCCGAGACCACATCCTCGCGACCGACCAAAAAGCCGATGCGGGCACCGGTGACGTTAAACGACTTAGAGAGCGAGAAGAACTCCACGCCCACCTCAAGCGCACCGGGATACTGCAAGAAGCTGCCGCCGGGCTCGCCGTCAAACACGATGTCGGAGTACGCGTTGTCATGAACGATCAACAGATCATGCTCGCGGGCAAAGGCGATAATCTCCTCGTAGACCTCGGGCGTGCCCACCGAGCCGACCGGGTTCGCGGGCAGCGACACGATCATATACTTGGCACGATCGGCCACCTCGGGATCGATACCCGCCACATAGGGCAGGTAATTATGCTCGGCAACCAGCGGATAGTATTCGAGCTTGGCATCGGCGATCTTGGCACCCGCCTCAAAGACCGGGTAGCACGGATCGGGAACCAGAATGGTGTCACCCGGATCGAGCAGGGCCAGGCCCAAATGGCCCACGCCCTCCTGCGTGCCGTTGCACGACTGCACCATAGACGGCGTAATGCCCGAAACGCCAAAGCGACGCTCATAGTAATCGCACACGGCTTGCTTGAGTTCGGGCAGGTCGCGCAGGGCATACTTCCACATCTCGGGATCTTGGGCTGCCTGCGTGAGCGCCTCGACCACGTGGTCGTACGGCTTAAAGTCGGGCGTGCCCACGCTCATGTTGTAAATGGTCTTGCCCTGGGCCTTAAGCGCAAGAAGTTTGTTGTTGAGCGAGGCAAAAACCTCCGCGCCAAAGCGGTCGAGACGCTGCGATGCCTGCATGGTGCCACCTTTCGATATAAAAACGCGGCGCCCCGACAAGAGCGCCGCGCGATACGGGCCATCAGATTGCAAAAGTGTAACGCTTACAACCCCCGTATTGGTTCAATTTAGCCAACCTTAGTCAACTGGATTGAGCGCGTCGATCTGCGCAAGCCACAGACGCGAGCTGGCGTCACTCGGCATGCGCCAATCGCCGCGCGGGCTGAGCGTCACCGAGCCCACCTTGGGACCATCGGGCAGGCAGCTGCGCTTAAACTGCTGGGCAAAGAAGCGACGGTAGAACGTACGTAGCCACGTGTGGACGGTCTTGGCGTCGTAGACGCCCTCGAAGCTCTTGAGCGCCATGCGGTAGATCTTGCCCGGCTCAAAGCCAAAACGCAGCAGGTAGTAGAGGAAGTAGTCGTGCAACTCGTACGGGCCCACCAAATCCTCGGTCTTCTGCGCAATCTCGCCGTCGCCCGTGGGCGGCAGAAGCTCGGGGGACACCGGCGTATCGAGGATATCGAGCAAGACCTCGGCAATGCGCCCGCCAAAGACATCGGCGGCATAGCGTACCAGATGGCGCACAAGCGTCTTGGGCACGCTCGCGTTGACGGCGTACATGCTCATGTGGTCGCCGTTATAGGTAGCCCAGCCGAGCGCCAGCTCCGACAGGTCGCCCGTGCCAATGACAAAACCGCCAGCCTGGTTGGCCAGATCCATCAGAATCTGCGTACGCTCGCGCGCCTGGCTGTTCTCGTAGGTCACGTCCTGCACAGCTGGATCATGCTCAATGTCCTTGAAGTGCTGCTCCACAGCCGCGTGAATCGAAACCTCGCGGAAGCTCACACCCAGGTCGCGAGCGAGCGACTCGGCATTCGACTTGGTGCGATGCGTCGTGCCGAAGCCGGGCATGGACACGGCTGTGATACCAGTGCGCGGCAGCCCCAGTGCATCGAAGGCACGCACGGTCACAAGCAGCGCTAGCGTGGAGTCCAAGCCGCCCGAAAGGCCGATAACCGCAGCCTTGGTACCCGTGTGGGCAAGGCGGGTCTTGAGGCCCGCAGTCTGCAGATCGAGGATCGTCTCGCAGCGCTCGGCCAAGTCGCCGTGGTCGGCCGGCACAAAGGGCGCGCGCGGGAAAACGCGGTCGATATCGCAGGCATCGCGCAGGACAGGTTCTTCGGCCAGCACGCCCTCAAACGAAAACTCAACGGTCGTGGCCTCCGGCGCATCGTCGGTGCGCGCCCACGTCGTCGAGCGACGGCGCTCGGCAACCAGGCGGTCAAGGTCAACGTCGGCGATGGCCATATCGCAGGTAAGCAGTTTGGTGGCGGCGAGCTTGGAGCCATTTTCGTAGATAAGGTTCTCGCCCGCAAAGACCATGTCGGTCGTGGACTCGCCCTCGCTCGCGTCCGCGTAGGCATAGGCGCAGTACAGGCGTGCGCTCTGGTTAGAGATGAGGCTGCGGCGATAGTCTGCCTTACCGATAATCTCGTCCGAGGCCGACGGGTTGAGAATCACCGTCGCACCGGCAAGCGCCATCTCGGTCGAAGGGGGCGCCGGCACCCACAGGTCCTCGCAGACTTCAACGCCCAGCACCATATCCTCGGCACCCTCATCACAGCAGCGGTAGACAAGCCCCGAACCCAGCGGAACCGGACCCTGACCGGCAAATTCAACCCACACGGGATTCGCAGGCGACGGAGCAAACCAGCGACGCTCATAGAACTCGCCATAGTTGGGTAGATACTTCTTGGCCGTGAGGCCCAAAAGCTCGCCCGCGCAGCACACGGCGGCACAGTTGTAGATATTCTCGGCAACCGCAACGGGAAGACCGATGGTAAAGACGATCGGCAGCTCACGGGTTTCATCGAGGATATGCACCAGAGCAGCCTCGCAGGCATGCAGCAGTGTGCGATTATGGAACAGATCGGCCGCGGTATAGCCAGTCAGATTAAGCTCGGGCAACACCAACGCGCGAACGCCACGCCCGGCAGCATCGCGAACAGCTGCCAGCGCAACCTCGGCATTGCCCTCGACATCGGCCACGCGAATCTGCGGCGACGCCGCCGCCACACGCAAAAAGCCATCAGACTGAGAAAGGTGAAGATTCATAAGAATGCTCCCGTGCGTAAACGCTATTCAACACAATTAGCAAGCCCTATTGTAGTTCAACCGCCGGGTGGAACCGCATCCCACCAACTTGGTGAGCAATTGATGAGTTGATGGTATCTGTTAAATGTCACGTACGATTCACATCTGGTGGGTACCCTGATGGCTACACGAAACGAAGCAGATTTACACCGGGAGGACCCCGTATGACAACCAAGTACACCGACGCGCCGCGCACGCGCGTCATGACGCCGGCATCGCTCAACAACGGCGTACACGAGAACCATTCCATTGGACAGACCATGGCCATCGCGCCCAAAAAGGGCCTGTTTGACGACATTTCCATTCCCCAGATCATCGCCGGCGCCGCAGCTGCCGCCACGAGCGTGGCGCTTGCTTCAAAGATCGGCATTGCCGGCTCGGTGATTGGTGCCGCTGTGAGCTCAGTCATCACTGTTGTGTCCTCGCAGGTCTATCGCCACTTTATCTCCGCCAGCGCCGAAGCAATCAAGGGCACGCACGCCGACGTCGACTACCCCGCCGGCGCCTATGAGCCCGTTGAGCCCAATGTCGAGGAGCACCTAGGTGGCGCCGCGACCACGCAGGAGATGCGCCAGGTTGCGGGACGCGCGACCACGGCGCGCGTCGCCCCCAACAGCCTGCGCGCCAAGGCGGCGGCAGAGCGCAGCCAGACGCAAAAGAAGGTCATCGTCTTCTCGATCGCTATCGCCATCGTCGCGGTCATCGCCTGCGCCGGCGCCATCCTTATCACCACTGCCGGTGAGGGTCTGGGCGAGCGTCCCGAGCCAATCCTGTCGTCGCGCACGACCGAGAGCGATGCAAATGGCAACACCCAGTCGCAGGATCAGCAGGCACAGACGGACGATACGCAAGACAGTTCTACCTCTGCCAATTCGTCCTCGAACGCCCAAAACCAATCGCAGGGCACCGATTCCTCTACGGCCAACAGCAGCACGCCGTCCGGCACGACCGACTCAAGCCAAACGACTGACGGTTCGCAGCCGAGCACGGGCGGCCAGACGAGCGACACCACGTCGGGAACGGGCACAACAGACAGCAGCAACACCAACAGCTCGAACAGCTCGAGCGGAACCGCGTCCGGCACGGCATCTGACAACTCGAGCCAAGGCACGGCATCGGGCAACTAAGCACATTTGCCTCTCATAGATAACCGACCTGCATAACGGGCGCGAACCGGCAACGGTCGCGCCCGTTTGCCTTGGGCGCCGCCATGGCGAACGCTATGCGATGGTAAGATGCTTTACATGTGTAAAGAGGAGATTTGCCATGAGCAAGACAATAGTTAGGCCCACGCTTTCGCTGGGCAACCACATCTATCTGTATCGCCTGCTACGCGATGCGATTGGATGCGGCAAGCAAACGTTTATGACGCAGGTCGAGGAGGCGCTCGCCGCAGGCGACATGACTGCTTATGACCTGGGCTTTGAGTCCACGCGCGAGCTGCTCGAGGAACTTAACGACTGCATTAAGCTGACCGTCTTTAAAGGCGGCCGCCTGTATGCCACCGTCATCGCCAACGAGGCCTGGGATGCTGCGCTTGCCAAGGGCGAGGACAAGCCCAAGACCGCCAAGGGCGCCAAGCAGTCCTACAAAAAGAAAAAGCGCGGTGAGAAGGACCTCAAGGCCGTGCGCCCCAAGCACGTTAAACGTCCTGAGCCCGAACCCGAACCCGTGGCTGAAGCTGTGCCGGAGCCCGAGCCCGAGCCCGAGACAGAGATCGAAGTCGCTATCGAGGTGACGGCAGAAGCCAGAACCGAAATCGCCGCCACGACCGATCCCGAAGTTATGTCAGAGCAGGAAGCCACTGCGGGGCTCAACGAGGCTCCCAAGTCGACAACCGAAGAAGCCGTTGACCAACCCGAGACGCCTGCGTTCCAAAACAGCGATGTCTTTGGCAACGAGGCCGAGGACGATCAGTCCGACGAGCCCGCCGATCAAGGCGCTACCGAGTCGACGCCGGAGCCCGAGACGCCGCAGCCCGCCATCTCGCTCACGGTCGTCTATGACCCCGAGAACGCCAATGCCGGCATCACCACCATGGCTTCCACGCCGGTCGAGACAAAGTCGAGCGTCGAGAACGAGAACGCGACGCAGGTTGAGGTTGAAACTGCAGCTGCAGACGCGCCCGCCACCGTGGAGCCCGCAGATTCCACGATCAAGCCGGAAGCGACGCCGGAGCCCGCACCCGTCATCAAATCCGTGCCCACCTCTGCTTGCGAACAAATTCCCGCACCGGCACCGGCTTCGGCATCCGCAGCGGCCCCAGCCCCCGCACCCGCAGCACCGACCATCCCCGAGGACTTCCCCGTCGATTTCGCAACCGAGGTCTTCTGCCCCGGCCCGCTTCTGCACCAGCTGTCGACCTATCTCCCCTACGGCGCCGATACCCTCGGCATTGTCGGCGAGTACTACTGGATCGCCCGCGAGCGCGGTACCATCGAGGCCGCGCGAAACCGCGCAAGCTTCCCCCTGTGCTACACGCAGGCCGGCGAGCGCCGCGAAGTTACCGTGCGCATCCGCCGCAACACCACCGGCGGTCTCGGAGCCGCCTGGGCCATCGACAAGGTCGAAGCCCCGGTCGAGTAAAAAAGGCCTCGGATAGCCAATTGACCATCCGAGGCCTTTTGAATTCAGGCCTTTTAGTTGTCATCGGTGCATATAGACACCAGAGAAGCAAGCTCATCCTCAAGTTGCGGAGCAAAGTATCTAAAAGAAACCTGCGCTCCAGTCGGTATCGACTCAATCATATTCGCAGCATTATCTGAGACTCGGTACGGTGCAGTTTCACCTGTCTTCAAATCCTCTATTGAGCAGACAGCGTCTTCAGCATCAATCGACCTAAGCACGCCTTTTCCTTGTAACATCACATCGGCATGCCCGCCAGCTATTTCTAATGAACCTGAGTCTGTCGCAGTCACTTCTCCGGAACCTCCGCGCGATATCTCTTCCTTTGTTGAACAGCCCACCAATGAAGCCATCAGCACCAAAGACAGGGCTAGACGAATCGCCCTACTTCGAAAAAGTCGTTCCATAAGTCCACGCATAATAGCTCTGATCATACTTCAGGAAGGATAAAGATGAATTCCAGCCGTCCGCTATGCCAATCATCTGCCTTGTCTCTCCAGTTTTCTTACCAGTAAGTGTGGCGTAAGCCTCCGCTGTTACAGAATGGGCTGATCCGTTGTACAAACTCGCATGTAAAACATTCGGTCTATTAGAGTTAATCTCATTTTGAATGCTCGCGATAGCCGGAGAGGAGACAGTGCGGGCGATAAGAGTACTTCCTCTGCTTGCGCAGTAATTTGTAAACCCCGTTGCACAGGTTGATATCGGCGTTCCACCCAAAACAACGCCGGGAACAGTCTGTTCTTCATCGGAAAGAGCATGGGTATTGGTGTAATTCCATATCTGCATATATTGCGAAGGGTCGCTATATAAATTGGCAATGCCATACAGTTCCGCAACGTTCGAAAAAGCTGTCACCATACAAGCATAGTGGGCGGTAAGCCTCTTAATCTCGCTTTCATCATATGACATAAACTGAGAAATGGAACGAAATCCAGATACTGTGTAATCCTGCATTTGAGTTGCGTAAATTACAACATCGTTCCAGCTTGAAGGTTTATTCGATAAAACGACAGGCCGTCCTTCTATGGAAACAGCCGGGATTGTTCTTCCGCAATTTGTTGTTATTGAACCGTCCAAAGATTGCACGCCGAATTCGAATGGATTGATCATTACGACTGGGTTATTGAAAGAATAAGACTCGACACCAAGATCTCCTCCCCGATCCATAGGGCTGACTAAGCCGTCTCCAAAACGATATCCCGTAAGTATTTCATCATCTGAAGCATCTAAAACCAAATAGCCCGCGGCTCTATTGGATGTCACAACCGGAACAATGTAACCAAGCGGGGACCCATCAACATCTACAAAAGGAATAGGGTCAGAAGGCGTATACGAATAGCCGAGGAGTCCCTTTATATATTTATCGGCAAGCTCTTGCGCAATTTCAGAAGTAAATTGTATCTGCTCACCATCAATATTGCCCGTCGAAGCAAAAACCTCTTTCGGACGTGCGGCTAAGGCGACAATTGAAGACGCGACAAGTTGCAGAAAACGACGACGCGAAAGCATATGTTCTTCTTTCTAGAGAAGCGACTTATAAGGTACTCCTATTCTATAATCTTTTTTGTAACGTTACAGCACTGGTTATATTTCAATTCGATTTGCTTATGTCCTTGCAACCCAATGCGTCTTTACGTTTTAAACGGAATTAGAAAATCACTCATAGCAAAAACGAGCTTTAATCCCAAAGAGATAACTTTGATTATGAATCAAACCAGCAGCCAGGGCATAGCTGCAGTGCAATTGCTACAAGAAAGGCCGCCCTTGGTGGCGGCCTTTCTACTTGCTACTAGTCGCGCGTGAGCTTCCTGTGAATACGATGCGGCTGGGCTGCGTCCTCGCCCAGGCGCTCGATGCGGTTGGCCTGATAGGCCTCGAAGTTGCCCTCGAACCAATACCAGTTGCCCGGATTCTCGTCGGTGCCCTCCCACGCCAGAATGTGCGTGGCGACGCGGTCCAGGAACATACGATCGTGGCTAATGACCACCGAGCAGCCCGGGAACTCGAGCAGCGCCGCCTCGAGCGAGGACAGCGTCTCGACGTCGAGGTCGTTCGTGGGCTCGTCGAGAAGCAGCAGGTTGCCGCCCTGCTTGAGCGTGAGCGCCAAGTTCAGACGGTTGCGCTCGCCGCCGGAGAGTACGCCGGCGCGCTTCTGCTGGTCCTGGCCCTTAAAGCCAAAGCTCGCCACGTACGCGCGGCTGGGGACCTCGGTCTCGCCGACCATCATGTGGTCCAGGCCATCCGAGACGACCTCCCACAGGTTCTTATCGGGGTCGATGCCGGAACGGTTCTGATCGACATAGGAGATCTTGACGGTCTCGCCCACCTCGAGCTCGCCCGAAGTCAGCGGCTCCAGGCCCACGATGGTCTTGAACAGCGTGGTCTTGCCCACACCGTTGGGGCCGATGACACCCACGATACCGTTGCGCGGCAGGGTGAACGATAGGTCGTCGATGAGCACACGGCCATCGAACTCCTTGTGCAGGTGATGAGCCTCGAGCACCTTGTTGCCCAGACGCGGGCCCACGGGGATGCGGATGTCGGTCCAGTCGAGCTTCTGGCTTGCGCGGGCCTCGGCCTCCATCTCCTCGTAACGAGCCAGACGGGCCTTGTTCTTGGCCTGGCGAGCCTTGGGCGAGCTGCGTACCCACTCGAGCTCGGCCTCCATGCGCTTGGCGAGCTTGGCGTCGCGGTTGCCCTGCGCCTCGATACGGGCGGCCTTGGTCTCCAGATACGTGGAGTAGTTGCCCTTGTAGGGATAAAGGTGACCGCGGTCGACCTCGCAGATCCACTCGGCAACGTTATCCAGGAAGTAGCGATCGTGCGTGACGGCAAGCACCGCGCCCTGGTAGTTGTGCAGGAAGTGCTCGAGCCACAGGATCGATTCGGCGTCCAGGTGGTTCGTGGGCTCGTCGAGCAGCAACAGGTCGGGAGCCTCGAGCAGCAGCTTGCACAGGGCCACGCGACGGCGCTCGCCGCCGGAAAGCACGTTGACCGGCATGTCGGAATCGGGCAGCTGCAGAGCGTCCATGGCCTGACCGAGCTTGGAATCGATATCCCAGCCGTCGGCGGCGTCGATCTCGTCCTGGAGCTTGCCCATCTCGGCCATGAGGGCATCCATGTCGCAGTCCGGGTCGCACATCCCCTCGCCGATTTTGTTGAAGCGATCGATCTTGGCAATCATGTCGCCAAATGCCATGCGCACGTTCTCGATGACGGTCTTGTCGTCGTCGAGTGGCGGCTCCTGCTGCAGGATGCCCACGGTGTAGCCGGGAGTGAGCTTGGCATCGCCATTGGAGACCTCCTCGATGCCGGCCATGATCTTGAGCAGGGTCGACTTGCCCATACCGTTGGGGCCCACGACGCCGATCTTGGCACCGGGGTAGAAGCTCAGGGTCACGTCGTCAAGGATCACCTTGTCGCCATGGGCCTTGCGAGCCTGATACATCTGGTAGATAAACTCTGCCATTTGCCTGTTCTATCCTTTCTACCTGCTGTTTCCCTATTCTTGATTCGCTTTAGTGGAAACGAAATGAGGGAACCAGCTCTGAAACGTAACGAAAAAGGGGCATGGTTGCCCACACCCCCTAATACTACCTGGGAAAAGTCCCCCGGAACATACTATGAACTGCGTACGCTAGTTTTCCGCAACCTTAACGAGCGGCTCGCTGCGATTTGCGCCACAACAGATACGAGTAGACGTAAACGGCTCCAACCGAACCAAACGCCAGAGCCGCAATCACCGCGGCGACGACTTCACTCGAAAGCACGCTGCCTGCCACGCCCATCACAATCAGGCCAATACCCAGCACCATAAAGCAGGCGCCGCCAAAACGCTGCGTACGGCGCCAGTTCTCGGGATCGGCAAGCGCCCAGGGTGTCTTGATACCGAGCGTATAGTTCTGCTTCACACGCGGCAAGTAGTTGCCTACGCCGATGAACAGCAAACCGACAACACCGGAAATCAGCACGTTAACCGAACCGACCGCCGGCACTACGCCCCAGACCGTAAGCTCTCCCAGCCAGCTTATGGCGCACATGAACAAGGTGAAGGCGATTACGAAGCCCTGGTAGAACTTGCCCGAGGTTCGATATGCCTCACCTTTGGGGTCGATGCGCGGCACCATGCAGAACATTGCGAGAAGCGCCAGAGGCAGCACGCCGAGCGCGGAGGCCATCCAACTAGGACCCCAACCGTCGACGGCGCCGTTCGCGCCCCAGTGCGTGGGAATCTGTGCAGGCAGGCTCGGCATCACCATGAGGTGCGCTACAACATTAATAGCGCAGACCACAACAAGCATGGCCCACACGCGCGACGATACCCCCGTGGCGTGCATGCCCTTGTTTTCGTTATTCATCCTTATCACCTTCCGTGTTTGTAAAGCCCATAAACCAACCGATCAAGTCCTGCATGACGGTGGTGTTTAAGCTGTAAACGATGTTTTGGCCATGACGTTCGTCGGTCACCAACCCGGCGTTTTTGAGCGTCGCCAAGTGATGGCTCAACGACGGCTTGCTGATGTCAAAATGCTCGGCAAGCTCCCCGGCCGTGCAATTGCCCTCGCGCAGCAGTTCCAAAATGTGACGCCGTGTAGGATCGGCCAGCGCCTTAAAACCCTCTCCCGGCATAAGACCTCCTCTCATCATCTCTCATGACGTGCACACTATACTCAATATTTAGATGTTTGTCTAACTATCTAATCGCAATGCTTCAAACCACATCAAAGCAAACGCCATCGCAACCTATGGGCGATTACCTATAATGGCGATAGCTAAAACACGACCTGCTTCCCCATCGGAGGATATTTATGACCGAAACCACAGCCGCAACTCCCATCGAGACACGCGACACCAAGCTCGAGATTATCATGGGCCGCGAGGCACTCGATAAGCTCGCCGATGCTACGGTGCTAGTGCTCGGCTGCGGAGGCGTGGGCTCCAACTGCTGCGAGGCACTCGCCCGCGGCGGCATCGGTCATTTCGTCATTCTGGACAAGGACATCATCGCGCCCAGCAATATCAATCGCCAGGCCATCGCCTTTCACAGCACCGTCGGCAAGCGCAAGGTTGACGTGATGGAAGCCATGATCCACGACATCAATCCCGCCGCTGCCGTCATCAAGCGAACTGAATACTTGCTGAGCGACAACATCGATGATTTCTTCGCGAGCGTTTTGGAGCAGACGGACGGCAAGCTCGACTACGTCGTCGACGCCATCGACACCATCTCGGCCAAGCTCACCATTGCCAAATATGCTCAGGACCACGACATTCGTTTGGTTAGCTCCATGGGCGGGGCCAACAAGCTCCATCCCGAGTGCCTCCGCTTTGCCGACATTTTCGATACGGTACGTGACCCCATGAGCCGCATCATGCGCAAAGAATGCAAGAAGCGCGGAATCAAGAGCCTGCATGTACTGTTTAGCTGCGAGGAATCGGTTAAGACACAGCCCCGCGACCCTTCCAACATCCACGAGCGCACCGAGCTGGGAACCGCCAGCTTTATGCCGCCCATCATGGGCCAGATGATTGCCGGCGAGGTTATCCGCCAGATCAGCGGCCGCGGCACTGAGCGCGTACGCTCCGATGGCCAACGTCTGGACTAGCGGAGCGCACCGAGATGGAGCCCCGGTTATTTGATGCACACTGCCATCTTGATTTAATGGCTCACCCGGACGCCGTTGCCGATGAGGCGACGGCGCTGGGCTTGGGTCTATTTGACTGCGGCGTCAATCCGCGCGACTTTTCGGCCGCAAACGAGCGCGCCTGTCGCCAACCAGGCATCATCGCCGGCGTTGGGCTTCACCCCTGGTGGCTCGCCGATGGCCACTGCGGTTTTGTCGAAGTCAATCTGCTTTGCGAAGTTGCTGCCCAAGAACGCTACATCGGCGAAGTTGGACTCGACTTTTCCGCGCGCTTTGCTGGAAGTGAGCCGCTACAAATACAGGCACTTAACCGGCTCTGCGATGCGCTCGTGCAGCATCCTCTTACCGGGCGCGTGATATCAATTCACGCCGTTCGTTCGGCAGGAGCCGTACTGGACGTCCTCGAATCGCATGGACTACTCATCCCAAACCCCGACTCCCCCGTTATCATCTTCCACTGGTTTAGCGGTACTTCGGACGAACTCGTCCGCGCGCGTAATGCGGGCTGTTATTTTTCCGTCAACGAACGCATGCTCGCGACCAAGCGCGGTCGCGAATACGCACGACAGATTCCACTCGACCGCCTACTGCTCGAGACCGATGCGCCGGCCGAACCAAACACAGAAACAAGCGCGCAGTCGCTCATCAAATCGCTCACAAGGACCTCGATGCGCATTGCCTCACTCAAAAACTGTGACGCAAAGCGCATCGAGTCGGCGGTTTTAGCGAATGCACACTCTGTTTTTAGCCTTCGCTAACCCCCGTGGTCAAAAAACGTCAAATATGAGTACTGCTAGCGAAATGGATACATTACTCTGAGCTTTCCGACCACCAGAATAATCTACGATTGTCCATTAACTAACACTTTTACAGTCACTCATCCTGCATTTTCGCAATCTTAAACCCCTCCAAACGCTCAAATCACGTCTGAAGGGGTCGATTTTGCTGCGACTAAATTAGTCACAGTACTCATATTTGGCTTTTTTGACCACCGAGTCACGGGAAGGCACCAATACAGCTCCCCGGGACAGCTCGGCTATTCGACGATTGGTGCTCCGTGGCCCCAAGAACCTTCCATGCCGCACACGGTCGAGGCAAACCCGGCAGCAAAGTCGAGCGCGCGCTCGATGGCCTCGGCGCCATCCTCACCACGCTTGGCGGAATCGAGATAGCACATCAAAAACGAGGTGAGGAACGAGTCGCCCGCCCCCATGGTGTCCTTCATGTCCGTTACCGGTTTAGCCAGCTGGCGGTAATAACGCTCGCCGTCGTAAGCAATGCAGCCCTCGGCGCCCGCCGTAGCCGACACAAAACGCGGACCCAGGCCCTTCACCCATGCCAGACGCTCGCGAATCTCGTCCTCACTCGCAGCATCCGCCGCACTAAAGAAAGCGAAATCGACGTAGGGCGCAATCTGCTCGTAGTACTCGTCGGTGGAGTCGTCCGAAAAGTCAAAAGAGACCGTGACGCCCGCAGCCTTCAACTTGGGCAGCTCGCGCTCGGTAAAGCAATAGTTGCCCGAATGAACCACATCGAACTGCTTCATGTACGCAAGATCAAAGCGATCGAGGACATAGCGCGCATCGCCACGGATACCGCCCTCGTTGGAGCCAAGGAAGACACGGTCACCGTCAACGACGGTCACGCGAGCCGCTCCGTTCTCGCCAATCATCTGCTCGCACTTGTCAAGCTCGATACCCTCATCCTCGAGGCTTGCAATGACATGCTCGGCAGCGGCGTCATTACCAAAAATGCCCATGTATGCAGAGCGTGCGGCACCGCATTTCTTGGCATAAACGGCGAAGTTCACCGCATTGCCGCCGGGATACATGGTGTGGATATGCTCGTAGCGATCGACGACGTTGTCGCCAAATCCGAGCGCGTTAACGTTAAATGCCATGGCCTTTGTCCCTTCTAGTACTCGACAACACCCATATAGCGACGGAAATCGGGATCGTGATCAAACACCTTGCCGCGTGCAGCACGCAGCTCGCAGTTCATGGCGTAGAACAGCACCGGGTCCAGATAGGCACGGACGCTCGCCGGCACGGCTTCCATACCGTACTCCTTGGCATCGAGCACCATCAGCGTATCGGTATGCGTCTTAAGGAACGCCAGGGCGCGCTCGTCCATGGCACGGCACTCGCTGGAGCCCATCTGCAGGAAGTAAAAAACGCCATCCTGAGTAGCCTCGAAGGGGCCATGGAAGTACTCGGCAGAGTGGATGTAGCTGCAGTGCTGCCACTGCATCTCCATAAGAGAGCAGATAGCGAAACCGTAGGTCTGGCTAAAGTTGGGACCGCTGCCCAGAATATAGAAGAACTCGTGCTCCTGGCAAAGCTTGGCAAAGCGATCGCCCAGCTCGGCATTTACCTTCTCGCGTGCCGGGGGAAGAATCTTATCCATCTCGGCGATACCGGCATACATATCGGCAAGATCGGCGTAACCCTCCTGCTGATCGAGCAGCTCTGCCGCAAGCGACAGCGAAATGCCAGCGGGGACCTCGGCCTGCGGCACGCCCTCGCCCCACGGGTAGACCCACGTGGTCCATTTACCGGTGTCGATCTTAGATCCAGCGTTGTCGGTCTGGGCGATCACCGTAGCGCCGGCAGCAAGGGCAATCTCGCAGCCCTCGACGACCTCAGGGGTGTTGCCACTGTGGCTACAAGCGATGACCAGGGACTTCTCGCCCAGACGACGCGGACGCATGATATCGAACTCGCGAGCCGTATAGATATACGAAGTGAAGGTGGTTGCCTCGCGCTGCAGAAGCTCATGGGCCGGGATCAAATCGATCATGGAGCCACCGCAAGCAATCCAGTAGACGCTGTCGAACTTGCCCTTCTCGGCAATTGCCTCTTTGATCAGATCGTGTGCGTTCATATCCAGTTCCTTTCTTGTTTGGCCGCAATCAATGACGTTGGCTGCGTGGCCGATAGTTGTTTTAGTCAATCAGATATTTCTCGAATGCGGCCATGTTCTTGGCATCTGCCGCCGCCGGATCATCGTAGTAACGACCGTCCGTGATTTCCTGGCCCAGCATGCCGTCGAAACCATGGGCGTTGAGCGTGGCGACGAAGGCGTCCATATCGTGCTTGCCATCGCCCCACACCAGATGGCCATACGGGTCACCGTCGATAAAGTGCATCTCGTGAATTGCCCCATCACCAAAGGCGGCAAACCAGTCCTCGAGCGTCTCGCCTGCAACGCCCATCGCGGTTGTATCAACCATGGGCTGTAAGTACGGGCTCGCGACCTCGTCAATCATGCGCTTCGCATCGGAAACCGTCGTCACAAGGTTGCTCTCCTCGGGACGCAGACTTTCCATCGTAAGCACCAGACCGTGCTCGCCGGCATACTCCGCCAGAATGGACAAGTGCTCGCGGCTGCGCTTCCAGGCTTCCTCGCGGTCCTCGTCCCAGTCGCCCCAGCCCGAGTTGACGGACATACGGTCGCACCCAAGTACCTCGGCAAGCTCAATGCCGTGCTTAAAGTACGCCAGGCTGCGCTGTTCATGCAGCGGTTTGCGTGCGCAGTACTGCCAAGGATAGACAACGTTCTCGGGGCACAGAGTACGATACCTAAGCCCACGGTCTGCAGCCTTTTTCGCCAGGACCTCAGCCTCAAAGTAGCCCGTGTGGTCGAGCGTCACATGCGGCTCTGCACACCACAGCTCAATGGACTCAAAGCCCAAACGCTGCTGCACATCAAGGAAGTAATCGAGCGACCACATGATGTAGTGGATATTCATGCCCGCAATCTGCTCGCGGCGCAGCGTCGGTTTGGATTCAGACATCTTATGCCTCCTTATTTCGATCGAACACGATTTGTCCGTCCGACATCGTCATATCAACCGCAAGATCGCGTGCGTCGCGATAATCGAGGTCGAACACATCCCGATCGAGCACGCAGATATCGGCAAGCTTGCCAACCTCAAGCGTACCCAGCTCGTCCTCGCGCATCAGATCGTACGCGCCCCCGGCAGTCCAAGCGCGCAAGAGCTCGACAAGCGTCAGCGTGTTGACCTCATTCACGGGCAGTCCGTCGGCGAAGAATCCGCCGCACGCGCTGTAGATTGACTCGCCCAGGCTCGGAATCAGCAGCGGCAAATCCGTGCCGCAGCACACTGTGCATCCGGAATCTTCCATGCCGCGGCGATTCCAGCTGTGCAAAAGTCGCGTCTCGCCAATTTGTCGACGCATCATCGACAGGCAATCCTCGCGCCGGTCCAGCGTCAGAATCTGCGGATAGACCTCGCAAATTCCACCTAACTTGCCAAACTCGACAAGGTCGGTCGGGTCAGAGTTCTCGAGATCGGTAATCGCATGGCGGCGAAGCATCCGTCCATGCTCGTCTCGAGGCAGCGAGGCATAGAGCGCCACGGTGCGACGAACGGCGCCATCGCCCTGGCAATGCAAGGAATATCGGAAGCCGTCAGCATCAATTGCACGCAGCTCGTTCTCAATCAGATCCCACTCTGGCTCCTCGACGACCGTCTTGCCGGCAGCGCCCGCATCGGCCGAGTCCTCATAGGGGTCTATCATCTCGGCAAGCCCCGCCCATACGCCGCGATCGGTCATACGGTTGAAGCCAGAAAAACGAACGAACGGTCCCCGGAAGCGCTCTCGCGCCTCGCGGGCATATGCCAGATTTGCACCGGCGCCCACCGGCTGCGACATCATAGAGACGCGAACCGTCAGCTCACCAGATTCCTCACGGCGAGCCATTTCGTCGGCAAAGCCGTAGTAGTCATCAAACGCCATTTCCTTGATGGCGGTAACGCCACGCTCGTTAAGCATGCTCATGTAGTCCGAATACCCGGCACGCACCTCGGGCAGCGCGAGGAAATCGCTCATCATGCGCCAGATCTTCTCGGCATAGCACGCCTGGGGTGTAAAGCCGTATCGCGCACTGGCGGCAGCATTGAGAACGCAGGTCTCCGCACCCGATGTAAAGCAGACGACGGGGATATCGCCAAAACAATCGTCAAACACAGCTGCCGTATTTGCGTTCTCGGCATCCGATGCCAACGTTTCGGGTAGGTTGTGGCCAAAAACCGCCGCGCAATCCGGATGATCTTCTTTCCACGCACGCAAGAGCGACACAGCCTCTTTGGCATCAGCGATGCCGGACAGATCAGAACCCAACGTCCGCAGCGCCCAACCTGTATAGAAGGTATGCACATCGATCAGGCCAGGCATGACAGTGCGGTCGCCCAGGTCAACTACCTCGTCCGCCTGGGTCAAATACGAAGCTACCTCACACTTGGTGCCAACAGCCTCAATTCGATTGCCACGGACCGCTACGAAACCTTCAAACGGCAGGTCCCCCGTACCGGTAAAGACGCTCTTAGACGTCAGGACCGTCAAACGATCAGACATCACAACCACCTACACCGGAAGCATGCCAGAGATTGCCGTTACAATCACGCCAAAGACGACCATGAAAATGAAGAACTTCCAAATGGTCTTCCACCATTGGCCAAACGAAATCCTAGCCACGGCAAGACCGGCGACCGTCATGCCCGCCACGGGGCTGATGGTGTTGATGGTCTGGTTGGCAAACTGGAGCGCGGTGACGGCCGCCTCGGGATTGAGGCCCATGAGCTCGGTCAGGGGGCCCATAACGGGCATGGTGAGCGCCGCCAGGCCAGAACTCGAGGGAACCAGCAAAGAGAGCAGGCCAAGGACGATATACATAAACGTGGTGTAGACGGCGGCGGGTGCACCGGCAAGCGCGGTAGCGAGCGCCTGGAGGATGGTGTCGATGATCATGCCGCCCTCGGCGATGACCAGAATACCGCGAGCGATACCGATAACGATGGCAGCGTACGCAAAGTCGGCGAGACCCTTAACGAACTCCTCTGCGATCGTCTGCTGGTCAAGACCGCCCAGGATACCGGCAAGCAAGCCCATGCCAAGGAACACGGCGGAAATCTCATTCATGTACCAGCCCTGGGTAACAAGGCCCCAGACGATAATGCCCATACCGCAAGCAAAATCGATAAGCACGAGCTTCTGACGGATAGTGAACTCTTCCTCGATGGAGGCATCGGTCACGGAAAACTCAATACGTTTGAGCTTATCGTCCTCGTACACAATGGACGACTCGGGGTTTTTCTTGACGCGCATGGCGTAGCGCATGGCCCATGCGATACCGACGGCAGTGAAGATGACCCAAGAAACGGCGCGCAGCCACAGTTGCGGATTACCCTCGATGCCAATGATGCCTTGGGCGATCAAAACATTAAACGGGTCGATGGTCGAAGCACAATATCCCAGGTTAGGACCAAGGAAGCAGATGATGAATGCCGTCATCGAGTCATAACCGATACCCATCATGATGGGAATGAAGATGGCATAGAACGGCAGGGCTTCCTCAGACATACCAAACGTAGTGCCGCAAATGGACAGCAATGTCATCGTGATGGGGATGATGAGGATGTCCTTGTTCTTGAGCTTTTTAATCACACGGCTCATGCCGGCATTCAAAGCGTTGGTCTTGGTGATGATTGCGAACGATCCGCCAATCAATAAGACGAACGCAACGACGTCGGCAGCCTCTTGGATACCCTTGGTGGGCGCTTGCAGAACCGCGAAGATATCCTGGCCCAGATTGATGGTCTCGCCGGTCTCGGAATCGGTGTAGTTCTTATCGACCTGTTCATAGGTTCCAGCAACGGCGACTTCGCGCTCGCCCGCCGCTGTCGAAATCGTCTTGCGCTGATACTGACCAGAGGGAACGATCCAAGTCAGGACCGCAAAGACAACGATCAGCAAGAACATGATCGTATAGACATGCGGTAATTTGAACTTAAAACGTCTGTTTGTCTTCTTCGCCTTCGTATCTGACATAGATACCTCCAAAGAACTCGAGACTGCATCGCATCTCGCTTCAACGTTTGCACAATGCAAACGTTCTATGACGTCCCATAGATTACCAGCAGCTTTTTCCTTCATCAAGATAATTTCAAACTGGTTGCCGCAACGCGGTTGAGCGGTTGCGTTTGCGCCGTGAACGGTATGGAAACGCCCGGTGAGATGATCTACCGGGCGCTTCCATTCGCAATGTCCTAGATGTCAAAAACGTAGCGAGACCCAACGATCCGCTGACGACCGATGATAAACGGCCGCCGCCGCTCATCGAAAAAGAAGGCTTCCATATAAAACAAGGGTTCGCCAACGGGAACTGCCAACAGTCGAGCGACCTCGGGCGACGCGCACGCGATCTCGAGCGTGCACGGGTCGGTAAACGCGGGCGTGCGGCCCGTCCGGTTGCGCACGAACTCAAAAATGGATTGGTTAGATAGAGGTGCCGTTGATAGATAGGCGTTGTCCTCGTAAACGTATATGTTGTTCTCGAGCATGACAGGGACGCCATCGGCAGTACGCACGCGCTCAACGCAAATCAAGTCAGTTCCAACGGGAACACCAAAGAACTGCGCTTCGGTGGAATCCGCCGGCAGTATCTTTCTCGAAATGACGCACGCCCCCGGCTCCATTCCGTTAACGCGGCATGCGTCCGAAAAACTCTGGACGTCATCCTTCTGGCGAATCTTACGCTTGAGCTTGGGGGCATTGACAAACGTGCCTTTCCCCTGCCGCTTCGTTAGATAGCCCTGCTGGACGAGCTCCTCAATAGCGCGTCGCACGGTAACGCGGCCAACTTTATAGCTCTCAGCCAATTCGAATTCGTTGGGTATCCGCGCGCCCGCCTTGTAGGCACCGGAGTTGATTTCGTTTTTGATGATATCAATAACCTGTTGGTACAGCGGTATCGCTGCTTTACCGTCAGTTAGCCCTTCAGTCGGTGGCATATACCCTCTCCAAGCACAATTAAGTCTAAAACGGGCTTAAGGGCATTCAGCAAGTCCTTAAGCCCGCATTAGCTTAAAGTATGCTAGGTGCCGCACCAAAATGTCGGATATTTACTCATCAGACCCGAAAAACGCGCAACTACCTCACTCCTAAGAAAGCGCGAGCAGCTCCGGCAGCTGGTCGATAATCTTGTCCGCGGCATCCTGGCTAAAGCCAAAGCGCTCCTCGCGCTTGGCAATGACTGTCAGGCCGGCTCGCTTGCCGGCAGTGATGCCAGGCACCGAATCCTCAACGCAGCAGCAGCGATTCGCGGGCAGCCCCAGCAGGTCCAGCGCATGCAGGTAGATGTCGGGCTCGGGCTTGCTCTCCTTAAACTGCTCGCCGCTCACCACATACTCAAAGGCATCCGACAGCCCGCATGCGTTGAGCACTTCCTCGATGCTATCCATGGGAGACGAGCTGGCAAGCGCCACGCGAACGCCGCGGCGCGGCAGCTCTCGAATCGTATCCACGGCGCCTGGGTTAATCAAAGCCTGATAGTCGCGCGGACGCTTATGCGCCCATTCGTCCCAACGGGTCAACGCTTCCTCGCCAGTTAAATGCCCCTTACCGGCGCGCTCAAACCAATCGACCAGCATACGCAGGAAGAACTGATGCGAGGTACCAACCTGCCCGTTCAACTCATCTTGAGTCAGGTTAAGCCCAAGCTCCTTGGCAAACGCGGCGGTCTCGCCCAGGTAGTAATACTCGGTATCGACAATGACGCCGTCCATGTCAAAGATCACGGCGTCGAACGGAAATGCGGACACGGCACCCTCCCTAACAAAAGGACGCCCGCGAGTAGGCGCCCGAACCATGCATTAATCGGCGATTCTAACCCAGTAGCTTATCCAGCGCCACCGCAATACCATCTTCGTTGTTATTGGCGGTCACCATCTGGGCCACGGCCTTAACCTCATCGATGGCGTTTCCCATGGCAACACCGGTGCCGGCCCACTCAATCATAGACTTGTCGTTCTGGCCGTCGCCAAACGATACGACCTCGCTGGCATCGATGCCGAGCTTGGGCAGGGCACCCTCGAGCGCGCGGGCCTTGTCGATACCGGGCGCCGTGTACTCAAAGTACCAGTCGGCCGTAAACATGCCCGAAAGCGTCTGGGTAAAGGGCGCATACATCTCCTCGTAATGCGCCTGCAGGTAGGCCGGATCGCCCGCCGTCAGCAGCTTGTCCACGGGATAAGCATCAGCAACCTCATGCAGGCTCTCCACCTCGCGGATCTTAAGATCGCACGCATCGCGCTCATACTTGACGATATTCTTCTGCGAGCCGTCAGGCAGCGTGATCATGCAATGGTACGAGTCCTCGACATGCAAATCACGACCGAGCGAAATCATAGGAATCACGTCAAAATTACGCAGGTGATCAATCAGACGGTGCAGCTCGTCAGCCGGCATGGCCTGGTCAAAAAGGACCTCATCGGTCTGAGCGTCGACCACATGCGCGCCATTAAAGGCAACCAGCAGACCGTCATGGTTTTGAAGGTCGAGCTCCTGCGCCAAGGCGTGCAGCCCCCATGCGGGACGGCCCGAAGCCAAGATGAGCTTAATGCCCGACTCCTGCGCCGCGAGCAGCTTCTCGCGCGTACGCGGGCTAATCACTTTCTGGTCGTTGGTGAGCGTACCGTCGATATCCATTGCGATGGCTTTAATTGCCATATGTGCCTCCTTGTCATTGAACAACCTTGTCTGAGCCATCATACAGAACACCCATCGCGACTCCGTTTACAACGGGCAAAAAGTCATATTGTCTCGAACATGAACGGCGTGTGGTCGTGAAGCTTTATCGCTCAGGTCAAATACGTCTGCTAGCGACGCTCATCCGTCGGTGCGCCCTCGACGATCGCGATGCCCGCCGATGCGCCTAACGCGCTGGCGCCGGCCTCGATGAATGCGCAAGCCTCTTCGTAATTATGGATACCGCCCGCCGCCTTGATTGCCACGGCATCGCCGAGCACCTCGTGCATCAGCCGCACGTCCTCGAGCTTAGCACCGCCAAAGCTTCTGCCGGTCGATGTCTTAAGGAATCCCGGCTTGGCCTCCAGTGCGATCTCGCATACACGGCGCTTGGCGGCGTCGTCGCCGTCCAGCTTGCACATCTCGACGATTACCTTGTCAGTGATGCCATGCGCGCGACAAAAATCAGCAATGGTAGTCATCTCGCGCTCGATGGCATCAAAATCGCGGTTCTCGATCGACCCCTGATTCAAAACGTAGTCAATCTCGGTAAAGCCACACGCAGCGTATTCCTCAAACCTCGCAAGCTTCTCCTCAAGCGTCATAGTGCCCTGGGGAAAGTCGATGGCGCCGGCAAGGATGATGTCAGAGCCCTCGAGCATGGCGCGGCCCGTCTCGTACTCCTGAAGGTTCGCAAATACGCAGCGAAAGTTGTACTTTAACGCCTTCTCGACATACTGCTCAAACGTGTCCTCGGGGGCATCGATATAGTCGATGTATTTATTGATGGGTTTGGCAAGTGTCATGCTGGGCCTCCTTGTTCAGGACTGACAACCGATTCGTGGTTTCACGCGAAAAACCACGTTCAATGTACGCCCGACATACAAGGACAGCGCCCGCATTCCGACAAGTGGTATGAAATTAGCTGTAAACGTATATTTACAGACAGCGAATGGCACCGCACGCGGATGCCGACAGCAAGACATCCCCCCTCAATACACCCTCACGCCCCTTTACTGTTTGCGACCAGAAATGATGAGCTGCACAACGTCGTTAGCGGTCGAATTCGACCTCTGACGACGTCACGCGACTCATCGTATCCGACCGACAACAGAAAAGGGGCACGTTCGCATAGCGTGGCGCGTGACGGTTGCAAAACCACCCCATTTGAAACAAACGCAAAAAAGTACTTGCAAAGACGCGTTCCGACATATAAGTTGATAAAAGACCGCCGTTGCGGTTTTAAGTAGATCGAGCATATGAAGTTTGAGTTTTAGCGTGTAAGAGAAGGAAGATCGGCAAAGTACAACCCCAAACGCAATGACAACTTAATGAGGTAACTGCCACATGTGAGGCACCCAGGGCATTGCTGTCTCGATTTTGAGCACGATGCCTTCCGCCTTGCATGGGCCGTTCCATCCCGCCCCTGCAGCAACTGCCTCACGGGCTCATTGAAAACCGCATAGCACCCCAACGTCAGCACATCACCCACGGCAAGCGCATCACTCACGACAACCAGCACATCAACAAACAGCACGAACATCAACCGATTGGAGAAGCTATGACAAACCACCACGCTGAAGACGGCGATAAGAAAAGCATTCTGGATGCCCGCATTGAGCGAGCATATGCAAACGAATATGACGCCGCCTTTGCCGCCGCGACCATCAAGAACTACGCGTCGCTACCGCTCGCGACGATCTTGGCCGACCACCCTCAACTGCTGAAGCGCTGCACAAAGATCATGGGCGACCCCGACATTCGCAAGCTGACAGACCCCTATGCCCCAAAACGCGACAACGATTCGTACGTTCTTACCGTAGGCTGCCTAGCCCATATGCTTACGGCGCTCGACACGAAACTCAAGCTCGAATGGAAACCCGACGAGCGTCATGAACTCGAAAGCAAGCGGAACACCCTGCGCACCGCACTGTTCCTTCCGTTGGACGGCCTCAAGCGCTGCAACGTCGAGCTCAATACACAGACGCTGCAAAAGCCCGGGGCCACGGGGCAGAAAACTCCAAGACCCCATGCGGCCATCGTCGACCGCAACCGATATAACCGCATGACCGCGCACTTTTCTGCCGAGGGAGCAGCCATAAGGACGCTGATCGACCTGCTGTGCCTCCTGAACATCAACGAGCTATTTGAGGGTTATCTCGCCCTTGTTCCCGCGACGGCACCCAAGTCGGTAGCAAAGATCATCGAGACCTGCAGACGCCAGTTTGAGCGCCATCGCAATGGCAGCGAGATGAACGCCAGCATCGCGCAGTACTACGCGGCTCATTACAAAAATGACGGATGTGCCCCTATCGAGCATCAGCTGCGGCTCGCCTACACCACGCCCGTCGCAACGCTCCATCGCTTTGGAGCCCTTGGCGCTTGCGAGCCGCACGGACAGGCAGCATGCCCCACAACCGAGCTCGATCTCAGGCTCGGACGAACCCTGTAGCCCGCCAGCCCCTCCGCGGGCAACAATCCTATTCCACAACACAACCAACAGAAAGGAGTCCTCATGGACACCAATCATTCCCCCATCATCAGCCCCCTCACCATGCGTGAATCCGCCCGAGGTATCACGCTCACCAGCATTTACGATGAGATGCTCGCCCGTCGCGAGCTCTCCGTCATGGGAAACATCGAAACCCCGATGGCCCACGACCTATGCCAGCAGATCCGCCTGCTCGATGCCACCGACCCCAGCCGCCCCATCACCATATTTGTCGCCAGCGCCGGCGGAAGCGTGCGATCGGGTCTTGCGATCTATGACGCCATGCGCCTCGCATCGTGCCCCATCCGCACCGTCTGCCTGGAATTCGCCGCGTCCATGGGCGCCGTGATCTTTATGGGCGGCGACGATCGCCGTATGGCGCCCCATGCAGAGCTCATGATTCACGACCCGCTGATTCCCCAGGGGGCAGGCGGCTCGGCACTTGCGCTGCAGGAAACCAGCCGGCGTCTCATGCAGACCCGCAAGACCCTCACGCAAATCCTCTCGGACCGCAGCGGCCTCACGCCCAAGCGCATCCAGTCCCTCACCGCAAAAGACACCTACCTTTCGGCCGAGCGCGCCGTCGAGCTCGGCTTTGCCCACGAAATCCTCTCGACCACCAAGGAGGTCGCCCATGTCTAACCTCGCCAGCCGCCTCGCCGCATCTGAGTCCGCATCGTCCACCATCCTCGCCAAGGATCGAACGCTTTCCTGCGACACCCGCCAAACGGGACTCAACAACAACGCACTTGTGATCGGCCCCTCGGGAGCCGGCAAGACCCGAAACGTCCTCAAGCCCAACCTGCTGCAAATGAACGCAAGCTACATCGTGCTCGACACCAAAGGCACGCTCTGTCGCGAAGTGGGACCCGTGCTGGCAGCCCACGGCTACCGCGTGCAATGTCTCAACTTCGCCGACCTCAACACCGTCCCGGCCCTTGCGCCCGGCATCGAGCGCTGCGGCTACAACCCCCTGAGGCACATTCGCCGCAAGGCGGACGGCAGGCCCAACCAGCAGGACATCCTCTCGGTGGCAAAGGCCATCTGCCCCATCGAGGACAACAACCAGCCTTTTTGGGATCATGCGGCGGCAAACCTGCTGTCGTGTCTTATTGCCTACGTCACCGAACAGCTACCCGCCGACGAGCAGACGATCAGCTCGGTCATCAAGCTGATCGAGCACCTGCAGGACGGTGCCACGGCCCGATTGTTTGACGATCTGATCACGACCGACCCCCAAAGCTATGCCCTCTCGCTATGGCGGCGCTACGCCATTACGCAAAATGCCGAGCGCATGCACGCGAGCATCGTCGGCATCCTTGCCGAAAAGGTCATGTGTCTGGGATTCGACGGTGCGGCACAGCTCTATCGTGAGTGCCATCAGGTGGACTTCGCTTCCATGGGACACACCCCCTGCGCCCTGTTTGTAACCGTGAGCGATATTGACCGCAATCTCGATCCGCTGACCGGCCTCTTTATTTCGCAGGCGTTTATGGGCCTCATTCGTGAGGCCGATAGGCAGCCCGGCGGCAGCCTGCCCGTGCCCGTGCGCTTTATGCTCGATGACTTCGCAAATCTGCAGATCCCCCAGATCGACAACGTGCTCTCGATTATCCGAAGCCGCAACATCTGGGCAACGCTGCTGCTGCAGTCGACCAACCAGCTCGATGCGCTCTATGGCGAGGCACGCGCACGCTCCATCATGGGCAACTGCGACACACATCTGGTGCTGGCGTTCCAGGATCCCGAGAGTGCCCGGGTGTTTTCCGACCGCGCCGACGCGCTGCCCAGCACGCTCATGGCGACGCCGATCGATCGCTCGTGGCTCTTTGTGCGCGGTCGCACTCCCGAACAGGTCGAGCGCTTTAGGCTCGAAGACCATCCGCTCTACGGGGAGCTGCCCGAGGCGCAGCGAGACCATGCGGAGGCCGAGATCTAGGCGCAGGGTTCTCGCGGCGCGCGGCGCCCCAGCGATGTTCCACAAAGGCCGTGCGCCCCGGGACCACGGCAAAGCAAAGGGGCCCGCATCCGATAGGATACGGGCCCCTGACTATAAGGCGCGATGCGTTAACAGCAGCGGCTACTTACGGTGAGCGCGATAGAACTCGATAAGCGCCTGGGTCGAAGCGTCCTGCTCGGCCTTGGCGGCGTCGTCGTGGAAGGCCGGGGTAATCTGCTTGGCAAGCTGCTTGCCCAGCTCAACGCCCCACTGGTCGTAGGAGTCGATGCCCCAGACCGTGCCCTCGACAAACGTGATGTGCTCGTACAGTGCGATGAGCTCGCCGAGTGCGAACGGGGTCAGCGTGTCGCCAAAGATCGAGGTCGTCGGACGGTTACCCTCAAAGCAGCGGGCCGGGACGATCTGCTCGGGCGTGCCCTCGGCACGAACCTCGTCGGCCGTCTTACCAAAGGCGAGCGCCTTGGTCTGGGCCAGGAAGTTGCCCAGGAACAGCTCGTGGACATCCTGGCCGCTGTCGGTCGCAGGGTTGGCAGTGTTGGCGAAGGCGATGAAATCGGCCGGAACCACCACGGTACCCTGGTGCAGCAGCTGGTAGAAGGCGTGCTGACCGTTGGTGCCGGGCTCGCCCCAGAAAATCTCACCGGTATCGGAGGTCACAGCGCTGCCGTCCCAGCGGACGTGCTTGCCGTTGGACTCCATGGTGAGCTGCTGCAGGTAGGCCGGGAAACGGTGCAGATACTGGCAGTACGGCAGCACGGCGTGGCTCTTGGAGCCGAAGAAGTTGACGTACCAGACGTTGAACAGACCCATCAGCGCGACGGCGTTGTTCTCGAGCGGCGTGTTGCAGAAGTACTCGTCGATGGCATGGAAGCCCTCGAGGAACTGCTGGAAACGCTCGGGGCCGAGCACGACGATCAGCGACAGGCCCACGGCGGAGTCAACGGAATAGCGGCCGCCGACCCAGTTCCAGAAACCGAAGGCGTTGGCGGGGTCGATACCGAAGGCCTCAACCTTCTCGAGTGCGGTGGAGACGGCGACGAAGTGCTTTGCCACGGCCTCGGCGTTCTGCTCATCGGACCCGTCGATGGCACCCTGAGCCTTGAGCTGCTCGAGCATCCAGGTCTTGACCTCGCGGGCGTTGGTGAGGGTCTCGAGCGTGGTGAAAGTCTTGGAGACGATAATCACGAGCGTGGTCTCGGGATCGAGGCCCTTGAGCTTCTCTGCCTGATCGTTGGGGTCGATGTTGGAGATGTAGCGGCAGTCGATACCGGCGTCGGCATAGGGGCGCAGAGCCTCGTAAGCCATGACCGGGCCCAAATCGGAGCCGCCGATGCCGATGGACACCAGGTGCTCGATCTTTTTGCCGGTAACACCCTTCCACTCACCGGAGCGCACGCGCTCGGCGAAGGCATACATGCGGTCCAGGACCTCGTGCACGTCGGCGACGACGTCCTGGCCGTCGACGATGAGCTGGCCCTTCTCGCTTGCCGGGCGGCGCAGCGCGGTGTGCAGGACAGCGCGGTCCTCGGTGGTGTTGATGTGCTCGCCGGAGAACATGGCGTCGCGGCGCTCCTCGAGCTTCACCTCGCGGGCAAGATCGCACAGCAGCTTGACGGTCTCATCGGTCACCAGGTTCTTCGACAGATCGAAGTGCAGGTCACCGGCGTCAAAGCTCAGCTTGTTCACGCGCTCGGCATCGGCGGCGAACCAGGCCTTGAGGTCGATACCCTCGGCCTCGAGCTTCTCCTGATGGGCCTCGAGTGCCTTCCAAGCGGCAGTCGACGTAGCATCGATAGGTGCGGCAACAGTTGCCATAGAGTCCTCCTCAGCATACGGGCGCACGCCTCCATGCGCCCGGACATTCAGATGCCACTATTCTAGCGCAGGTCAAGACTATAATCAGCGAGCGTTGCCAATCGGCCCCCAAACGGCAACCGACCAAATAGGGACAGGTTTATTTTGGCAGGTCAAACGCTTTACCAATCAAAAATAACCCGTCTTTTTATGCCAAATATTAGGCCGCGGCACACACGCTGCCGAGCAACTCGCGCAGAGGAGACCCAATGCCCTCAAGCAATTCGGGAGCGATAATGGCAAAAACGGGAACCTCGCCGGCTCCCGCGACGGCAGGCACCTTGCCCTCCGAGACAATACATCCATAAGGGACAAAACCGTCTTCGCCGGCATCGAGCGCCGCCATGCGACGCGCGAGTTCGCGCGCAAAGCCGGCAGTATCGGCATCGCCGATCGCCAGGACAAAGTCCACGCCTTCGTCGGTCGCCAGGGCCACGGCTTCGTCGATCAGCTCGTCTCCCCCGTCGCCCCCAACCGAGCCGCAGCGGAAAAGTACGCGCTCGAGTAGGGCTCGATCAAGCGAGCTGAGTGCCGCCGAGACGAGCTCATCACGCGTATGTTTGTCACCGCCTAGCACCACCAGCGCCTTGGTGCCGCCGTAGTGAGCGACCAGTCGTCCACACCAGCGAGCCACGTCTCCATCCGCAACAAGGCGCGTCGGCATACCAAACCCATAATTGACCATCGTTTCCACAACCCTTCCGTGCATGTAGGTGGCACCAATCGCTAGGCTCATGCTACGAAGCGAGGTTTTCCGAGCTGTTTCACACTCTTTAGGGCTGCGTTAAATACCCGATGCAACCGCACGACCATACCTACCAAAACAAACCAGTCCCTTTTTGACAGGTTTTGACGATGTCCGGACGAGCGGGTATTATCGAACAGATATTCGATAAGAACATGTGTTTGATGAAAGGACACGGATGGCGCACGAGCAGCACACCTATATCTGCATCGACCTCAAGACGTTTTATGCCAGCGTCGAGTGCGTCGACCGTGGGCTCGATCCGCTCACCACCAACCTGGTCGTTGCCGACGAATCGCGCGGGCGCACGACCATCTGCCTCGCCATCACACAGGCTATGAAGGACTTAGGGATTCACAACCGCTGCCGCCTATTTGAGATTCCCGATGGCATCGACTACATCACGGCCGTACCGCGCATGCAGCATTACATGGAGGTGTCGGCGAAAATCTACGGTATCTATCTGGAATACGTCAGCCCCCAGGACGTGCACGTCTACTCCATCGATGAGTGCTTTATCGACGTGACGCCCTATCTGGACCTCTATCACACAGATGCGGAAGGGCTCGCCTGCACGCTGCGCGACGAGGTCTTGGCGCGCACCGGCATCACGGCGACGGTCGGCATCGGCCCCAACCTATTCCAGGCCAAGGTGGCGCTCGACGTCACCGCCAAGCACGTACCCAGTCGCATCGGCAAACTCGACGACGAGACCTTTCGCAAGGAGATCTGGCCCCATCGCCCCATCACCGACATCTGGGGCATCGGCCCCGGCGTGGCGGCCCGTCTCGAGAAATACGGCGTCTACGATCTGATGGGCGTCGCGGCACTCGACGAAAACCTGCTTTACGACGAGCTCGGCGTCAACGCCGAATATCTCATCGACCACGCCTTCGGGCGCGAGCCAACGACCATCGCCGATATCCAAGCCTATCGCCCGCAGGCAACCTCAACCACCACAGGACAGGTGCTCTCGAAGGGCTATGCCTACGAGCAAGCCTACACCGTCTTACGCGAGATGGTCGACAACGCCGTGTTGGACTTAGTCGATAAGCACGTGGTCTGCGACAGCATCTCGCTCTTTGTGGGTTATGCGAGCGAGCGTGCCGACATACGCCGCCTCGACGCCAGCGGCACAGCGCAATATGCGGACGGATGCGGGCACCTGCGCTCGAGCACGTCGAGCATCGAACCCACCGCAACCGCCGGCCCCGGGCTCGCGCCCCGTGCTCCCAAGCCCGTCCAGCGCGATGACGAAAGGCGTCGCCTGGTGCGCGAAGCGCAGGCAATCGATGGCATCTTTGTGGGAGAGCATGGCGGCAAACCGCGCGGTGGCTATGCCGCACTCTTTGCGCACTCCAACGCCTCGCGAAAGCTACCCGAGCGCACCAATTCGTTTAAGAAGATCATGGGCTATTTCGATGATCTCTGGGCGCAAACCGTCGACCCTAAACGACCGGTCAAGCGCATCAACCTGGGCTTTGGCAATCTTGTGCCCGAGGAATTTGCCACTATCGATCTGTTTAGCGATATCGAGGCCGATGAGCGCGAGCGCGACCTGGCGCGCGCCGTCCTGGCCGTGAAAGGCAAATACGGCAAGAACGCACTCGTCAAGGGATTAAGCTTTACCGCCGGCGCCACCGCGCGCGAACGCAACGACCAAGTTGGAGGACACCGTGCCTAAACCCAAACAACAGCCCGTGCGCCCGCCGACCGCCTTCGAGCGCCTGGCGGACCCCGAGGGCAGACGCCGCGCCGCCGACCCCAACCTCACAGCCAACGGTGCCGTGCGCGCCAACCGCGCCGCACAGTTTATGCCCTTTGCCGCCCTCACGGGATACTACGAACTCGTGCGCAAGCAGGAAATCACCGTCGAGCCAAAACATGAGCTCACGGAAGAAAAAGCCCTCGTGCTTTCTAAAAAGCTCGAGGGTCTCAAACGTGGCGACTTGGTTCGTGTCACCTATTACGATACATACGGCTATCGCAGCCGCACCGGCATCCTCGACGAGGCGCTCCCCGCCTTCAAGCTCCTCAAGCTCAAAGACATCGCCATCGACTTCGACGACATCCAAGACATCGAACTGCGCGGACGAGCCTAGCCAAGGAAGCGCATCCAGGGCGGCGCTTACAGCGTCATGACGTAGTAGCCCGCGTCTTTCACGGCCGTCTCGAGGACACCACGATCAACCGGCTGTTTAGAGCGCACACGTGCCGTGTGATCCGCATACGTCACCGTTGCCCACACGCCATCCAGCGCATTCAGGGCATTGGCCACGTTCTGAGCGCAGCCGTCACAGCTCATGCCGCCGATGAGCAGCTCATCGCTATAGGGATAGTGCGATGCATCGGTATCCACCACAACAACCTTTTTGGTTTTCTTGCCGCTCGTACCATCGCTGCAACAACTCTTCCCGTGTGTCGAAGCGGCAATGCGACGCAGTCCAAAAAACATGCCGACGGCAATGACGGCCAGCACGATGAGATTCGCAGGGTTGAGCAAGTCGCTCATGCGTTCCCCTTTCAAGTAGCCCTATCTAGATACCCTCATGGGGTGTCCCCATCTTAACCCAAAATCATGTCGGTTCGGTCAATTAGTTTCCCTATTCAAACTTTTTTGTTGACCATGGCTTACTTTCGTGTATAAGTTTTCCTAGGCTAACAGTTTAGATCCGTAAGGAGCGCCGTGACCCGAACCATAGACATTCCAACGTTTCAGGCAGCGATCGTGCGCAACTGCTCTCCCACGCTCGCGGGCATCAAGCCGGCATCGCTCTTTACCTATCCAGGCACCTACGCCCACGGGGACGGCTCGACCGCAACCGAAACCATCGCAGAACGCCGAGCACGCCTGCTCAACGTTATCGCCCAGTGCAATCGCGAGCTTGACCCGTTCGGTATCCACCTGAGTGTTTTGGTCTGGCGGCCCTGCGGAGCGCTCATGTATATGTACCGAGCCAAAAGCCTCACCACCTATTTCGCAGACCCTCGCGCCCAAACGGCGCTCGCCTCGGAAGGCTACGACACGAGAGACCTTTCGACATGCCTTGTGCATTTGGCATCACGCATCACGCGCGCGAGCAATAACGTCGCGGAATGCGCCTGTAGCCAGACTCGATGCGCACTACCCCAGCAAACTAGCTGCAGCAACGACTGCACCTGCGAGTTTCCGCACGAAATAGGCTACTTCCTTGGATACCCCTACGACGACGTACACGAGTTTATCGTCCAGCGCGGCGAGAACTACAAGGTCTTTGGGGCCTGGAAGGTCTACGAAAATGTCGAGCAGGCGCTTGCGACGTTTGATGCCTACCGTGCCTGCACCCAATACCTCACCCTTGTCTATCAGCAGGGCTGCAGCCTGGCGCAACTTGCCCAGGCAACCCGATAGAACGTACAAGCTGCGGCCAGCGCCGCACGACCGAAAGGACAAAACATGAGCAAGATCACCGTCGTCTATTGGAGCGGCACGGGCAATACCGAGGCCATGGCAAACTTTGTCGCCGAAGGCGCCACGTCCGCGGGCGCCGAGGCCGAAGTCATCCCCTGCGCCGACTTCTCTGCCGACAAGGCCGCCGACTATGATGCCTTCGCCTTCGGCTGCCCCGCCATGGGTTCCGAGGAGCTCGAGTACGATGAGTTCCAGCCGATGTGGAACGAGGTCAAGGAGACTCTCGGCGACAAGAAGGTCGTCCTCTTTGGCTCTTATTCGTGGGCCGAGGGCGAATGGATGGACAACTGGAAGGCGGACGCCGACGAGGCGGGTGTTAACGTCGTCGATTCCGTCATCTGCTACGACGCCCCCGACGATGAGGGCGAGGCGGCCTGCCGCGCCCTTGGAGCCGAGCTCGCCTAGCGGCAATGAGCTCCGCCCGTAACGCGCTCTGCACCAAAACACATTCGCGTCCCAACAAAAACGGGAGCCGGATCACATCCGGCTCCCGTTTTCTGCTATGTCAGTCATATAAAGCGGCTACGAGATATTGCCCAAGAACGCCTTGGTGCGCTCGCTCTTGGGGTGGTCGAAGACCTCGCTCGGCGTACCCTCTTCCACAATGACGCCGCCGTCCATAAAGACGACGCGGTCGGCGACATCGCGGGCAAAGCCCATCTCGTGCGTCACGACGATCATGGTCATACCGTCGTGCGCCAGGTCGCGCATGACGCCCAGGACGTCGCGCACGAGCTCAGGGTCGAGCGCCGAGGTGGCCTCGTCAAAGAGCATGACGTGCGGGTTCATCGACAGGGCGCGGGCGATGGCAACGCGCTGCTGCTGGCCGCCCGAGAGCTGGCTCGGCATAAAGTCGATACGCTCGGCAAGACCGACCTTGGTCAGCTCCTCGACGGCAATCTTCTCGGCCTCTTCCTTGCTGCGCTTGAGCACCTTCTGCTGCGCGAGCATGACGTTCTTTTTGACTGAGAGGTGCGGGAACAAATTGAACTGCTGGAACACCATACCCAGATGCGTGCGCACCTTGTTAAGGTCGACGCCCTTGGCGCACACGTCCACACCCTCGACGATAATCGAGCCGCTCGTGGGATGCTCCAGACGATTGATGCAGCGAAGCATCGTCGACTTGCCCGAGCCCGAGGGGCCCAAGACCACAACGACCTCACCCTTGTGCACATCCAGATCGATATCGCGCAGGACCACGTTGTCGCCAAAGGCCTTCTGGAGGTTCTTGATGCTGACGACGACCTCGTTCGAGTTATTGGTTTCGCTCATGATAGGACCTCCTTACAGACCGGCGATGTGATCGGCAGGCGTCGCGACAACCTGTCCGGCGCTCTTGGCGGGACGCTTCTTCTTGGTCTCGGCCGTGCCCAAAAGCCTCGCCTCAAGACCGCTCACCAAGCGAGCGAGCGGCAGGGTGATGACCAGATAGAACAGGGCGGCAACCACGTACGGTGTAATGGAGCCCGTCGTGGCCACGATGGTACGGGCGTTCATGACGATCTCGACCACGCCCACGGCCGCAAGCAGCGACGTATCCTTGTAAAGCAAGATAAACTCGCTGGTCAGCGTAGGCAAAACATTGCGGAACGTCTGCGGAATCATAACGTAGAGCAGCGTCTGGAAGGCATTCATGCCCAGAGAGCGAGCAGCCTCGTTTTGGCCCTTGGGAATCGATTGAATACCGGCACGGAAGATCTCACACAGATAGGCAGACGAATTCATGGCCATGACGATGACGCCGAGCACGTAGTCATCAACCTTGACGCCGGCCAACGGCAGACCGAAGAACGCGATATAAATCTGCAGGAACGCCGGCGTACCGCGAATGATATTCACGTAGATACCGGCAAGGCAGCGCAGGATGCGCGACTTGGAAATGCGCATGAGCGATAGGGCGAAACCGAAGGGAATTGCCAGCGGAAACGCCACAAGCACGATCGAGAGCGACATGAGGAAGCCCTTGAAGACGATCGGCAGACTCTGGACCAAAATGACCGGGTTCAAGAACAGGCGCAGGAACATATTGGAGTTCCAGGCCTCGACCCACGGCTGCTCCTTAAGATCGGCCAGGAAGTTATCGAAGGCCGTCACGCCCTTGATCTCCACCGACGGAATCTTGGAGATCTTCTTGGTCGAGCCATCGGCCAAAGTGTAGGTGCCGCTAAAGGCCTCATCGCCGCCCTCGACGGGGAAGGTCACGCCGTAAACCTCGACACGGAAAAAGCCGCCGGCAGGCGCCGTCTCGCCAAAGTCAATCTTGAGCGTCTGGCCATCAGCCTTGCACGTGGGTTTCATGGGCGTACGATCCATGAGGTCCTCGCCCGAGAGCATCGTCAATCGCGTGTCATCGGTACCAAACGTCGTGCCGTCGACAAACGTCAAAGAAAGACCGCTCAGCTCCTCATCGGCATCGGCCTGGACCTCCCAGGTAATGCGCGTCTCGGTACCGCCGACCACAGCGCTGCCCGAACCGGTGTTGGGTCGGGCGGTAATCTTTGCGGTCTCAAGCGCCTGAGCGGTCGTGGGCGCATATGCCCCCACACACACCAGCGCGAGCGCCACGGCCATGACGCAGACTAGCTTTTGGAGCAAGGCGGGCAGTGGAAAACGCTGCTCCACGGCCCCTTTGTTCAGTCGAGACAAGGTGGCTCCTATCGTAGAAGTTGCCGGCAAAACGAGACGGAAATGCTCTCCGTCAAGAGAAGCGCAAAGGCCCTCTCCGCCAAAGCGGAAAGGGCCCGCGAGCAATCAAGTAGCTATTTTACTTGATGTTGTACTTAGCCATGAGGGCGTCAACGGTACCGTCGTCGGTCAGGTCCTTAATGGCCTGGTTGATGTCGTCCTTGAGCTTGGTGTTGCCCTGGTTGATGGCGATGGCGTACTCCTCGCCGGTGCTGATCTGCTTGATGGTCTGGCAGGTGTTGAACTGCTCGGCGGTCAGCTGGCTGGCAACGGAGCGGTTGGTGACTACGGCGTCGCCCTTATCGGACTGCAGGGCGCTGAAGCACTCGGTGGCGTCCTTGTAGGGGACAATCTTGGCCTTGGGGAAGTTCTCCTGGGCAAAGGACTCGGCGGTCGAGCCAGACTGGACGATGATGGTAGCGTCGGCGTTGTTGAGCTTCTCGCTGTAGTTGTCGGCCGTGATGTCGGTGTTATCGACCTTGGTCACGATAGCCTGATCGTCCATGTAGTAGGAATCGGAGAAAGTAACTTCCTTCTCACGCTCGGGCGTGTCGGTGATAGCCGCGATGGAGACGTCATACTTGGCGCCCGAAGCGACGCCCGGAACCAGCGTGTCGAAGTCATTGTTGACATACTCGACATCCAGGCCCAGCTTGTCGCCGATAGCCTTGATGAGTTCAAGGTCAAAGCCCTGATAATCGCCGTTGTCATCCTTGTACTCAAACGGAGCGTACTCGGCAGAGGTGCCGACGGTCAGCGTACCGTCCTTGACGAGCGCGTACTCCTTGGAGCCGTCGACCTTCTCGACCTTAGCGTCGTCAGAGCTGCTGGAACCGGCATCAGAACCAGAGGTGGCGTTGGACGAGCCGCAGCCCGTCAGTGCGAGGGCGAGCGCCATGGCACCCGTGGCGGCAAATGCGCCAAGCTTCTTGAGCTTCATAATAAGTCTCCTTCCGATGACCTCGTTTGATTCAGAGGTCTGCAAAAACTGAGGGTTATTATGCACCCGCTTGGAAGAATCTGCAATTAGAAAACTGATTGAAACAAACCCATAACGTGAATGGAGCGCTCCACTTTATGGCAGCCATTACTGCTGCAACGACCTTAACAGTTTGATTTCGGCCGCATAACCTGCAAGTTCGTTCGGTGTCTCCAAGATGAATGGCAATGCGTGCAAGCGGCCATTCGATACAATATTCTGTATAACCTGCATACCGCCGCCAAACTCTTCACTACCCAGGTAGCCCTTGCCGATGCACTCATGGCGATCCTTATGGGCGCCGCAGGGATTCTTGGAGTCATTGATGTGCACGGCGCGCAGGCGCTCGATACCCACCACGCGATCGAACTCGTCGAGCACGCCGTCCAGATCATGGATGATGTCGTAGCCGGCATCGCTCACGTGGCAGGTGTCCAGGCAAACGCCCAACTTGGCCGACAGCTCGGGACGCTTGTCGGCAACGCCCTCGATGATGAGCGCCAGCTCCTCAAAGCTGCGGCCCACCTCGGTGCCCTTGCCGGCCATGGTCTCGAGCAGCACCGTCGTCTGCTGGCCCTCAAACATCACCTGGCACAGGGTGTCGACGATCATCTGAATACCGGCGTCGGAGCCCTGTCCCACATGCGCACCGGGATGGAAGTTGTAGTAGTTGCCGGGCAGCGCTTCCATGCGCCGTAGGTCCTCTGCCATGGCCTCCAGGGCAAACTCGCGCGCCCGCTCTTTGGCCGAGCAGGGGTTATAGGTATACGGAGCATGAGCTACGAGCGGGCCAAAGTCGTTTTGCTCCATAAGCTCGCGCAGGGCCGCCACGTCATCCATGTCAAGGTCTTTCGCCTTGCCGCCGCGCGGGTTGCGCGTAAAGAATGCAAAGGTATTGGCGCCAATGGACAGCGCCGTCTCCCCCATTGCCCGATAGCCCTTCGTCGTGGATAGGTGACACCCGATCGTCAGCATCCCCAGCTCCCCCTCATCAGTTGCGGTGAAATAGTTCCTGTTTGGCCCCTATTCTGCCGCAAACAGGAACTATTCCACCGCAACTTATAAAAGGGGCATCAGAGATGCGGGCCACCAAGCACTACGGCTACGGGCGCCAGCGTCATGATTCCCTACGCGTCAGCGCCAAGTCCTAGAGGGCTAGACGGATTGCATCGATAATGCGCGCGCAGCGCTGTGTGGCGGCAAGGGGCATGACGGGGCTCTCGAGTTTCCCCGCCCGGATGAGCTGGGTCGCATGCTGGATTTCGCCGTAGAAATCATCGACCTCAAACGGGGCATTTATTTCGAGCATTCGTCCGTCGGAGTACCTCACATGGGCGAGCTCGGGGCGATGGAGGCGCTCGATTTCCAACGAACCCCGCTCGCAGGCAATCGTTAAGCGGCTTTCATATGCTGCCTTGCCGTCACACACCATATGAATGGGTATACCGCCGACGCTCATATGGACCTCGTCGGCCCAATCGACGCGGCCGCCCGATACGTCACGCCAGCGAACTTCACGGGGCGAAACCTCGCACGCGCCCGCGAGCAAATCCTCAAACCAACCGACCGCATAGCAGCCCATGTCATATAGACAGCCACCCTGCAACGGGTCGAGCAGATAACTCGAAGGGGGCTCACCATAATCGAGTTTTTGCACGCTTTCAATCGAGACGATACGGCCGAGCTCACCCGACGCAAGCAAGTCCTTCACGCGAGTGCGCATCGGGCAAAACCGATTTTTCATCGCCTCCATAAACAGCACGCCGCGCTCGCGAGAGGTGGAGGCAATCGAGAGAGCCTCTTCCTCACTCAAAACGGCCGGCTTTTCGCACAGTACGGCCTTTCCGGCGCGCAGCGCGCGACAGGCCCAACGCGTATGCATGCCATGCGGAAGAGCCAAGTAGATTGCGTCGACATCGGGGTCGGCAATCAGCGCATCATAAGCCGCATCGCCGTTATCGTCAGCCGTGGCATAACTGTGCGCGACATCAATTGAAAACGCCCTGCAAAACTCCTCAACATGCGAAGGAGTGCGACCGGCGGCAGCCACAAGCCGTGCCCCGTCCACCTCCTTGAGCGACGCTGCAAATCGATGCGAAATGTTCCCAGCGCCCAAAACGCCCCAACGAACCTCACGCGAATCATCACATGAATCCCGATGGCCCACGACGGCCCCCTTCAGTTGCGGTGGAATAGTTCCTGTTTAAGCCCTATTCTGCCGCAAACAGGAGCTATTCCACCGCAAGTTATAAAAGGGGCATCAGGAGCGCGTTTTGCAAAAGGCTTTAAGTGCGGCCGTTACGAGGCCGGGCTGGAAACGTCGGCGCACATCGTCGAGACGCTCGGGAATATCGATGTGCTGCGGGCAGTGACGCGCGCATTTGCCGCACTTGACGCAATTGCTCACCAGCTTGGGCTCGTTCGTCCGCACCGCGCTCGCCGTAAAGTATTGAGACAGCCCCGTAAACCAACTATGTGCGTAGCTCGCGTTGTAGGCACCAAAGCAGCCGGGAATATTGATGCCCTTGGGGCACGGCATGCAGTAGCCGCACCCCGTACAGGGCACGCGATTCGATTTCTCAAACTCTCCCAGCACACATGCGATGGTATCGAGCTGCTCTGTCGTCATCGAATCCGGCAGTGCGCGATCCGCCAATGCCGCGTTCTCGTCCACCTGCGCGGTATCGGTCATACCCGATAGCAGCATCGTGACCTGAGGATGATTCCACACCCACGAAAGGCCCCAAGCAGCCGGTGTCTTCAGGTACGGATCGCGTACGCCATCGAGCACGGCGCGGGCCCGCGGAGGCAGCTTGCCCGCCAGGCGTCCACCCAACAGCGGCTCCATCACAAACACCGCGAGCCCGCGCTCGGCGGCTGCCATGAGTCCCGCCGTTCCCGCTTGGTAGCGCTCTCCAGCGTAGTTGTACTGGATCTGGCAAAAGTCCCAGTCGTACGCGTCAAGCATCGTAAGGAAGTCCGCCGCACTGCCGTGGTACGAAAAACCTATCTGGCGAATACGCCCCGCAGCCTTTTGGTGCGCAATCCAGTCCTCGATACCCAACGCTACCACGCGCTCCCACTGCGCGGGCGAGGTGATGTTGTGCATAAGGTAATAGTCGATATGGTCAGTCCGCAAACGGCGCAGCTGCTCGTCGAAGAACCGATCGAAATCCTCCGCACATTTGCACGAAGCGTGCGGTAACTTGGTCGCAAGCAAAATCTGGTCGCGCAGACCCAGGCGCTCAAGCGAAGCTCCCACACAAGCTTCGTTACCGGGGTAGAGATAGGCCGTGTCCAGGTAGTTAATCCCCTGCTCCACCGCACGGGAAATGATGGCATCGGCCGTCTTCGCATCGGGGTGTCCCGGCGCACCGGGAAACCTCATGCAGCCCAGCCCCAGCGCCGAGATACGGTTGCCGCTTTTGGGGTCAACGCGATATTGCACTGCCCCTCCCTTCGCCATCAGCGCCCCGGCAAGGCGAAACACAATGGTCACGCGGCCGAAACATCGTGGAATCGCAATCGAGAACGTATCGTAACGCAGCAGAAATCGAGCCGTCACGACACCGCTTTAACATCAGCAAAAAGTCCGATGAAAGGAGGAGAGCGTGACCACGCGTGAGGACACCTACCCCCTACCCCGGCGAGCAGTACATCCTCTCGGTCGACCGCTATCAGATCGAGGTCATGGACCATCTGGACGAGCTTCCCGCCACAGGCGCTGTCATCTTCTGCACCTTCCCCAAGGTGCGCGATGGCGTCGGATACCCTGCGCGCGTTTTTGCGGTCTGTCCCGCGGCATAAGTTCCCATGAGTTTGTTCTTCTAAATTCCGCCTCCGGTGCACGCCACATGCTCCAGCGGCATACAATCCACCAGGCGCCCCTCATGCGGGCGCCTTTTAGTGGGGAGATGATTCACATGCAGATCAACAAGGTCGCCTTTATCGGCAAGGGCGGCGTCGGCCTGCTCTACGGCAGCATGATTGCCACGGCCCTCGGCAATGACGCCGTCGAATACGTTATGGATGACGCCCGTTTTGAGCGTCACGTGGGCGATGCGCTCACCGTCAACGGCAAGCCCTGTGCGCTCAAGTCCATCCGCGCCAGTGAGGCAACGCCCGCCGATCTGGTCATTCTCACGGTCAAGACGACGGGACTCAACCAAGCGCTCAAGACTATGGAGCGCGTCGTGGGGCCCAACACGCTCATCGCCTCGCTGTGCAACGGCATTACGAGCGAGCAAAAGATTGCCGAGCGCTTTGGCTGGAAGCATACCGTTCTTGGTATTTGCCAGGGCATGGATGCCGTGTTCCTCGACGGCGCGCTCACCTTTACCAATGCGGGCGAGATTCGCTTTGGCGCGGCAGCAGGCACCGAGCCCGCAACCGTCAGCGCCATCGACGAGCTCTACACACGCTGCGGCATCGCCCATACCGTCGAGAGCGACATTGCGCACCGCATGTGGGCCAAACTCATGCTCAACGACGGCATCAACCAGACCTGTATGGCCTACGGCGGGACCTACGGAAGCGCCACGGAGCCGGGCTCCGAGCAGCGTCGCTGCTTTGTTTCCGCCATGCGCGAAACGCTTGCGGTCGCCAACGCTGAGGGCATTGAGCTGACCGAGGCAGACCTGACGCAGATGGTGCACCTCATCGAGGGAATCGACCCCGTCGGTATGCCCTCGATGGCGCAGGACCGCATCGCACAACGAAAAACCGAAGTCGAGGAGTTCGCTGGCACCATTTGCCGCCTCGCAGCCAAACACGATATCCAAGTGCCGCAAAACGATTGGCTCTACCAGAGGATTCGCGAAATAGAAAGCAGCTGGTAGCCTCGGCCGCATCGCGATGTGCGCAATACAAGCAGACAGGCCTTCGCGAGGATTCCGTCATTCGCGAAGGCCTGTTGCATTTAGCTCGAGGCTAAAACTGAGGCTTATTTTGCGATTCCGGAACCTCGTCCTCGTCATCGCGGCAAAGCAGCACGCCGGCGCTTCCCAGCAGCGCCGCTGCAATCAAGGCGCCCACAATCACAGGAGCGGCGCCCGTATCGGACTGCAAGCCGGCAGTTAGCGCCGCCGTCGGACCAAGGCATCCGATCAAAAGGGCAACGACGGCAATAGCGACATCTCGAGCGTTCATGGAACCACTTCCTCCACGAGAAAGACTTTGTTTCTCGTGACTTAGTGTGCCCCGTGCCCATATGCGCGGCGTACTGCCACGGTAAGCGCTCTGTTAACTCAAACGCATACATAGAACGGGCGTCCTTACGTTGCCCTAAAGCTCGGTATAGACGCCCGTCCGCCAAATATCCGTGATGCAGAAAAACTACCAGCCAGTGTAGTAGTCGGTGGTTCCGGCTGCGCAGCCGGAGTCATAGACCTTGCACTCGCCCTTGGAACCGGTAAACGTGGAGCCCTGAGCCTTATCGCCCGCGGCCACGACGTAGTAACCATCAGAATCGCGCCAAAAGCCCTCGGAATCCTGCGTCCATTCGCCCGTGCGGTGGTGATACAACACGTTGCTGCTGTAATAAGTCTCGCGGCGGCCATTATAGTTATTGACGCCGCTCGAACGCGTCAGGCCCGAGCCGTTCGCGTAATACGCAGCAGACGCGTAAGACGAGCCGGAGCCGGCATTGTAATACGAAGCCTGAACGGCCTCAGCAGCCTCGGCTTTGGCCGCGGCAGCCTCGAGCGCCTCGCGCTTGGCATCCTCAAGCGTAGAGCGAAGCTCGTCGAGCTCGGTCGACTTGGCGTCGACCTCCCCCATCGTCAACAGGCTACCCGCGTCGTCGATGCAACCCTGCAACACAGCGCGCTCGTCATCGGTGGCATAGTCACCGTACATGTTCATGATGATCTGGGCGCGGACCTCCAGGGAATCGCGCTTGGCCCCCATGGAGGCGTTCCACTCCTGCATGGAGCCAAAACCGTCGCCGCGATAATCGACGGGCTGCATCAACGTGGCCTCGGAGGGCGTGGACCCAACCGCGTCGGGCAGTGTCGCCGCATGGGCCTCGGTTACGCCGGCGCCCACCAAAAGCGCCACGGCCAGCGTGGCAGAAAGGGCGGCGGCCTTCGGTTTTCGTGAATCGATCCTCATGTAGCTGGAAACCTCCGTAGTGAGTTTTTGCTGCGTTTAAGCTGCGTGTGATTCGATCGCGCTGCATAGTACCCTGAGCAATTCGCGACCTGCGGTTTTTCTCAAAAGGCGCACGTCATTTGCGTAAAACTCACATTCACTTAACAGGAGTTTTCCATATCTAGATTGGATATTCGACGTTAAAAAGCCTGTTTTCCAGATATTCCTATGCAAAAAAGGCGCCCGTGCAACCATTATTCGCACAGGCGCCTTGAGCAGGCATTTTATGCAGTTATACCTATCGAGTCGCAAAGGGTCCTTGCACAAGTCGCCTTACTCGTCCAGCGCGGCGAAGGCCTGCTTCAGATCCCAAATGATGTCCTCGGCGTTCTCGGTACCGATGGAAAGTCGAATCGTGGAGGGCGTAATGTTCTGCTCGGCGAGCTCCTCGGCAGAGAGCTGGGAGTGCGTGGTGGTAGCCGGGTGCACGACGAGCGACTTGACGTCGGCCACGTTGGCGAGCAGCGAGAAGACCTGCAGGTGGTCGATGAACTTCCAAGCAGCCTCCTGGCCGCCCTTGATCTCGAAGGTGAAGATCGAGGCGCCGCCACGGGGGAAGTACTTCTGGTACAGCTCATGGTCGGGGTGCTCGGGCAGGCTCGGGTGGTTCACCTTGGCAACATGGCTGTCCCCGGTCAGGAACTCAACGACCTTTTTGGTGTTCTCGACATGGCGGTCGACGCGCAGCGACAGGGTCTCGGTGCCCTGGAGCAGGACCCATGCGTTAAACGGGCTAATGCAGGCGCCCTCGTCACGAAGCAGGATGGCGCGGACATAGGTCGCGAAGGCGGCAGGGCCGGCAGCCTCGGCAAACGAGACGCCATGGTAGGAGGGATTGGGCTCGGCGATCTGCGCATACTTGCCGCTCGCCTTCCAGTCAAAGTTGCCGCCATCGACAATCACACCGCCCAGCGAGGTGCCGTGGCCGCCAATAAACTTAGTCGCGGAGTGAACGACGATGTTGGCGCCGTGCTCCAGCGGACGGAAGAGGTACGGGGTGCCGAAGGTGTTATCGACAACAACCGGAAGGCCATGCTTCTTGGCGACCTCGGAGATAGCGTCGATGTTGGGGATATCGGAGTTGGGGTTACCGAGCGTCTCGAGATAAATGACCGTGGTGTTGTCCTTGATGGCACCCTCGACCTCGTCCAGGTTATGGGCATCGACGAAGGTGGTCTCGACACCAAACTGGGAGAGCGTGTGCTCCAGCAGGTTGTAGGAACCGCCGTAGATGGTCTTCTGGGCCACCACATGGTCGCCGGCCTGAGCGAGTGCCTGCAGGGTATAGGTGATGGCGGCGGCACCAGAGGCGACGGCGAGGCCAGCAACGCCGCCCTCGAGCGCGGCGATACGGTCCTCAAAGACGCCCTGGGTGGAGTTGGTCAGACGACCGTAGATGTTACCGGCGTCGGCAAGGCCAAAGCGGTCAGCGGCGTGCTGGGAGTTGCGGAACACGTAGCTCGTGGTCTGGTAGATAGGCACGGCGCGGGAATCGGATGCGGGATCGGCGCTCTCCTGGCCAACGTGAAGCTGCAGGGTGTCGAAACCAAAGGTGTGCTCGGGGTTGTTGATAAACTGGCTCATGATGATCTCCTTGATTGAACAAAAGTAATAAGAGTAAGAGAAGTAAGTCGCTGCCTCCTGATCACGCCGACGGGCGCAAGCAGGAGCCCGGCATTCGTCTTGGTAAGCAATTCATATGCGGGCCTCCTTTCGCATCCCGGTTCCGTGGTCGGCTTAATTACCTACCGCCTTTGTGTGTTTTGAATAGTACGAGCATTGTTTCGCTCGGTCAATCACTTAAAAGCGCTAACCTGTTATCTGTTATTTAGATAGCTATCGAAAGGACGGCGCCGATGACCCTCCAGCAGCTTCGCTTTTTGATCGCCGTGGCAGAATCCGGCTCAATTAACGCCGCAGCGCAGCGCCTCTATACCGCACAGTCCAATATCTCCAACGCCGTCAAAAGCCTCGAGCAGGAGCTCCATCTGGAAATCTTTACGCGCTCCAGCCGCGGCGTCACGCTCACCAACGACGGTACCGAGCTTTTAGGCTATGCGCGCCAGGTCGTGGAGCAGGCAGATATGCTCGAGGCCCGCTACGAGGACGGCGGTACACCCCAGGCGCGCCTTGCCATCTCGGCCCAACACTACGCGTTTTCGGTCGAGGCCTTTGTCAACGTCGTCGAGCGCTGCCGCGACAGCAAGTTCGAGTTCATCATGCGCGAGACCACCACCTCGCAAATCATCGACGACGTCCGCGCATTTCGCAGCGATATCGGCATTCTGTATCTGGATGACTTTAACGCCCGCGTCCTGCAGAAGGCCTTCGCCGACGCCCGAGCGGGCTTTCACCCCCTTTTTGATGCGAAAGTCCACGTATTCGTCAGCGAACGCCACCCGCTCGCACGCCGCCCTAAGCTGTCCCTTGCCGACCTCACGCCCTATACGCGCTACAGCTTTGAGCAGGGAACCTCAAACTCCTTCTATTACGCCGAGGAACCTTTTAGCTATATCCCTTGCGACCGCAACATACGAATCTCGGACCGCGGAACACTCACTAACTTACTTATCACGTCGAACGGTTACACCCTGTCGACCGGTGTCCTCTCCAATGAAATGCAATGGGGCATGGCATCGATCCCGTTAGCAGACGCCCCAACGATGCACGTAGGCTATATCATGCACGACGAGCGCAAGCCCTCTCCCCTCTTGCAGCAATACCTCGACGAGCTCAACCGCATCATCCATGCCGACCAACTGTCAGAAGACGGGGTAGAAATCGTAGATTGCTAGCCCCCGGCGGGCATGGCGCTACAATGGTCACTCACACGAAACGTACCCAACGAAAGGAACCATGTGAAGGTCATCATCTATACCGACGGCTCGGCCCGATCAAATCCGGGACGCGGCGGCTACGGCGCCGTGCTCAAATACACCAACCCCGCCGGCAAGACCTTCACCTCCGAGCTTTCGCGCGGCTACGCCAAGACCACCAACAACCGCATGGAGCTCATGGCGGTCATCGTGGCGCTCGAGGCACTCAACCGCCCCTGCGAGGTCGAAGTCCATTCCGATTCGCAGTACGTCGTCAACGCCTTTAACAAGCACTGGATCGACGGCTGGAAAAAGCGCGGATGGAAAACCGCCAACAAGCAGCCCGTCAAGAACCGCGACCTATGGGAGCGCCTGCTTGCCGCAAAGAATAAGCATAAGGTGGAGTTCATCTGGGTTAAGGGGCATGCCGGCCACGAGCTCAATGAGCGCTGCGACGAGCTCGCCACCACCGCGGCCGACGGAGCCAATCTCGATATCGACACCGGCTTTAACGAGAGCGACCTGTAACGGCGTTTTCGCACGCCATTTCTTGCCCCCTCGCGCTACACTCATCCTGTAAACCGAACGGCACGAGGGGGATACATGCTGCGCATCGCAACCATCGGCACATCCATGATTACCGACGACTTTATCCAGGTCGTCAACGCCAACGACCAAGCCGCGTTTGTGGGTACGCTCTCACGCGATGCAGATCGCGGCGCCGCCTTCACCGCTAAGCACGGCGGCGAACGCAACTTCACCGCACTCGACGAGCTCGCGTCCGCCGACGACGTCGATGCCGTCTACATCGGCAGCCCCAACGCACTCCATCACGAGCAGGCGCTCGCCTGCATCGCCGGCGGTAAGCACGTTATCGTCGAAAAGCCCTTCTGCGCCACCGAGGCGCAAGCGCTCGAGGTCTTCCGGGCTGCCGAGGCAGCTGGCGTCGTGGCGCTCGAGGCCATGCGCCCGCTTCACGATCCCGCTTTCCACGCCATTGAGGACGCTCTGGGCGAAATTGCGCCCATTCGCCGCGCCTCGCTGCGCTTTGGCAAGTATTCCTCACGCTACAACGAAATCCTCGCGGGGCGCGCCACCAATATCTTCGACTGCCATATGGCCTCGGGCTCCCTCATGGACATTGGCGTCTACGCCGTCGAGCCCATGGTCGAGATTTTCGGCATGCCCTCTGGTCTCACCAGCATGACCACGCTGCTCGACCCCTCAACGCAAGAGCTCACCCATGGCCCCATCGACGGGTGCGGTTCCATTCTCGCCAGCTATGGCGGTGGCCGTATCTCCGTCGAGCTCGCACACTCCAAAATTACGAATGACCTGCTGCCCTCGCAGATCGAAGGCGAGCGTGGCACCATCCAGATTGACCATCTGTCCACGCCCCGCAACGTACGCATCGACTACCGCGGCGACGTCGTACGCGGCTCGGCGACCGAGGCACCGCGCGAACAGGGCGACAACGCCCGCGCGCTCGACCTGCCCAAATCGAGCAACACTATGGAATACGAACTCACAGACTTTATCACCGCCATCGGTGGCATCGATAACGTCCAAGAAGAGATTTGGGAAACACCGGCCGGACGTCATGAGCTTGGCCACTATCGCGATGTCACGCTCGTCTCGCTGCGCATCATGGATGCCGTGCGTCAGCAGGCCGGCATTACCTTCCCCGCCGATTCAGTCAAGCAGGCCTAGCGATGGGCTTTTTTGACAAGTTCTTCTCCAGCATCAATCGAGATCCTCAAAAACCGTCTGGCGTTGAGCTCGAGCTGCGACGCAGGCTAACCGTGCTAGCAAGCGACACAGCAACTCAAAACGCTCCCCAGCGCTATTTTCTACGGTGGGAGGGCCAAGTCCAGGGCGTCGGCTTTCGCTTTACCAACACCAATCTCGCACAGGCGCACGCACTCACCGGCTGGGTACGCAATATGGAAGACGGTTCGGTCGAAATGGAGGTACAAGGCGCGCCCGCGAATATCCTGTCTCACCTCGAAGCGCTCCATGCCTCCTATGAGCGAATGGGTATACGTTTTCGCCTCGAGGACGCACAAACCCGCGCCCCACTTACCAGCGAAGATGGTTTCAACCCACGTTATTAGTATTGTGTGCTAAATACGGTATCATTTACCTACCTACATTGGCAGAAAAGAGGCGAGGCGCATGGCCGTGCAAAGAAGAAACACTAAGCAGCGGAAGCTAGTTCTTGATGCCGTGCGCCAAAGCTGCAACCATCCCACCGCCGATGAGATCTACAACGCCGTGCGCGAACGGGACGACAAAATAAGCCGCGGCACGGTCTACCGCAATCTCAATCTCTTGGCCGATGCCGGGGAGATTCTCTCGATCAAGACGCCGGGCGGCAGCCGCTTCGATCGCACCATCGAGCCGCATGCGCATATCATCTGCACCTCGTGCAGCCGCGTCATCGATGTGCCGCTCCCCTTTGACGCCCAGCTCGACGCAAAGGCGTCCGAACAAATCGGCTGGAACGTCACCTCGCACTACACCATCTTCGAGGGTCTCTGCCCCAACTGTAGGTAGATTTTGGGACATGCCTACTCGGCAAGCAGGCGACGCAATTCTTCTTCGACCGTGCGCACGTAACGGACGCGGTCGTTGATGCCGCGCATAGAGGGATTGCAGCTCTCCATTAGACAAGGATGACCCACTACGTTGAGCATGTCGCGGTCGTTTTCGTTATCGCCAAACGCCATCATTTCGTTAGGTGAGATCCCCAGCGCGCGACCATAATCGGCAAGCGCGGACCCCTTGCCCGAATCAAAGCCGATAAAGTCGGTCCATTCGGTTCCCGACGTCATCACATCGACCCGGTCGCCAAAGCGACGCACAAAATACTCCAGCGCCGCCGGCTGATCCACCTCGGGCGTCTGGAAGGCAATCTTAATGATGTCCTCGTCGATGTCCTCGGGACGGTCGACCACCGCCACATCGCAATGGACCTCGTAACGCAAATGGTCGACGAATGCATCGTTGCCGCATATGGTGTAGAGGTGCCCCTCGCAGGAAAGGGTCACGTCAGCATGGGGGTAGGCGACTACGGCATTCGCGATATCCACCGCCAGGTCACGCCCCATAGAGCGCTTGACAACGGCACGCCCCTCGCTCATCACCAGGGCTCCGTTTTCGCACACATAGGCGAGCTCATCGGCCACCGGGGCAAACAGGTAGCGCAAGCTCGCATATTGACGGCCGCTCGCCGGCATAAACACAATGCCGCGACGATGCAGCTCATCAATGAGCTCAAATGCCTCGGGGCGTGGCTCGCGCTCCCCCGGATGCAGCAACGTGCCATCCAAATCGCAGGCGATCAGCTTGATTCCCTCAAGACCCATATGTTCCCCCAAAGCATCTCATCAACAGCAAGACGGACTTTGAATAGTTGCCCCTCAAAGTCCGTCTTACGCATACGCACGTTAACCGCGCGCCTTCTTTACGATCGTAAAGTCTGGAGCCATACTCACAACGACATCCGCCGCGCTCGATGCAAAGCGTCGACTGGCATCGAGCTCGCGTGTGACCACCGAGAGCCGAACGCCCCCGATACCCCGGAGCATACGACCCAAAACCGGTTGCACCGGCGTATACATACGCACGGTATGCTCGTCCGAGTCTCCCCGGAAGAGCGGTGCATGCATGTTGCCGATCTCCCAGCACGCATGCGCGAGCGCAATCGGATCCATGCGGTCGACTTCGACCAAATAGACTTCGGCGCTGCGCAGGCGCACGACAACCGCCACGGGCACCATGCCCGAACGGTCAATGACGAGCACGTCGCCATCGGCAAGACGCTCGCCATCAGTGGCATCCAGCCGGGCATTCACCGTGCGCCCCAGCTCCGTCACGCCCACAAACAGGCGCGCATCAGCCTGGTCCCAATCGAGTAGCAGCTCGTCAACCTCAAAGATGCCACCCATCTCCCGACGAAGCAGGAGTTCATAGGACGGGTCGTTGAGATTTCCCAAGCGCTCCGTAGCTACCAGGTTCACGGACATCAACTAGTCCTCGACCTCGACGAGCTCGATATCAAAGTTGAGATCCTTGCCGGCGAGCTCGTGATTGGCGTCGAGCGTCACGGCCTCGGGCGTCACGTCGATGACAACGGCAGGGACAGGCATGCCGCTCGGCGTGGACAGGAAGAGCTTCATGCCCTTCTCGATCTGCTCGATGTTGGGAACCTGCTCGGCCGGGAAGGTAATAACCATCTCGGGATTGTGCTCACCGTAGGCATCGGCAGCAGGAATGTGTACAGACTTCTTCTCGCCCACCTGCATATCGATAACGGCGGCGTCGAAACCCTTGATCATCTGACCGGCACCGCAGGTGAACTCCAGCGGCTCGCCGCGATCGTAAGAGCTATCGAACTGCGTGCCGTCGTCGAGCGTGCCACGATAATGGGTCTTAACCTTCTTGCCCTGGTTGGACATGGTAACCTCCGTAATAAGGGCGGCACACAACGCGAGCCGCCATGAACATATGGCGCTAACTATACCCTAGTCATACAATTCAAAGGCAGTTTGCAAAGAAACGCTGCAACCGGAGGAACCATGGCATATCCCGTATTTGACTTGCACTGCGACACCGCCGACCGCATCGGCTGGGCCACACTCGATCTTGACCTGCGCTTTACCGCGGGCACCGACGGCTATTTCCCCGGCGACGAGACGCACCCGCAGGATTTCGACCTCATCGAGGGCAACGCCTGCGCCATCTCGCTCGCAAAGATCGGCAAAACTCCGTGGGCACAGTGCTTCGCCACGTTTGTCCCCGACGAGATTCCCGCCGCCCACGCAGCGCGCTTCCAGGCGCAGATCATGGCGCATATGAGTGGCCAGGCCATGCTCAATCACGACCGCATGGTCAACGTGCGCAGAGCCGCAGACATTCGCCCCGCGCTCAAAGACGGCAAGATCGCCTGCATCCACACCATCGAAAACGCCACGTTCTTTGCCGAGGACCCCGCGCTGATCGAGGTGCTCAAGAGCCTGGGCGTACTCATGTCATCGCTCAGCTGGAACGCGCAGGGACCGCTCGCGAGCGGGCACGACACCCATGCCGGCCTCACCGCCGCCGGCATCGAGGCGCTCACTCAGATGGAGCACGCCGGTATGGTACTCGACGTCTCCCACCTCAACGACGAGTGCTTTGACGAGGTTGTCGCCCACGCCACGCGCCCCTTCGTCGCTAGCCACTCCAACTCCCGTACGGTTTGCGGCGTCAAGCGCAACCTTACCGATGACCAGTTCCGCACCATTCGCGACATGGGCGGTATCGTCGGCCTCAACTACTGCAGCGAGTTCCTTTCCAACGACGCAACCGACGAGACCGCCGCAGACGTCACCTTCGACCAGCTGGCAGCACATATCGAGCACTGGCTCGACCTGGGCGGCGAGGACGTCATCGCGCTCGGCGGCGACTGGGACGGTGCCACGGTGCCCGCCTTCCTCTCCGATGCCAGCAAGATGCCCGAGTTCCAGAACATGCTCTCCAAGCACTTTGGCAAGACCGTGATGCAGAAGCTCTGCAGCGATAATGCCCTTGCCTTCTTTGAGCGTTATTAATTTCACATCCCCTGAGCGGGCCGGCATGCCGAACGGTCGACATGCCGGCCCGTCCCCAATCTGAAGGATCACTTTTGACGCAGCAGTTTACGATTTCCGTATCCCGACCGGATGGGACGCCCATCCCCGTCGTCGTTACCAAAAAGCGCGTCAAGAACTTCAACCTACGCGTCACATCGAGCGGCGAGGTCCACGCCAGCGCACCGCTCGGCGCCAGCCGCGAGCATATCGAAGCGTTTGTGAAGCGCAACGGCGCCTGGATTATCAGCCGACTTGCCCAGCGCGAGCAACGTCAGACGACGGCACAGGAGTCGCTCAGTCCCCACTCGATCATTGCACTTTGGGGCAAGCCCATCACGGTACAGGATGCACTCGATCATAACTTTGCATCACCCGCACCGCGGCCCAAGCAGGCTACCTTCGCAAGTTTTATGGGTACCGACGAGCCAGACGAACGTCCGCAGGCCAAGTGGAACGCAACCCTCGACGGCTTAACGCCCAGTGAGATCCAAGCCCATATTGACCAGCTCTATACGTCCGAAGTCACATCGGCGCTGCGTGATATGGTGCACGCATATGAAATCGCAATGGGTGTCGCCGTATCCCGCGTTTCCGTACGCAGCACGAAAACGCGTTGGGGATCATGCACGCCCAAGACCGGAGCCATTCGCATCGCACGCGAACTTGCCGCCTATCCCATCGAATGCCTCGACATGGTTGTCGCCCACGAGCTCGTCCACTTGCTCGAGCCAAGCCACAACCAGCGGTTCCACGTCCTGCTCGACACATACTGCCCCAACAATAGAGCACTGTCTCAGCGACTCAAACAGCCACCCATAGAGACGTATTAGAACCGGTTAGCGCACGCGCTCGATCTCGACACCGCAGCTTGCCAGGGGAAGACCGACGGGCGCCCAAGGCTTATCGAACTTAACGTGCACGCCAAGCAGCAGGGGGTAACGACGCAGCAGCATCTGGGCCACACCCTCGGCTGCAGCCTCGATGAGCTTAAACGTATGCTCGCGCAGATAGCCATCGACATCGTGGCATACCGAGCCGTAGTCAATCGAGGCGTCCAGGTTATCGTGCTCCCCCGCTGCACGCAGGTCGGCATAGAGCACCAGGGACACGATGAACTTCTGGCCCAGCGCGTTCTCTTCGGGATATACGCCGTGGTTAGCAAAAACCTCAAGACCTTCAACGGTGATGCGGTCGGCATGGCGCAGATCGTCATAGCTCACGTGGGGTACCGCCGTTGCGGTGGATATTTCGCCCCTTCCACGGCGGGCGAGCTCGGCACCTTCAGTCTTGGTTGCATTCTCGGGCAGTTTCTTATTGCTCATCGCGATCGTCTCCTTCGTTTAGAACCCCGACCGCGCAAACTAACTACACGCGAATCGACAGGTTCTTTTTATCATCGCTCCAGTTGCAAGCATTGCGCGCGGGGCATGCAAAGCAGGCGCGCGACGCTTTGTCGGCTGTATAGAGCAGACGCTCAAGCGGTTGGCTGTTCACGCGCAGCTTTCGATGGCCCAGAATGGCCGTCTTAATGGCTGCGGCATCGGCCGGCTCAAACGCCACATCATCGGGCATGCCGCCGAGAATCGCATCAGCGACGCGTTCGCTTGCAACATCATGGGATATACCCGATTCATACTGTTCATCTTTGCCGATATCGTGAAGAAGTGCCGTGGCGTAGATGACCTCGCGGTCAAATTCGAGCTGTTCCTCAAGATTCTTGATCCACATAATGCGAGCGACATCGAGAAGATGATCAATACCGTGGCGGCAGAAGATGCGCCCCGATTCCAACTGTGCAATGTTGCCCAGGTGCCGACGGAACAGCCCGTTGGCACAAATGTAATCAATGCGAGGCATGGCACCAAAGGGGGCCAGGCCCGAAGCCATAAAGCCGCGACGCGACGTCCCCTCATCGGTCTTCGATGTAAAGTCGTTGACGACTCTCATGGTTAGCGGCCCAGCATCCTAAAGAAACGCTCCTCGAGCGCGGGATCGGTCTCAAAGACGCCGCGGCGAGCGAGTGTCACGGTCTTGGTGCCAGGCTTTTGCACGCCGCGCATGGTCATGCACATATGCTCGGCTTCCATGAGCACAATCGCTCCCTGGGGAGCGAGATAATCCATGAGAGCGTCGGCAACCTGCGCACACAGCTGCTCCTGCAGCTGCAGACGGCGGGCATAAACCTCAACCGTGCGAGCGAGCTTAGACAGACCCGCCACGCGACCGTTAGGGATATAGCCGATCGCAGCCTTGCCATAAAACGGCAGCAGATGGTGCTCGCACAGCGAGTAGAACGTAATGTCGCGCTCAATAACCAAGTCGTTCGAAGCGACGGCAAAGGTTTTGGACAGGTGCTCCTCGGCACTCTGGTCCATACCGCCGGCGATCTCACCATACATACGGGCAACGCGCGCCGGGGTCTCCAGCAAGCCCTCACGAGTTGAGTCCTCGCCTATGCCCTCAAGCAACAGCTTAATGGCGGCCTCGACTTTTTCCTGATCGACCATCTGGGCCTCACTTTTCCGATTTTGCGTTCGCGCTATGGTACCACGCCCTTTGGCATCGGCCACAAGCTACATAGTATGGGTCGAATAGACCGGATCGTCCCGCCAAAGCTCCACAGCGTCGCAAAGCGCAACGCCCTCGCGCACAGCACGGGCGCGCGTGGCGTTCATATCAATCACGCGCTGATTGCTCGAGCCCCTAAAGCGCAATGAGATATCGTACAGATCCTGAACAAACGGGCCGTCCACCAACATGTCGAGGCAGGCCAGGATACGGTCCGTCACCTCGGTATGATGACGGCCACCCGGCATAAGCTCCTCGAGCACGTCGCCGGTAAAGCACCAAATGGTCTTGCCCGACCCCTCGGGATAGGCCGCACGCACGCGTTCGATAAAGTCAACAAGCCCCGCCTGATTCTCGGGCTCCATAGGCTCGCCGCCCAGAATCGTCAGGCCATCGATAAAGGGATGGTCGAGGCTCTCGATAATCTTGTCCTCGACGGCGCGATCGAACGGCTCGCCCGCAGCAAAGTCCCACGCGACAGAGTTAAAGCAGTTCTTGCACCCACGACGGCACCCGCTCACAAACAGAGAAGTACGAACGCCTTCCCCATCAGCAATGTCGAAATACTTAATGTTCGCGTAATTCATAGGTAACTCTCCCGGGAGGTCGGGACATATCATCCCGTCCTCAAACATTCTCGGCCTGCGGCCTGCGAAACTGCGGGCGGGACGATATGTCCCGGCCTCATGCAAAGGGTAACTCAATGAACGAAGCGAACATCGAGCATAGGGTTCGAGATCTAATAAAAACTGGGTTGCGGCTCAACCGCCATCGCAAGTAAATCGCAGCTGCAGCTCGAATTATCTCCGCTAAGAACTTCGAGGAGTGAGCAGACCGCATGCCGCATCTCAGCTACGTCAACTTGGCTGAGCCGAGAGGGCCGCTTGGGCTTTTGCTCGATATGAGTTCCGCACGCAAAGAAGGCCACTTAATGTGGCCTTCGTCTTGCGCAGGACTGTCCGAAATAGCGAGCAAAAGCCCAAGCGGCCCTCCCGGCTCAGCCCCGGAGCGGTATTAGAGATGCAGCACGCGGTCGCGGATTTCCTCGGTTCGGCCCTGGTTCCAGAACTGGGTACCGATGTAGCCGCACGTGCGACGGGCAACATTCATCTTCTCCTGATCGCGGTTGCCGCAGTTGGGGCACTCCCACACCAGCTTGCCGTCATCCTCGACAATCTTGATCTCACCGTCGTAGCCGCACACCTGGCAGTAGTCGCTCTTGGTGTTGAGCTCGGCGTACATGATGTTGTCGTAGATGTACTGCATCACGCGAATGACAGCCTTGAGGTTGTCCTGCATGTTGGGAACCTCGACGTAGGAGATGGCACCGCCCGGCGAAAGCTGCTGGAACATGCCCTCAAACTTAAGCTTATCGAAGGCGTCGATCTCCTCGGACACGTGGACATGGTAGCTGTTGGTGATGTAGCCCTTGTCCGTCACGCCCGGAATGATGCCAAAACGACGCTGCAGGCACTTGGCGAACTTGTAGGTCGTCGACTCCAACGGCGTGCCGTACAGCGAGAAATCGATGTCGCTCGCAGCCTTCCACTCGGCGCACTTGTCGTTCATGCGCTGCATGACGGCCATGGCAAAGGGCGTGCCTTCCTTCTCGGTGTGACTGTGGCCCGTCATGTACTTGACGCACTCATACAGGCCGGCATAACCCAGACTAATGGTGGAGTAACCGCCCACGAGCAGCTTGTCGATCGTCTCGCCCTTCTTCAGACGGGCGAGGGCACCGTACTGCCAAAGAATCGGTGCGGCGTCAGAAAGCGTACCCATCAGACGCTCATGACGGCACAGCAAGGCGCGGTGGCACAGCTCAAGGCGCTCGTCGAAGATCTTCCAGAACTTGTCCATGTCCTGGTGCGAGCTCAGCGCGACATCAGGCAGGTTAATGGTCACAACGCCCTGGTTAAAGCGGCCATAGTACTTAGGCTTGGTCGGGTCATAGTTCAGCGCGTTGGCGACATTGTTAAAGCCGTTGCCCGAACGGTCGGGCGTCAGGAAACTACGGCAACCCATGCAGGTGTAGCAATCGCCATTGCCGGCGGTCTCGCCCTTCGACAGCTTCAGCTCGCGCATCTTCTTCTCGGAGATGTAGTCGGGCACCATGCGCTTGGCGGTGCACTTCGCAGCCAGCTGAGTCAGGTAGAAGTACGGGGAATCCTCGTAAACGTTATCGTCCTCGAGCACATAGATAAGCTTGGGGAACGCCGGGGTGATCCACACTCCGGCCTCGTTCTTAACGCCCTCATAGCGCTGACGGAGCGTCTCCTCCACGATCATGGCAAGGTCATGCTTCTCCTGGGGCGTACGGGCCTCATTGAGATACATAAAGACCGTCACGAACGGCGCCTGGCCGTTGGTGGTCATAAGGGTCACGACCTGATACTGAATCGTCTGAACGCCGCGACGGATCTCGTCACGCAGACGGTCCTCAACAACCTCGCGGACCTTTTCGGGAGATGCGGAAACGCCGAGCTCCTCAAGCTCGCGAGCGACCTCGCCGCGAATCTTTTGACGGCTCACTTCAACGAACGGGGCGAGATGGGTCAGCGAAATAGACTGGCCGCCGTACTGGGAGGAAGCAACCTGGGCGATGATCTGCGTCGCGATGTTGCAGGCGGTCGAGAAGCTGTGCGGCTTCTCGATCAGCGTGCCCGAGATAACCGTGCCGTTCTGGAGCATGTCCTCCAGGTTCACCAGATCGCAGTTGTGCATGTGCTGGGCAAAGTAATCCGAATCGTGGAAATGGATCAGGCCCTCATTATGGGCATCCACAATCTCCTGGGGCAGCAGCACGCGCTGGGTCAGGTCCTTGGAAATCTCGCCGGCCATATAATCGCGCTGAACGGAGTTGACAGTCGGGTTCTTGTTCGAGTTCTCCTGCTTGACCTCTTCGTTGTTGCACTCGATGAGCGACAGAATCTTGTCGTCGGTCGTGTTCTTCTGGCGCTTCAGGCTCTGAACATAGCGATAGATGATGTAGTGGCGGGCAACCTCGTAGCAGTCGAGACGCATGATCTCGTCCTCGACCAAATCCTGGATCTCCTCGACCGAAACGGTGTGGCCCGCGTTCTCGCATGCCTCGGCGACGTTTTGCGCCGCATAAACCACCTGACGGTCGGTTAGACGAGAGCTCTCCTCGACCTCCAAGTTGGCGGCGCGGATGGCATTGACGATCTTATCGATGTCAAAGACAACCTCGGTGCCGCTGCGCTTGATGATCTTCATCCTCTTGCCTCTTTCGCGTCGTAGCCTCATTGCGCTTCAGAGCCAAACGATGCCAGGCAGGGCTTGCCCCTGTCTTGCGGCGCCGTCGCGCAATCTGTGTTCTCGATAAACCATAAGCCTCCATGCGGACATTCCCTAGAGCCAATCAAGCGGCTCAAGGACACGTTCGAAAGAGGCAGTTAAGGTCTTCGTTCTCTGTCCGCCATCTATCATACGACAAAGACACATCTATATCCTGTATTCTTTTTTTAGGTCAAACACAACATATAGTGTTTCAGCAGGTCAAAGCAATTGGTCATTTTCCAGACGCATTAATTATGAGGGGTTCTTGGCAAGTCGGTAAAACGTTACCAACACGGCTACCTGCATGGCAGTTATAAAACCCCCTTAGTCAAGCCGCTGACAAATCCTACCAAAACCAAGCCGCTCACGCGAAAAGAATCCAAAAGATTATGCTTGACCAACATGTTGCGGTCGTGTCCTGCCGAGCCCCATGCAACGCGGCATGAATCCTTGAAAGATATGTGTATGTAAACGGAAAAGACGAGAGTTTCCTCGGATGACGACTGAGAAGCATCCCGGAAGACCAAAAAACTCGTAATTTGGCGACCAAAACAAAACAGCCCAGAGGACATAGCCTCTGAGCTGCGAACATTTGGTGGGCGTTAGAAGATTTGAACTTCTGACCTCTTCCGTGTCAGGGAAGCGCTCTCCCCCTGAGCTAAACGCCCAAATGGAGCGGACAACGGGGCTCGAACCCGCGACCCCAACCTTGGCAAGGTTGTGCTCTACCAACTGAGCCATGTCCGCTTACGAGGATTAATCTTACGTGATGCCCGCATCCTATGCAAGAACTTTTTTTGAAAAGTTTTGCGACGCTCTCGCGAGGGCATCAGTCGTCACGAAAGGCGCGAACAAACGCAGGCTCGCAGCGAGATGCCCCTACATCTCACCGAGCATGATCCAGGCAGAGCTGTCCTGCGCGAGCCTGCCGTCTGCAAGCGGTGATGAGGTGAGCAGGACCCTGCCCGCCGGCAGCTCCACGGGTGCTGCACCGAAGTTCGTCACACACGCCCAGCCGTTATCGCGGCGATAGGCGATGACGCCGCCCTCAGCGCCCTCGGCACCATCCGCAAGACCGGTGCGCCCGTCAAGATCGAGCCACGCAAGATCGTTGGCGCACCCGCGCAGCTTGCGCCGCAGCCAGAGGGCGTCACGATAGAGCGCAAGCATCGATGTCGGGTCCACTTCTTCCCTATCGGCAGCATAATCGGAAAACCATGCAGGCTGCGGCAGATGGGGCGCCGCATCGGCGTCTGCCGGCGAAAACCCAAACGATCCGCCATGCGCGGGATCGTCCGCCGCCACCCACGGCAGGGGCACACGACAGCCGTCGCGCCCCTTCTCGCGCTTCGGTCCGTGCGTATTGGTCGCAGTAGGGTCTTCGAGTGCAGCCCACGGGATATCAGCCACCTCAAAAAGGCCGAGCTCCTCACCCTGATACACGTATGCCGAGCCCGGAAGCGCCAGCTCAAGCAAAAGGGCCGCCCGCGCGCGGCGCTCGCCGAGTTCACGGTCCTCGTCATAAGACGACCCGTCGCGCAAGAGCCAGTCGAGCGCAATCTGGTGGTAGCGCGTCGCCTTGATTTGCGGCAGGGCATAGCGTGTCGCCACGCGCGGCACGTCGTGGTTGGAGAGTACCCAGGTCGAGGCGGAATCGGATTCGACGGCTGCCTTCAAGCCCTTCTCGATTGCAGTGTGCATGTCATCATAGGTCCAAGTGGCCTTGGCAAACTCAAAGTTGAATGTCTGGCCAAGCTCGCTGGGACGCGCGTAGAGATACTGGCGCTCGGGCAGCACCCACGCCTCGGCAACGGCACTGCGCGGCGGATTATAGCGGTCGAACACGCGGCGCCACTCGCGATAGATCTCGTGGACCTCATTGCGGTCCCACAGCGGATGGGTGCCGTCGTCAACCATGTCATCGCCCTCGGCGAGATGCCACCGGTCGAGGTCATCGCGGTCGAGATCCTTGGCGAGACCCTGCGCCACATCAATGCGAAAGCCGTCGACGCCTCGATCGCTCCAAAACGCCAGGACGTCGCAAAAGAGCGCGTGAACCTCAGGGCATGACCAGTCAAAGTCCGGCTGCTCGGGCGTAAACATGTGCAGATACCACTGACCGTCCGCAACACGCGTCCATGCGGGGCCGCCAAAGTTGGCATTCCAATTGGTGGGAGGCAGCTCGCCATGCTCGCCGCGACCATCGCGGAAGATATAACGGGCGCGTTCGGGCGATCCGGGGCCGGCGGCAAGAGCGGCTTTGAACCAGGGGTGCTGGTTGGATGAATGGTTGGGCACGATGTCGACGATGACCTTGATGCCGCGCGCGTGAGCCGCAGCGATCATGTCATCGAAGTCGTCAAGCGAGCCGAGACGTGGGTCGACATCGCAGTAGTCCGCCACATCATAGCCGCCATCGACAAGAGGCGAAGGGTAAAACGGGCTCAGCCAGATGGCCTCGATACCCAGCCGCTCAAGATAGTCCATCTGCTGGGTAATGCCCGCGATATCGCCCAGACCCGAACCAGTCGAATCCTTAAACGAGCGCGGGTAGATCTGATAGATCGCGGCATCGGACATCCATGAGCGCGAAGAAGACTTTTCTGTAGCCATGGGGCGTATCTCCCTTGCAACGAGGTTATGCGAGATGCCCACGATGATACGCCCAAAGCGGACATTCGCGGCAAACAACGCCACAGCCACGACCCAAAACGCTCGCCCCCTCTCGGGTTCGAGCCTAGGAGATAGGTACAAAAAAAGCCCGGCTACCGTAGTAGTCGGGCTGTTGCGTTTGGAGCGGACAACGGGGCTCGAACCCGCGACCCCAACCTTGGCAAGGTTGTGCTCTACCAACTGAGCCATGTCCGCATATGTAAAACAAAACGGGCGCCGGAGCGCCCGGATGTTGCCTGGAGGCGAAGCCCGGATTCGAACCGGGGGTAAAGGCTTTGCAGGCCTCTGCCTTACCACTTGGCCACTTCGCCGAAAAAGGACCGCCTAAACGGTCCGGAAATGCAATGGAGCGGACAACGGGGCTCGAACCCGCGACCCCAACCTTGGCAAGGTTGTGC